>CAYGAN010000317.1:0-3931 GCA_964347585.1 uncultured Planctomycetales bacterium | reverse complement strand
CCGATCGAAGGGTACATTCGGCGAATGCTGCTGGCGCTGTCTGTGCTCGACGTCATCCCGCAGAGGGCGTGCTATGATCCGTGGGGCCCGACCGTGCCGGACGGTGAGCGAGACGTGATCGCCCGGACGTTGCGACAGATCGGCCAGCTCTAGTTGACGCGGATGGAGTCAATGAGCCAAGAGACGATCGAGGGGTTGTTCATCGACTTCTACGGGACGGTGGCCGACGGCGATCGTGCCACGGTCGAGCAGGTCTGTCAGCGGCTAGTCGATGAACACTCGCTCAACGTCAGCGCCTCGGCTCTGGCCGTCATGTGGGGCGAGCAATTCTTCGCAGCCATCGAGCGCAGCAATCACGATAGCTTTCGCACGCTCTTTGAGTGTGAATGCGATAGTCTGGTCGCGACGGTCGGGCCACTGGCCGGCTTGTCCGATCCGGTCCCGTACGTGGAGGCGTTGCAGGACTACTGGCGTCGGCCGCCGCTCTTCGAGGAGTCGGCTGAGGTCCTCGCCGAGATTCCCGTGCCGGTTTGCTGTGTGTCCAACGCTGACCGGCACGAACTCGACGCGGCCCTTCGGCACCACGGACTTCGGTTCGAGCACGTTGTTACATCGCAAGACGCACGCTGCTACAAGCCGCATCCGGGCGTCTTTGAGATGGCTATTGCCCGCACCGGCTGGCAGCGGGAGCGAATCGTGCACGTCGGCGACTCACTGCACAGCGACATCGCCGGCGCTGGCAGGTGCGGCATGCGAACTGTTTGGATTTGCCGCGGAAATCGAATCAGTGACATTGGTTCGGCGCAACCCGATTATGCGTTCGCAGATTTGCGAGGGCTGCGTGACCTGCTGGCGCCTGCTGGGACACCGGGCAGCTCACGTCGGACCGAAGCGAATCGGTAGCACGGCGTAAGCGACCTTTGGCCAGGACATATCACCATCAGCCGGCCGCCTTGGTCGTGGTTGGCTGGGATGCCGCAGTTAGGCTTTGGATTGCCTGCAGCTTTGCGTCACGCGGCGCGCCTGGCTCGTACGGCTTCCAGGTAGGTGCCAACTTGCCTAGCACGTCGATGACGGCCTTCTCGAGCGAAGCATCGGGCTTCTCGGCGGAGATGAGCTTTCGCAACTCTTCGGCCAGCAAGGGCACGGCGCGATCTCCCATGGCGATGAGATTCTGGGCGGCGTTCTTTCCCGGCTCGCCCGGCGTTGTGAGTTGTGCCACCCAGGCGGGCACGTTCTTGGCGTCTTGGAGCTTGGTGGCCTGCTCGGCGATGGCGCCGAACTTGGAGGCCCACGCACCACCGAAGCAGTCAGGCACCTGCTTGCTCAACTGGGCGATCAATCCGAGTGCCTTGTCGAACTGCTCAGCCGCGACGTGCTGATTGAGGCGATCGAGAATGAGCCCGGCCGCTTGCTCGACCGCCGGCGAGGCGAGCTGCTGCAACTGCGCAGCTGTGCCGACCGCCTGTTCACAGCGATCGGCTTTCATCTGTGCTCTCAAGAGCTTCAAGCCCACCTCGCCTGCGCGCGCGTCTTTGGCGTTGGCCAGTTGCTCAAAGGCTCCGAGGAACAGCCTCGCAGCCTCAGCATGAGCCGCCCGCCCGACGTGGAAATCGCCCAGTCGCTCCCGAACCACCGCCAGCTCGGGCGGAGCCGAGTTGGCTCCGGCCATCTTCTTGTCGATGTCCGTCATGAAGGCCACGAAACGTTCGGCCAGGCCGGGGTTGGCCTTCGAGTCGCACCTGACCGCCCAGCGGAGCTGGTCGGCGCCTGCGCGGGACCCGATGACGTTCACGAACGCGTCCCAGGCCGCCGCTCTGACTGCCTCGTCGGCTTCGCTCTGTGGATTAATCCGCCCGAAAAGGACCTCCAGGTGCTCGTCCGCGCTGGCGAGCCCTCCCACGGCTGTCGCGGCAGCCTGCCGAATACGTGCGTCCGCGTCGGTCGTGAGCCGTGCGATGAGCAGATTCAGATGCTTCGGGTCGCCCAGAGCCCCCAGGCCGCGCACGGCCGAGTGGCGCAGCTCCGCAGTTTCCGAATCGGCATGCTCTATGAAGACATCCGTGAATTGGGGATCTGCGATCATCGCCATCGCAGCCAACAATCTCTCACGTAAGATCTTCCCGTCGGCAGGGAGTTTCTTGAACCTGTCAATCAACGCGGGTACGAGCGGCTTGATCGCGGGCTGAAGTGCTTCCGGCGGGGCGGACCCTTTGGCTGCCAGCTTGCCTAATGCGGCGGCTGCTTCGGCTGCGATCAGCTCATTCGCATCGGCCAGGTGCGGAATCAATGGCCCGATCGCGGTTACGTCGCCCAGGGCGCCCAACGCATTGATCATCGCCTCTTTGGCTTGCAGATCGGTCTCCGTCGGCAGCACCGCGAGCACCCGCTTTGCATCGGCCGGATCACGCAGGTCGCGCAGGACCAAGGCAACGTTCCGCCGGACCACCGGCGACGCATCGGACATGGCAGCTCGCAGTTGGCTTCCTACGTCGTCGGGAATGGGCTTGCGATCCGCGATCATGTCCCGAATCAATTCGACAGCCAAGACCCGCACCGGCGCCGTTGGATCCTGCAGCAACGCGATCAACTGTGCAGGCTTTTTCGCGTCCGGGGCTTGGACGTATCGCTCGCGAACCATGCCCACGTAGAGCTTCACCAGGCTATCGTGTTCAGACCGGAGCTTCTCATAGTCTCTGCGAAGTGTCTGCAACTCGTCCAACACCAGACTGAGCCGCAGAGCCTTCCATTCCAGCTCGCTCATTTTCGCGACCTTCTGGCCGAACTCTTGCCAGAGTGCCGCCTCTTGGCCGTGTCGGATCGGTGCGACGCGATTGAGAGTGGCGAAGGTTTTCTGGCGGATGGTGGCGTCGGCATCGCCCACGAGCGTTGTCAGAATGATGATCGCCCGGCGCTCGTCCGAGATCAGAGAAAGGACCTCGACCGCCGAGAGGCGCTGCTGCTTGGGGGCTTGGTTGTTCTTGGCGAGCTCGCCTAGCTGATCGGCCACGCCGGCGTTCTTATAGCTGGCCAGCGCCGCTCCCGCTGCGGCGATAAGCTTCTGGTCCTTTTCGGCCAGGACCGCCAGCAGCGGATCGACCAACTGAACCGGCGGGGGGTTGCTCGCTGGGATCGCCTCGCAGATTGCCAGCCTGGCGGTCGCGTCCGTTGCTTTCGCCAGCAGATCGCCCAGGGCTGCGATTGTCTCGACGTTCTTACTGTCGATGATCGCCTGAGCGGCCGTCCGGCGCGCCTGGTGGGTATTGCGAGGATCGTTGACGACCTTCAACCACGCCTCCAGCTTGGCCGCTTCTGCTTGCGCTGCCTCGGTGGGGGCGGTGGCGGTCGCTGCCTGCGACGTGGTTGTCTGGGCCAGCGACTGACCCGCAAAGAGCAACAAGACCGAAAGGCTGATGAGTGCGACCCGAATCACTGATCTGTGCGCCACCCCGCTCGGACGGCAACCCCGCGTGCGCAATACTCACCTCGCATGTCCGGCGAAAACTCGTGCAACAGAGGCGGTAGGTCGGCGGGCGTTGCCTGTACAGACTCTTTTAAACCTATGTGGTCGCCGGTTCAACGAAAAAACCGTGAGCAAGTCGAGAAAACGGCACCCTTGCGCATAACCCCCCTTCTTGTACCGACTGTCCGCCACTTGGGTGCACGGTGTCGCCGGTGTCCAGTTCGTGTGCGCAGGGGCCTGTCCGATAGATTGACTTGGGACCATCGCCCGATAAACTGAGCGCATCCGAGCAATCCGGGCTGCATAGGGGTCCCCGTAGCTCAATTGGACAGAGCGTTGGCCTCCGGAGCCAAAGGTTGCAGGTTCGAGTCCTGCCGGGGACGGTTCCGTGCCGGCCCGGCGAGCTCTGCGGGCGGGCCGGCTGCACGCAGCTTCTGCGCTATCTCGGCGAGCCGGGCGAGCCTGACC
>CAYGAN010000316.1:3441-3938 GCA_964347585.1 uncultured Planctomycetales bacterium | reverse complement strand
TGTCCGGTTGCCCCTGAGCCATCGCGTCGGGCAACGAATCGAACACCTCGGCATCGGACCGCCATTCCTGCTTCTTGTGAACGGCCATTTGCTTGGAGATGTCCATGATGCCGCAGATCTCGGCGAGTCTGCTGTTCATCCAGCCGCGATAGTGCTGGGTCGAGATACCGCCTGCTCCGACGATCAGAACTCGTAGTTTCGGCCGTGAGGGCATGGGTGGATCCTCGCGCGTTGGCTGTCCGTCGTTTGCTTCTCAGCTACGGGGGGCGCGGAGAGGTAAGGGCACCAGCAGCAACTTCATTGCCGTCTGGCCTGGAAGCAGTCGCGGCAATACACCGGGCGTCCTTCTCTCGGCTTGAACGGGACGGTCGTGTGAACGCCACATTCTGCACAAACAGCGTCGTAGGATTCCCGTTGCGAACGCCTGTCAGCCCAACTCGCTGGACGCCGGCTGTTGGCCTGTTGTGCCTTGCGTTTCTCACGACAATCTCGACAAC
>CAYGAN010000316.1:1748-3431 GCA_964347585.1 uncultured Planctomycetales bacterium | reverse complement strand
TTACTCCACCAAGCAGGCTACCAATGCCTCACATGATAGATCCGAACATTCCTTGGCTTCCAGGTTTCATATAGGCTTGATAGGCCAGGGTTCTAGGATCATAGGACAGTGCCATCTGGAGCAACATTTGCTGAAGATCATAAGGCAGCAATGCAAGCTTATTCAGAAAGTCTTGAGCTGTAATCTGTCGCTGAATGAGATCGGCTTGACTACCATATCTCGACAACGCTTCGGCTCGTTGGTGAAGCCACGCTCGGCGTAACGGGCCTGATCCTCGGCTGAATGAACGAACTCCTGGCCACAATCGGTGCAAACGATCGTCTTGTCCTCGTACGGCATGGTTGAGCTCCTAAGTGGAAACTCAAACCATACTGCCGAGAGCCTAGTCCGGTCAAGTCCGGAGCAGCCGGACGTTGGTGGGCGGCTGGCGGCAGTATTGGCAGGAACCTGCGGTGCTGCAGACTGCGGGTTCGTTCGCTAGGGCTCGAACGCGGCCTAGGATTCCATTGGCTCGATGATGTGGGCGGCTATCCTTTCGGAGATCGCGGCAATCGTGAGGAAGGGATTGACCCCAAGGGCGCTCGGCATCACCGACCCGTCAGCAACGTAGAGCCCACGGTGCAGACTCCCGTCCGCTGCGTAAGCCCGGCCAAACTCATCGATAACCCCTCCTTCGCAACTGTCGCACATCCGACATCCCCCGAGAGGATGCATGATTATCGGGGAACGAACATCCAGGAAGTCCCACGCGGGATTCGAGATGAAACGCGCTCCGAGTGCGCGGGCATGCTCATGCAGCTCCTCGCTGATGGTCTTGAAGACGGCCTCGCGGCCGAGGTCCTCCCACTCGACCTCGGCTCGCTCCGCGCAGTCCAGGCGGATCCTGCCTCCCGCGCTGTCGTGCCCCATGACCAAGAGCAGCATCGTATGGTTCAATGCGCCGTCGTCGGCATAGGGACGCCCCGTCACATCCTGCAGTTGCCGACCCAACTCGGTCAGTTCGTCTCCGTAGTCGGTGTCCACCCCGTCAAGCGCTCTGACCAAGACCGCCGCTTGCCTGACCAGTGCCATGGGAAAAGAACCGTTCTCGACAGTGAACCTGTGTGGCAGCGGCCGGTCCGGTCCGTAGCGGATTGCGCCAAGGATTGTCGGTCCTGGAGCGTTCCTCTGCCAGGGGTTGCCTGGATCCCGGCCAAAACCCAGTATGTTTGTCTGATAGTCGGAGTTGTAAGCGATGCCCAAGAAGTTGCCGTTCGTGCTGAATCCCGTTCCGAGTGTATCCGAGAGCGATAGGCCGTTCGCTTGCGACCGGAGGAGAATCTCAGTCGTCCCGAGCGCACCCGCTGCGAGCACGAGGTTGTCGGTCGTCAACCTGAATGTTTCTTGCAGGCCGCAGAGCTCATGGCGGCGTCCGTGTACGTGCCAAACGCCATCGGGCCGTCTCTCGATCCAATCAACTTCCGTTTGCGTAAAGACATGAGCGCCGTTAGCGCGAGCCGCAGGAAGATAGTTCATCACCAGCGTTCTTTTCGCTCCGACGTTGCAGCCCGTGACGCAATTGCCGCAGCCAACGCACAATTCCTGCCATACGCCCTGGTCATTGACGCCGACGGCGTCGAAGTTGACGGCGATTTCGAGGGCTTGGAGCGCCTTGGTCATGGCGAGATCGAATCGCGCCACGAA
>CAYGAN010000316.1:0-1738 GCA_964347585.1 uncultured Planctomycetales bacterium | reverse complement strand
CATCGGCGCCGACGGCGTGGAATGGGAGCTCCGTTTCGAGGGCTTCGACCTGCTTGCCTATCTCTGCCGCCCGTCTCTCCAGGGCCTGGAACTTCAAAAAGCGAGATGCTCGGGGATGGGGGCGCGGAGTAAGCATCCGGTGAGCCTTTTCATAGTATGGCTGCAGCGCCTCAAGTGTAATGCCCTCGGGCCAAAGGTCGCCCTCAAACACCTCCACGTCCGGGACGGCCGCGACACTGCAATTGACCAGCGAGGTACCGCCTAGTCCGCAACCCTGGGCAACAGCTAACTTGTCGAACGCTCGAAACTCATACAAACCTAGAGGGCTAAGTACAGGCGTTCGCAGCTCCCGCAGGAACGCCGCGCTCGTCTCGGGGAATGTCCCGACGGGCCACTCCTGCCCGCGCTCGAGCACACAAACCGACTTGGATGCGTTGACACTCGCCCGGGAGATCCGGGCAGCCATGACGGCGCCGCCGTAGCCGGAACCGATGATGGTGAAATCGTACTTCTGCCTGCGTTCGCGCCAGTCGGTCGAAAGGCCGGGCGCCTCCCCGAGCAGCGCTGAGAGTGAACTACACCCGGTGAGCGCTCCTCCCGCCGCGGCGCCGACGCCACCAGCGATGCCTCTGCAGAAGGCCCTCCGGCTAAGCGAGCAGTCGGCACCCATGGCAAGAGTCCTGGGCTTGCGAGTCTAGCCAGACGACATGGTCCAGTCTGACAAGTTCTGAGCATACCTAAGCCGGACCGGTTGGCAAAGTGCGTTGAGCAGGTGCAGCGCACGCAGCAAATGACACCCGGCTCGTCCGCCAGACTCGCTCATCGTCGCGGTGGGAGTGCGGACCGCCAGCCGGAGCGAAGCAGGGCGGCCAACTCCTTGCGTGTGGCGGCGTGGGACTCATCGTCCGCCAAGTTGACCGTCTCCCACGGATCGGCTTGCAGGTCGTACAGCTCGGCGACAGTCGTTCCCTCGTGTTGCCATTCGCTGTACCGATGGCGTTTGGTGCGAACGGACCGGTGCTGACCCTTGTTCCCGAAGTAAGTGAAGGCCGCCTTCTTCCACGGCCGGTTCGGGTCGGCCAGCAGCGGCGCGCAGCTCGTGCCTTCGAGATTGTCCGGCAGGGGCAGATCAACGAGCTGGCCGATCGTGGGCAGCAGATCGACCAGCTCGACGATCTCGCGGCACACCTTGCCGTTTCCCGGCGCACCAGGCACGCGCACGATCAGCGGGACGCGCGTTGACTGTTCGAACAGCGTGTACTTGGACCACACCCCGTGCTCACCGAGATGGAACCCGTGGTCGGCAAAGAAGATCACGATGGTGTTATCGGCGAGGCCCTCTTTTTCCAATGTGTCGAGTACCATGCCGATTCCCGTATCTATGAACGTGCCACAGGCGTAGTAGGCAGCGATGGCCTCGCGCGCTTCCTGCGGCGAGGCGCTCCGGGTCATGAAAATGTCAGCGCTGCGGCCGAAGCGGCGGGCAAGGTCAGGTACACCCTGATCCTTTCCCGGCGGCGCCTTCGGGGGCGGGATCTTCGCCGGGTCGTATATGTCGATGTACTTCTTGGGACAGATCAGCGGGGTGTGGGGCCTGGCGGATCCCATCGACAAGAAAAAACGGCTCTTCGTCCGCGCGAATTCCTTGAGCAGGGCGACGGCGATGTGCGCGGTTCTGCGATCGGGTTCCTGCTCATCGATTCGCCCCGAATCCCCATAGCGGTCAGAGGGCTTCCGT
>CAYGAN010000315.1:3397-3952 GCA_964347585.1 uncultured Planctomycetales bacterium | reverse complement strand
CTTGGCAATCCGCACCGGTCGTTCAAGTCAATCCACATCGCGGGGACCAAGGGGAAGGGCAGCACGGCTACGATGCTGGCTGAGATGCTTCGGGCCTCCGGGTTCAAGGTGGGTCTGTACACCTCGCCGCATCTGTTGAGCATCCGTGAGCGGATCATTGTCGGCGGCAAGATGATCTCGGAGAGCGCCTTTGCCAAAGCCGTTGGGGCCGTCGCGAACATTACGGCCAAAGCTCGTGTACCTAAGCCGACCTACTTTGAGGTTCTGACGGCGGCGGCGTTTTACTATTTCGTGATCGCAGAGGTGGATATTGCGGTTGTCGAGACTGGTCTGGGCGGCCGACTGGACGCTACTAACGTCCTTTCGCCGGAGGTCATCGGGCTGACCAGCATCAGTCGGGACCATACTCCACAATTGGGCGAAGATCTGTCCTCGATCGCCAAGGAAAAGGCAGCAATCATCAAGAAACGGATCCCGGTGGTAAGCGCGCCGCAGGTGGCGAGTGTAAAGGAGCTGATCCGTGAGGCCGCTGCAGCGGTAGACGCGCCGTTGCGG
>CAYGAN010000315.1:0-3387 GCA_964347585.1 uncultured Planctomycetales bacterium | reverse complement strand
GAAGGAGTCGACTGCAGCTACCGCTTCGAGTTCTCGCGCGCCGCGGGCCGCCACGCCCGGATCTGCATGACAACCGCGACGAGCCGGTTTGAGCACGTGCTAGTGCCGCTGTTCGGGGAGCATCAGGCAACCAACTGCAGCGTAGCGCTGAACATTTTGGACGCCCTCAAGTCCCGTGGCTTCTCGATCGACGACCAGCAAGCGATGTCCGGGTTGGCGAACGTCCGCTTGCCGGGACGGATGCAGATAATATGTGAGGAGCCGCGAATTCTCGTCGATGGTGCCCATAATGCTGCAAGCATCAACGCGTTGATGAGGGCCACGGGGCAGCATATTCCCTACGACTCGATGATCGTGATTTTCGGCTGCCACAAGGACAAGGACATCCCGGGCATGCTCCGCCGGTTGCAGCTCGGGGCCGACAAGATGATCTTTGTCAGCACGGGGTCGCCACGATCGGCCGATCCGGTCGAACTCGCTGCCCAATACACGGAGAGTTCGGGCAAAATGGCCCAGGTGGCCGAAACGCTCGAGGAGGCCATGAGGATCGCAGTGAGTGCGATCACTCGGGAAGACGTGATCTGTATCACCGGCTCGTTCTACCTCATCGCGGAGGCGATGCGAAAGTTCTCCACCCAGTCCTTGTAACATCCTGAACCAATCGCGTCGATATGAAGGCTGGAGGTAGGCGAGGTTGGGGTGCGGTTTCAGACCAAGGAACGGGAACGAAGTTGCGGCCGGGAGACCCCCATTGAATCTGACCTCTGAACAGTCCTACGTGGGCACATATCGAGACGGGTGCGTCCAGGTGGAAGGTTCCCCTGATTGGGCAGAGGGAACCCGGCTGGCTGTGACCCCTTTGCCGCCGGAAGCGAAGGTGGACATTGACGGTCACGTTATTATTGTTGGATTCGGCCTGGCGGGCCGGTGCGTGGCCGATCTGCTTGATCAGGCCAAGCTCTCCTACACGATCATCGAAAAGAACCCTGTGACCGTGGAGACACAACGCGCCTTGGGCCGTGACATCATGGAAGGTAATGCCACGGACGCCGGTACGCTGGTGGAGGCCGGCCTGAACACCGCTGCCATCTTGGCCCTGACCATGCCGGATGAGGATGCGGTTTTGAATGCCACGTCTCTGGCACGACGTCTGCGACCTGAGATTTACATCATCGCCCGCACGAACTACTCGTCTAAGGGCATGAAGGCCTCACAACTCGGTGCCGACGACGTGATCAAGGCCGAGCAGGCCGTTGCCATCCAGTTCTACGACAAGCTGACCCGGCGGATTCGCCACAACCCGCAAACGTTGTGACCTGAACAACGCCTGGCAGGTTCCGCAGCCCACCCACAGGCTAGGTGTCTTACGCACGTGACGCGGGCGCAGCGCCCCTCAGCCAGCTCTTCATTCCTCCGTAAGGTCACCACCACAGCGACAGCCGGACTTGCTTTGCGCGATCGCCGCCACGAACCTGTCCTTATCGGTGGCCCCCTTGAACGTGCCCACGGTCCTTCTGGGTGGGGCCAGCAAAACCGTGACCGCGTCTGGACTGTCGGGATCAATCCCAAATCGCGCCAGGAGATCCGCCTCGTTCGCATCACGAGGATCCATCTTGACGATTTCCGTTGAACGGGTGTATTGGCGATCGGCCTTGAAATCCCGAACACCCTGCATCGCCTCATCGTTGAAGTGAGTTTCCTCGTTTTGAATACACAGCATGACATACTTGCGACTCTGAAGCGCTTTGAGGCATTTCTCCATCGACGGGCTCCCGAACGCGTCCGCAAGTTGTTGCTCGCTGAACTTTAGCGGGAAGCTTTGGATGATAGCACCGTTAGGGGCCACCGAGAAAACGAAAGGCATCGGTGCCCGGCTGACTTTGAACTGGTCCACCATCTCCTTTTCCAGTGGGTCGGTCGTGTCGATCATGATGAACTCGGCCTTGTCAGCAAGCTTCTGTTTGGCCGCGTCGAAGACCTTCCTCATCTCCTGGGTCCGTTCGTCCTCGGTCTTGAAGAAGAAGACGAACAGGTACTTCCTTGCGGCGGCTGCGCTTTCGAGAGCCAACATGCCTTTACTGGTGGGTCGATCGCCAGCCCTTGCGGCTGCTTGCGAGGCTTCTTGCGCGGGCTTGTCGGTACCTGGCAAGGCGGCCGTCTCGGCCTTCTCCCCCGCTTCCCGTGGTGCCTGAGCCTGGGCACGCGGAGTAACTACTGTGAAAGAAACGACGAACACAATCATCGTCCCGATGGTCAACATTACTAGCTTCTTCATAATCAATCTCCTCCTGCGCCGGCGACCGCGCAAAACTCCATGGCCGTTCTTGACAACTGCCTCACACGAAGCAGTATGTGTGAGCCTTCCTCTTGAGTAACAGGGGATCCCGCAACCGATCGTTTGTGGTCAGCAATCACACACGCGGCAGGCCTCTTCAAGCCGGGCCCGATCCTCCTGGAATACGTCGATCTCGCCCAGGCACGTGCGCACACACGCAAGCAGCGTGTGGTGCAGGCCGGTGGGGCGTTTGGGAACCGCGTAGTATTTCCACCGGCCCTGCTGCCGGACGGTCACCAAGCCGGCCCGCCGCAGATAAGCGAGGTGGCGAGAGACGTTCGGCTGGGGCACGTCCAGGGCGGAGCACAGGTGGCAGACACACACTTCTCGCTCCAGCAGCAGGTTCAGCAGCCGCAAGCGCGTCTCGTCCGCAAAGGCCCGGAAAAGCGTATTGGTTGCCGTCAGCGTCGCTGCCATATTCACCTTAGTGAATATATTAGCAAGCCGGTCCCCTCACCTCAAGCGATGGGCAGAAAAAAGGCCGCCCCTGTGGCCCACGGTCCGGCGATACGCTCGGCCGAAGGTAAGTCACACCGTAAAGTGTGGCGTGGCTGTTGCGGCCAGGCTCTCGCTGGTGTGGATCACCGGTGGCCACCCGTGCCCCGGAAGCCACGCTGCCCTGCCAAATGCAGCAAGCGCTCCAGATCATCTGTCCGTTCGCGGATCTTGTTTCGGACCGCCTTCATCGGACCCGAGCGGATCGTAGTCCTTGATCTCGAAGGGTGAGAGGCGCCAGAGCGCCACGAGCGCATCGTAGTACGGCTCGGTGACGGCCCGCTTGATGGCGGCCTCGTCGCAGAGCGATGGGTCATAGGTGATGCGGGTCCTGGCGGCGCCCGGCCCGGGCCATGCTTCCAGCCCGATGTAGCCCGCCAGTTGGAACGCGTCGTCCCGCTCGAGGAAGTACGTGAGCAAAGTGGCCTTGCCGCGGCAGGTAAGCCCGATTATGTCGAGCTCCGCGGTGGCGGTGACCTCGGGCGCCTGGCCACGCGTCTTGACGAACGAGGGCAAAGGGAACAGGTGGCTGGCCGCCACTGCCGCCGTCGTGCAAG
>CAYGAN010000314.1:1851-4032 GCA_964347585.1 uncultured Planctomycetales bacterium | reverse complement strand
CCCGGATTATGAAGTCATTGTCCCCGGCGATCACCGAGCCGGAAAGCGTCACCGTGTAGGTGTCCTGATCCGGCAACGCCGTCAGGTTGATCGTCAGCACGTCCGCCACGGCTGTCACGCTGACCACGTTCGCGGTCACGTTGCCGTTGAACTCGCCGATGATCGATTCGACCGCATCCTCCGCCGGGCTCGGCAGCGTCACGTCCCCGTCGCAATCGATCACCAACTTGCTAATACCCGTATCTCGGCTCTCCGTCGTGACGAGGGGACTATCCTCCGGCAGCGTAGCAGCCGTCAAGTTCACACTCAGCTCCAGCTGCCCCGGACCGCCGTGATCGGCCAGGGTGCGTACCGACTCGATGTTCACCGCCGGCGGCTGATCCACAAAGGTCAGCGTCAGCGAGGGGCGATTACCGATCAGCGCGTACTCCCGCGAGCGGAACTGACGCGTGCCGTCCTCGGTGCTCTCCCCGCCTTCCTGCTCCCGGATCACGAAGCCGAAGTTCTGGCTGGGATTGGCCAGGTGCTCGGCGACGGCTGCAGTCACGTTGAAGCTGAGCGGACCGTATCCTCCCGAGCTCAGCGTGGCGCTGTCCAGAGCGGCCGGATCGGCGTATTGAGCGTCCAACGTGCCGTTCCAGTTGGGATTGTCCCCCCCGGTCGCGCCATAAGGCTTCGTCCAGCAGACCTCCCCGGCGCCCGCCCACGCCCCGTCGATACCCGTCTTGGTCCCCTCACCCCAATCGTGCAGCAGCTTGTGGATAGACAGCGTCTTGGCCACCCCGCCCGGGTCGTTGCGCGAGCCCGAGTAGTTCAGCGTCACGGTCGCCTCTTGGAGGTACTTGCCCGCTTCCAGGCTCGTGTCCAGCTCGGTGAACTTGATCACGACGCTGCGGTCGTGCGTGGAGCTGCCACCGTCAAATCGCGCCGCTTCGAGCACGTCGTTCCCGCCGGTGTTGTAGAGCGAATGCTCCTGGAGAATATGCGCACGCTCTGGTCGGGGTAACTGCGGCCGTCCTGGAAGATCAGCGTCCCGGGCTCGGGCTGGACAAGTAGTTGCTCCTGCACGGCGAGATTCACCTGAATGTACTGCGGGTGGTTGGTGGCATCGGGATCGCTGACGGTAATAGTACCGGCGTACTGGCCGGGCGCAAGGCTGGCCGTATCGTAACGGACGGTGATGGTATCGGCCTCGCCGGTGGAAGTGCCCTGGTCAGGAACGACCCACATCCACGTTCGATTGTCCGTGATCGTGTACTCAAGCGTCCCGCCCCCGCTGTTGCCGACGGTGAAGTACTGATCCGGCGGGATCTGGCCCTCGGCTGTGCTTGTGCTAAGCACGGATGGATCGCGATCGATCTGAGGGGCATTCGAGTCTATCTGCCTGCCCAGCCACAGGTCGTCAAAGGCGGCGATGTACCAAACGGGCGTCTCATAGAAGTACTCCCACTTGTGGTGAGCAAAAAGCGTGGCCTGCGCGGCTTGGGCGGTGAAGTCAACGGTCTGCTCCATCCAGGCTCCGCTGGTGAATCGCATACGAGCCCAGATAACAGACGAACCGGCAGGATCGGTCCCACCGGTCGGATCGACACCGATGCGAGCAACGGCCAATCCGTCGATGGGATCGTGATCAGAGCCGAACGCACGGGTTTGAATGAAGCCGCCGAATCGATAAGCCTGGCCCTGTTCGACAGTCATGGTGCGGTAGATGCCGCCGCCGTGCTCGCCGGGCGACATGTCCGGCCAATTCGCGACGTAGCCGACCCACTTGGGACCGGTGCGGGCCTGGATACTCCAATCGCCGCTGTTGTACTCGCCATCGAAGTCACCAAACATCGTCCAGCCGGCGAGCGGGTTGTCGTCCGTACCGGCCAAGAGATTCGTGTAAGCGATCATCGTCAGGTCCGCGAATCCGAGCCCATCGGCGGTAACGTCCACCTCTTGCGTGCATCCGTCAACGTGGTGAGCCCGGGCTGCTCGAGGATCATCTCCACCCCGGCGACTGGGACATCTTGGCTGTCAATGTGGCCGGTGAATGCCGCGAATTCGTTCGGCGTGGTGAGCTGCGTCGCGCTGGCCTCGGTGCTAAGAACGTTGCGAGTCGCGTTGTAGGCCAGGACCCACATGTCATAGGCGGTGTTCGGCTCAAGGTGCCGGACGACGACGGCGTGTGATAGTCGC
>CAYGAN010000314.1:1080-1841 GCA_964347585.1 uncultured Planctomycetales bacterium | reverse complement strand
CAGGCCAGACGGTGTCGAACGGCGGCGAGCCGGTCCTGTAGGCGATGGTGGCGGTTGCCGCCACATCCGTCTGGAAGGTGGCCCTGATCTCCGTGCCTGAAATGGGCGTGAAGGTCAGGCTGCTGAGGGCAATCTCGCCGCGATCGATCTCCTTGGTAACGAGTGTGCCGTGGATGTCGATGCCACCATCCGGGACGCCGTCGAAATACGCCTGGCCCTGGCTGTACTTGTCGGAGTCACCATAAATGGCAAAGTCCTGGCCATTCGTGCGAACGAAACGGATGGCGTATTGCTGGCCGGGCGTCAGCGAGGCCTCACCAGGGCCCCATACGAAGGCCTGCGGCAAATCCTTCGACATGTTGGCATGCTTGGCGAAACCGACTTGCGCGCCCGGAGGGTAACTACCGTTCCACTCATGCACACTCGCCCGCATCAAGTAGCCACCCTCCCCTGCGAGCATCATCTGAGCGATGCGCAACTCCTGGCCCTGAGGAACGAAGGTTTGGATGAGTTCGGCGAAGGTGTTAGAGCGCCACCAGTTACTCACGCTGTAATCCTGGAAGAAGCCGGTATCGCGGCAGGCGATCGACACCTTCAGGTCCGCTTCGGGAATCGGTTCACCGTCGAGCCAGGCGTGGCCATTCGGATAGCCGCGCGCCCGATAGGCTACAGCCGGCGCCCAGCTCGCGCCGGAAACGAGATCGACGCGTACAGCGTACTGACGACCGGGGATCAGCGGCACCTCGCCCGGGGCCCAGCGC
>CAYGAN010000314.1:0-1070 GCA_964347585.1 uncultured Planctomycetales bacterium | reverse complement strand
CGCGGCGGTGGTTACCTTGGCGGGGTACCGGATCGACCAGGTGCAATTCAGCGGCAATGAGCGCAAGCGATACGAGTCGTCGCCCGGGGCCCAGCGCGCGCCAGCTGGGAACAGATCCGCGTTGTTCACGGTGCGGGCGGGGCCAATTTGAGGGCCCTCCGGGCCGCCCTGGCGAACGCTGATGCTGACCTGAGTGCCGCCATCGGGCGTGATCACCACCACTTCGTCCAGATCACGCCCTGTGGCGATGAACGTCTGTGCAGCCCATTGGCAGGCGTCCAAGTCGGTCAGGCCCTGGCTGCCCATTGTTATGCGGTCATAGAGGTTCATCTCCACGGAACCCGACCCGGGCACCGTGATAGGCAAGTCGAGGATGACGTGGGGAGCGGCGCCGTGGGCGTTGCCGGCGAGGTAATATTGGCCGGCAGGAAGATCGCTGATCGTGTAGTTGCCCAGCCAGGACAACGCAATGCCGTGGGCGGTAGTGGAGTTATCGCCCGCGCCGACAGCCCAGATGAGCGACTCGTGGACGCCATCGCCGAACTGCCCCTCACGCCGTCCCGTGATTGACCCCGACCAGGCCCGCTCCGCGGCGAACACGCCAACAAGGACGCCCAGAAACAACCTCGCCCTCGTCTTTCGACACATCACGGTCCCTCGCTCTCTGGGCGGGCCATCAGATTCCCGGATCTGCCCCCCCTAACGCTAAGATTCGCCTGTACTCCTGCGGTCAAAGACTGCCCCATTATAAGAGCGTGCAAGTGTCGTCCGGAAAACCAAGTGTGATGGTTGTGCCCCGTGATACTTCGGCAGGGCGCAAGGCTTGCCCCGCAGCTCGTGAGCGGCCGTGTCGGACATGTTGCTGGGCGTGGCGTGCCCAGCCCCGTCCGCGCTCCAGCAGCTGACTCGGACCTTCGTCTCCCAAACCTCTTGAACTAACGGTCCGATTCTCTTCTACACCCGCGGACAGGCACCAGCCCGTGATGCCGCTGCCCCCGCCTACGGCGCCGCGTCCGTGAACATCACCCGGCACTGCGAGAGGTCCAGTGCGTTGATGACTCCGTCGGAGA
>CAYGAN010000313.1:0-4037 GCA_964347585.1 uncultured Planctomycetales bacterium | reverse complement strand
CCATGACTTCAACGAAGACGTCGTGCCTGCCGACGTCAGCGGCACCGGGCACGCCAAGTAGCTGCCCCGTCTCCGCGTCCACAGACAGCCACTTGGGGCAACGCATTATCGCCAAGTGCAAACGATCCGCGCCGTGGCGGATAACGCCCTTCGGAAGGTCCGGTCGGATATTGACGATCCACTGACCTGCATTTGCACGGACGGACAAGGTCGCGCGGTACCACCTTCCTGCGGCTGCCGGCGGCAGCGCCGAGGGCAGAACTCTGGGCTGAGGAGCCCCAACACATCGCGAAGGCGTGCTGCGAGCCCCTCGCTCGTCGATCGCCACGACGCGGAAGAAGACTGCGGACGCGGAGGTGATCTCGAAGTTACGCTCGTCCGTGATGTCCAGCTCGTTGGCGGCGGGCAAGGCCTCGTGCCAGCGGGCCTCAGAATCGCCAGAGCGTCCCACACGGTGATTGTTGCTCTATTCCTGCGGTAACGCTGTTGCTCGGCTGGTTCCTGTGGCCGCGCCCACAGAGACCGGCGCGGAAGCGCTTGGCGAGAAGCCAGGCGGATGCTGCACTCGTGCCGCCCTGTCGCCGGCCGCTCTCGTCTCCACCAAATCCGCTCGTTTAGTGATCGGTGTTTTGCAGTTTGCGATCGGTTCGCAATGGATACACGGTCCGTGGTCAACGTGCCTGCTCTTTGGGGATACGGAAGTTCCCGTCGAACGCCTCGGCGAAGTCGTACACATCCTTGAAGTCCTCGGGCGAATCGCTCGGCTGTTTCTGAAGACACCCGTTATTGACGAGTGCGAACACGATGCGCCCGAAATCCGCGGTCGAAGCGATGTTCCAACGTTTGAGCACGCTGCTGGCCATCAAACCCCACTTTTGCAATGCGAGATCTCGCAGTCCCCAGCAGAGCTGCTGCCCACTCACGTGGCGGTTCAGCCGGGACACGCCGCCCAGCTTCCGAATCTTCACGACGACGTGCTTGGGCAGCTTGCCGGCGTCATGGAGCTCGTAGAGCTTCGCCAGATCGACGTCATTGCGATCCATCCACCGCTCGATAAGGCGGTGGTTTTGGCTCTTGGGGCCGTGAACTTGCTCGGCGGCGAAGCCCAACCCCTCCTGCACGAAGGCAAATGCGTCGATGGGATAGCGAGCGAGGTCCGCCGCCGCCTGCTCGATAGACTTGCCCCGCTCGGCAGCGACGCGCAATCCGCCCGGATGCGCGACTACCTGAAACTCCGTACCACAGCCATCGCACCGGACATCGGGCGACGAGGCAAGATCAGGAACCTTCACGTTCTGGCCGCAGCTTGGACACCTGAAAGTCAACATTCGCACTCATCACTCATCGCGCGTGGAGGGCTGATCTGGCGCCGAGGAACCACCGCCCGGTCCGCTCCTACCGGTGCCGCGTCGGGACCTGGATCGACGACGGCGCGAGCGGCGTGACCTCTTCTCAGGCCGATGAGCCTGTGGCTCTGCCGGTTTGCTCGGCGACAACGATTCCCCCGCCTCTTGGGCTGCTGTCTCATCTTCGCCGGCCGGCGTCGCTGACCAGTTCCCATCGCCTGAGCTCTGCTCCGGCGATATGGTTGCCTCTTCGGCCTCCTCCGACGCCCACGGGCCTGTGTCACGCGGTTCGGTACCGTCCGTGTCGGTTTCGGGCAAAGGCGGAGCCGGCTCGCCTTCGCTCACCAGGTCCTCAGCGGTCACAACAACCTTGCGACCCTCGGGTGTCTTTACCCGCAGTAGTTGAGTCAGTATTTGCCGTTCGACTACCGTGCCTTCAAGTTCCGGGGTTCTAACATGAGCGCCGAGTCTAGGCAAGCGGACGTCTAGGTCCTCGTAGGTCTCATGCTCGAATCGCAGACAGCACTTCAGCCGACCGCAGCGACCCGAGACCTTCGACGGGTCGAGCGTGGCCTTCTGCAGTTTGGCCATCTTCATGCTGACGGGCTTGAGCGAGGTCATGAATGATCGGCAGCAGCACTCCCGGCCGCACGTCTCATAGTCGCCGAGCAGCCTGGCCTCGTCCCGGGCTCCAACCTGCCGCATTTCGATCCGGGTCTGATACTCCCGCGCCAGGTCCTTGACCAGCCCGCGAAAATCCACCCGCCCTTCCGCCATGAAATAGAAGATTATGCGCTCGCCGCCGAAGACATGCTCGCAGTCAACAAGCTTCATCGCCAGCCCGTGCTCAGCGATCAACGCTTGACAGCGGCCCAGCTTCTCTTCGGCCTGTTCGTTGATGTGCCTTTCTTCCATCAGATCATCCGGCGTGGCCTCCCGCAGGATCCGACCGCCCTGCTGGCCACTGTCAGTACCGCCGCTGCCGGCATGTTCCAGGGCCTGCTCGCAGCTGATGGCGTTGCCGCACTCCGCACACGTCAGGTCCAGCTGCCGGCCGATCTCGATGCCCCGCGAGGTCTGGATCACAACTCGGGTGCCCCGCGCGGGAGGCGCGTCCGCGTCGTAGGCGAACTGGCCAAGCTGATTCATCAGCCCGTAGCGTACCAATACCTTCGGGCGGGCCTCTTGAGGGTCCTGGTCGGTACGCGCGGGCTGAGCCGTGGGCTCTGTTGCAGACTCCGAGCTGTTCTGCGGCTCGTCCATGCCCTGCTCCAAGCTAACACCGTCGTGTGTGTCCCGGCCCTGCTTGGCGGGCCTAATCCCTGGCGCCACTGTTACTATTCTAGCGAAGGCGCGTCGGGATTTACAGGCACCGCGGCGGCGGCTGAGCGTCCGGCGGGATCGCGGCCTTTCCGCGGTCTTCGGTGGCTTTGCTCACGTTACCCGTGCTTCGTGAGGACGGCCCAGGCGCGAAAGGTGGATCGCGAGCACGTCGAGCGTGAGGTCCACGTTCGCGTTGCAGGAGATCTGCGTTTCGGCTGTCAGGATCTGGCGGATAGCGTTCGAGGCCCCTTCGCGCCCAACACCCTCGGCCAAGGCGGCTACCAGGCGTTGCTGATCGAGGTTGATGATGATGGCGTTCGGCCGTCCGCAGGCAACCTGAAGCGCATCCCGATAGAAGCCGGCCAGGCCGGCCAAGAGTGGCCGGAGTCCCGCCCGCATCGCCTCGGTCGCAGCCAGCTCCGGGTCGCGGGCCTGGAGCTTGGCGGCCAGGGCCTTGGCGCCGGCCGACAGCTCGGCGGCGAATTCGTCCGTGGCGCCCCCGTCGGGCGTCAGCTCGGCCAAACGCGCTGCAAGCCGGCCCCTGAGTTCCACGAACCCGTCGTCGAAGAGCTGAACGGCTCGGCCAAGTTGACCATCGCAGTAGCGCGCGAGGAAGGCTGCCACGTCGGATTGGATCTCCGGGCGCAGTCGGCTCAGCTCAGCCTGGACGAAGTCCCTCGGGAGCGGCGCAAAGGGCACCAGCTGACACCGAGACCGGGTCGTCGGCAACAGCCGATCCAGCGACGAGGCCAACAGGATCAGGAACGTGCGGTCGGGCGGCTCTTCCAGCGTCTTCAGCAAAGCGTTCTGAGCCGAAACGCTGGCCCGCTCGACCTCGCGGACAACGTAGAGCTTCGCCCGCCCGCAGACCGGCTTGGCGGCGGTCCGCTCGATCAGAAAGTGGCGCACGACATCGACGCTGAGCTCGGCCGCCTTGCGGTTGCGCACCTCCGCACCGGGGTGGTGGTGGATCAGCTCGCGGTAGATCACGTGATAGTCGGGATGCGTGCCGGCATCGACCAGCCGACAGTCTTCGCACTCGCCACACGCGTCCTGCCACCGGAGTTCGCCTGAGGCCCCGGTCACCGCGGCAGGCGGCTCGACGGATTGCGGCTCGGCGCAGATCAGGCGCTTGGCGAACCGAACCGCCAGCATCTCTTTGCCCACGCCGTCGGGGCCGTGGAAGATGTAGGCGTGCGGCAAGCGCTGCCCAGCCAAGGCCCGTTGCAGGATCCGCTGCGCCCGCCATTGGTGTTTGACGTCAAAGACGGACACGTTCGAGCGTCTCCATCACGCGGGTGTGGACGGTTTCGGGTAGGCCGGAGGCGTCCACGATGTTCACCGGGCGGGGGTAGAGTTCGGGCAGTT
>CAYGAN010000312.1:947-4042 GCA_964347585.1 uncultured Planctomycetales bacterium | reverse complement strand
CACGGAGGGAAAGACTCTGTGGACGTGTGGGCCCGGGCGAGTTGTAATCGTCGAACGTTCCTGAAGGGAGTCGGTGCGCTGGCACTATGCAGCGGGTGCCCGGGGCCCGACCCTGACAATCCACGCGTCATCGAGTATCCGAACATCCCGGAGGACTGGGATTTCAACCTGCCCGCTGCTGACCCGCTCCTCGCCTCCTACACGATCAACAAGCTGACCATTCCCAACCGCCTGACGAAGACAGCCACTCGGGAGCGCATGGCCGATTGGCAGTGGCGAGCGACGGGCACATATGCCGACTGGCAGCGGACGCTGGCCTGCGGCGGTGCGGGGCTGGTCATCACGGGCAGCATCTACACGCAATTGGCCGGCGCCGGGCTACCCGAGAGCTGCCTGGCTGACGGGGCCGACAAGGTCCCCTGCCTTAAGCTTGCCCCGCAGGCGGTGCACGACGTGGGCGGCATCATCTTCGCCCAGTTGACCGACGTCGGCGCCGAGACCACCGCCCAGATCAACGGCGGGCTGGGCGCCAGAGCGCCTTCAGCCGTGCCGAACCTGAACGGCCAGGTCCCCAGGGTCATGAGCGCAGCCGAGATCGCCGACGCGATTGCGGCCTTCGGCCAGGCCGCCGCGATCGTCCGCGACGCCGGCTTCGACGGGATCGAGATCCAGATGGGTCACGACGATCTGGCCAGTCAGTTCCTCAACCCGGCCCGGAACAAGCGGACCGACGGGTACGGCGGGAACCTGGCGAACCGGCAGCGCTTCGCGCTCGAGGTGCTCGCAGCGGTCAGACAGGCGGTCGGGCCGGACTATCCCCTGATCGCCAAGATCAACGGCGACCTCGGCACGCAAGCCCCGGAAGATCTGGACGAGGCCATCCAGACTGCGCTCGCGCTCGAGCAAGGCGGCATCGACGCGTTCGACGTCAGTTGCGGCGGACCGGAGGCGATCAGCGGGCCGCACCGCCCGCCTCTGGAGGCGTTCAGCGAGTTCAAGGAGAACCGCAACGTCAAGTCCGCCGCTGCCATTCGTGCTGCCGTCCACCGGCCGGTTATCGTCGTCGGGGGGCTTCGCGAGCCCCGCACGATGCGACTCATCGCGCACAACGAGGGGGCTGACGCGATCGGTCTGGCCCGGCCGCTGATCCGCAGTCCCTACTTCGCCAAACAGATCCTTGAAGGAAGCGAAGACCGCAGCCTCTGCGGAAGTCCTAACGACTGCCTCTTCGGCCTGGAGCAAGGCCGCCTTCAGTGCTGGAACATGTGCGACACGTGCTCAGCCTGACACGTCGGCCCGCTACACCTGCATGACGTACACCAGACTTGCCGGCTAGAATCACCTGCCTGCGGGCCCCCGGCTGTCAGAAGCGAACGGTGTTGACTTGACCTACGGTTGTGGGCTACCCGTCCCAGCGCAACCGCTGATCTGGAGGAAACGGTTCCTTCTCGGGACGCGCATTTCCTGCTATTCTCACGGCTGCAAGACGCGGCGACTTGCCCGGGCGGCGATCAGCGGGAAGTCGCGAGGGGCGCGCCTCACGAGCAGCCCTGTGGATTGGGATTGCATATCGGTCAACTGCTGCGGTCGTCACTGAGCGCAAGAACGCGGAAGGTAGGTTGGTACCATGGCGGAGGCACGGAAGAATCCACGGCTGATTGGAGCGTTGATTGGCGTGGTGCTGGTGGCCGGGGGGGTGACGGCGGTGTTTCTCATTGAGCGGAAAACGGAGGTCGAAGCCGAGCCTCCGGCAGTCCGGCCGTTGAAGACAATGGTCATCGCCTCGCCCTTCGCCTCGTCGGGACGGAAACATCCCGGAAAGGTCCGTCCCAAACAGGGAGTGAACCTGGCGTTTCAGGTATCCGGCCGGATGATCGAGTTGCTTGTCCAGAAGGGTCAGAAGGTCGAACAGGGCGAGCTGCTGGCGCGCATCGACCCGCGCGATTTCCAGAACGACCTGCAGGCCAAGCAGGGGGTCCTTGCCAAGGCGAAGGCGGACCTGGCAAGGTTCGAGAGACTGTTCAAGGACGGGCATGCCACGGACAAGGAATTGTATGACGCGAGGTCAGCGTTCCAGGTGGCCGAGGCCCGAGCGAATATCGCCACCAAAGCGCTCGATGATACGCATCTCCGCCCTCCGTTCACGGGCGTGATCGCCAACACGTTCGCCGACAGGTTCGAGAACGTGCAGGCCAAACAGTCGGTCCTGAGCCTCCAGGACATATCGAGCGTCGAGGTCGAAGTGAGCGTGCCGGAAAAGCGCGTCGTGCGTGCGCTGGAAGACAAAGGCAAATTCCGGTTCGCGGCGACGTTTGACTACTTGCCTGACCGGGAATTCGAAGTCTCCGTGAAGGAATTCTCGACGGAAGCGGATCCCGTGACCCAGACGTACACTGCGACGTTCGCCATGCCGGCGCCGGACGACGTGTTGATCATGCCCGGCATGACGGCGGGAACGTCGAATCACGACCCGCGGCGAACGCACCAGGAGACTTCTTCCACGGTAACGGGATGGACAATCCGATCATTGATTTCTTCGCCGCGCAGGACGTCAACCCTGACCTCCCGGTAGACACTTCTTGGCTCGCCGTGGGTCATGTCGACGAGGTCATCTCTTTCGCCCCGGATGGGGCTCACACAGTCGTTGCGGATCCTGAAGCATGCTGGGCAGTGCTCTTGTGGGCTGATATCATCGATCCAAACGCCATGATGTTACAGGGCATGATCGGCGGCGACAGGACGGTGCACGCGGTGGTGACCGACGGCCCCCTTCGGAACCTCAATTTCGGGACTGTCATGAGTGCGGCCAACCTCCCCAGCATCCGATCGGCCCTCGGCTTGCCCAGCCCGGAGACAGATCCTGTCCGCACAGGCGGCTCAGGAACGGGCTCACTCACGAAAGGCGGCGCGTTGATTGGGTTCTTCCCCAACAACAACAAGCGGTACTACCGAATCAGCTTCACAAGCGCTACGAGCTACAACCTGGACTACAGGGAACAGGGCGGGTCCTGGACAGCCGCAGGAACGGGCACGACCGGCAACGACGAGGTGTTTACGGGCGCAAGATGTTTCGTCCTTGGCCATTGGTGGCAGGG
>CAYGAN010000312.1:0-937 GCA_964347585.1 uncultured Planctomycetales bacterium | reverse complement strand
ATCAAGCGCGATGCGCCGGCCCGTGCCCGGCGGCGCACAGGTGTAGGTCAGGCTGTTGCCGGGCTGCGTGGCCTGGTCTCGGAGCTCGGAATCGGAGTACACCGGATGTCCATCGTCGGTGGCGTCCTGGAGCTGGATATCGCCGGGGCGTTCGCTGCCGGCGACACATTTGAATTCGAGGCGGACCCGACATGCCCCACGATCGAGATGCCGGTCCTCTTCTGGGAGGAGCCGTCATCGTCAAGGGCATTGGCGTACACGAACAACCACGTGAACTGCCTTGTGGACGGCAGTACGGTCCTCACAGCTCAAAGCCACGGCCCCGTCGTCCAGTACGATCCGCCGGTCCCGGCCTCAGACATCCTCGGCGACTACGTTGACGCTATGTTCCAAAAGGCCGGCTATCAGACGGTTACTGATGCTGATGAGTTGAATTACCACAACTACGCGGCCTCTATCCATTGTGGCACGAACGTCCAGCGCCGGATTCCGTCCTACAATTGGTGGGACAAGTAGCGCCCTGGGACAGGGAGACCAGTCATGAAACGGTTCGCAGCAGTTGTCCCCGCAATCGTTGCGCTGTTCGTCCTCGTCGGCGTGGCGCGTGCTCAAGCTTCACGCGATGAGACGAGGTCGAACGGCTTCGAGGCAGCGTTCGCGGCGGCGGCGGGCGATGCACGCAAGTCGGGCGGACGAGGTCTGCCAGACTTCCAAGCCTTCGAGGCCCCCGCGCAGCGCCTAGCGACGGAGCTTGGTGCAAAAGCGGTGCCATTCCTTAAGGACAAGGCTGCCTCGGCGGAGGACGTGGCGTCCGCGAAGCTGGCCGTCCTCGCTCTTGCCAAACTTGCCGACACACCACCTGCCTGCGATGCTCTCGAAGAGCTGATGGTAAGCAGCGGGTCTGCGCAACGATGGGTCGTTGGGGCTCTGGCCTGCG
>CAYGAN010000311.1:0-4061 GCA_964347585.1 uncultured Planctomycetales bacterium | reverse complement strand
ATCGAGCACCGATTTGCGATCGACGAGAGGATCCCCATCCACCTGATTGGCGCATTGCGGCCAGAGCGACCGGAACAAGAACGCGTCAAGTTCCATTCGATCAGGTTCACAAAGCTGAAGTTCGCACAGAACGACGCGGAGATCCTATACGCGATACTCGGCGCAGACCGACAAGAGATTGAGCATTCAAGATGGCGTGTCAAGCTGGAGATCCTGGACGCCGAGGGGCAGCCGCTGACCCATGCCGAGCGGGTCCTGGCCGACACAGGGAGCCTTACTGGCGAGCTGGGCTTTCCCCTCGGGCGCCCCGAAGAGACGCAAAAGGCGGACCGATTCCGGTTGACGCTCCGGCAGGCAGACAAACCGGCGGCCGAGACTCTCGAAGGTCCGTTCGAGCCGGACACGTGGATCCCGATCTGGGTAAGCACCGACGGGGGTTTTCCCGGCCCCCGCTCGGTTTACGTCAAGGGGATGCGCCTCAGCGCGAAAGACAATGGGCAAGCTGAGGCCACGGTAGATGTAGGCGCGACCAATGCGCCCGATGCTCAGTGGAGCATTCAGCTCGAACTGCTGGACCGTGACGGCCATCGCGTGCGCTATGGGCAAAGGACATTCCATACGCCAAGAAGGGTTACCGTAGCTAGCCGCGATATCCAGGACCTGCAAGTCAAACTCCCCCTCGGTCGCTGGCAGGGCCTGTCAGAGGCAGCCCGATTCCGCATCAGCATTCAGCTTGCTCCAGCCTCGGCCAGCGACGACCGAAAGCCAGCCCCGGAAGCCAACGCCAAGAGTCCTGACAACGGCTCAGGAGGCAAGAAACCGATGCTCGCGGTGAAGCCCGATTACTCGAAGCTGCAAGTGCGCGGCGACCTCAGGCCGTCGCGAAGCTGTTCGGCCGCGATGCGGACTACGAGATGATCTACGCGCTGTCCACCAATGGCTTTGCCCCGGACATCTGCCCAGATTGCCCGTGCAAATCGGCCTGGCGAGAGCTCGGCAGGGGCAGATGCCTGGACATCGTCGCGGCCCGGCTGGGACTGAACGTCACTCCCCTGAAGTTCCCCGATCCCCCGCCCACACCGCCGCCCGCCGCGGACGGACGGACGTGGAGCACACCCCCCTGGAACCGTTGGCTCGCCGAGCGGAACAGGACCTGCGCCAAGGTGGTCCGTAGAGCGCTTGAAGACGGCAAGGTGGTAATCACGAGCGGGGGGTGGGCCTCGGCCCACTTCACCTTGTGGGGAGTCGTCCTGGAGGTCACGGAAAACGGAGACATTCGCGGTGCGACTTGGAACGGGAAGCGCGACAATTCGATGGATCACATCCGTAACTATTGGGCCGTAACCCCTGCGGAGCCAACTCTCACCCCGCACGAGGCGGACTTGGCCATGTTGCGCCGTGCGGTGCATCGCATCCGCGGCGACGCCGAACCGTTCTTGCCTGCCCAAGTCGTCTTTGGCGTCGGCGCGATGGACCTGTGGATCGCCCAGATGCAAAAGCCAGCATTTCAGGAGGACGACCCGGGCTCCTCTGCCGGTAACGCGCGGATCTGCGCGCTCTATTCGCACCAGGGTGCCAAGGACACTGGCTCGTACCTCCGCGAGCGAATCGGCACGTTCTCCGAAGCGGCCCGTCCGCATATCGAAACCACGGCGAGACGCTACGACCGGATCGCCGAGCTGCTGGTGCCCTTCGCGGAAGGACAAGCCGACAAGGGCTACAACGAGTTCATGGGCGATCAGGCCGAGCAGAGGGCCCACGCGGCGAAGGTCCTTCGACCGGTCAGGGCGGAGATGGCTGCTGCTGCAGACGCGATCGAGAAGGCCCTGGCCGCCGAAGGCGTCAAGGTGACCCCCAGTGCAACTCCGCCAATCGCAGCGACCACTGAGGGGACACCCGAGGCCCCCGGAAAAGCAACGACAATGGCAGCAAACGTCAAACGTGAAGGCGACAAGGTGTGGATCGAGAATGTTGAAAGACTTGCCGGCTTCGGGCAGGGGCAGGCGTGCACGTTCATGGGCGCTCTGGCCGTAGCCATGCGCGCCATCGGCGAAGACGTCAGCTATGACTACCTGATGGGCGTCTCGGGGGCTGCGTTCCGGCTGCACATCGCTTCGCCGCACTGGTACACCGCCCCGCCGCGCACCGGAGGGTGGTCGGGCTTCAACCACCATGAGATAGCGATCAAAGCCTTAGGGTATGACGCCGACTGGCTATATTGCGACAGGAGCAAACCGGCCGAGCTTAGGAAGACCCAACAAGCCATCGTACACAGCATCAGCCAGGGCCGGCCTGTCGTCGCCATGGATCTCGGGAGGCACTGGGGGGTCATCGCCGGCCACGAGGACGGCGCCGAGGTGCTCCTGTGTCGTACCTACCTCGATGAGACAGGAGAGTACTCTCGGACCGAGCGCTTCCCGCGCCTGATCGCGGCCATCGGCCAGAAGAAGCAAGCCCCCAGCAGGCGGGAAGCCCTTCTCAGGTCGCTGTCGCTGGCTGTAGAGCTCGCGAACACCAAGAGGGTGCCGCTCGGCGAGAGGCACGACGCCTGTGGCTTTGTCGCGTACGAGAAGTGGATCGCCCGTCTCTTGGACGACGCCAGATTCGATGCGCTCGAGGAGAGATTCGGTGCGTTCGACGAAGACGAGCTCAAGCAATTCCTCCCTAAATCGAAGATCTCTCCGGGACTATGGTGCTACTACTTGGCCGACGCCCGCGAGGCGGCTGTTCGATACCTGCGATCCGTTCAAGAGGACCTTACGGGTCCCGGTGCAACCCATCTCTCGAAAGCCGCCGATCTCTATGAGCAGATCGCGGCCAAGTTCCGCGAAGGGCACAAGAATGCACCTTACCGGCACCAGCTCGTGTGGCCGAAGCCGATGCGCCACGCGCAAGCGGCTATATTGAAAGAGGCCCTCGCCCTGGAGCGCCAGGCAATCGCCGAGATCGAAAAAGCCCTAGCCGCCGAAGGCGTCGAGATACCGGCTGTACGGGCGGCAGCATCGCCGGGCGCGGACAAGGAAAACCGCACGATGAAGCCCGAGCAGAAGCACCAACAAGTGGTTTTGGAAGACGTCGTTAAGCTCTTCGACGTAGTCTGGGACGAGAGCAAGCAGTACTCGGAGCCGCGCAGCTATATCCACACGCAACTCGTTTGCATGCGAGCCGCCGGGTGGAAAGATGTGGATTACCCGACGGCGATGACCGTGTCTGGCTTCGGGCCGAGCTTTGCGTATCACCCCAAGGTGCTTGCCCACTACGGCGCGCCGCAGGGCTGCGACGAACGGATCGCGGACGCGACCGGTTGGGGCTTTCGGTGGACCCAGACCAAGACCGTCGATGAGGCGTGGGGACTGATCAAGAAGACGCTCGACGCCGGCAAGCCGGTCCGCACCCCCTGGCTGGAGGAGATGATCTTCGTCGGCTACCAGGACGCAACCAAGAAGGCCGACCGCAAGGTCCTGGCGCTATGCATACCGTTCGCGCATCCGGCGCAGTGGTGGACCTGGGAGCAGCTTCAGGAGTGGCACGAGAGCGACTGTAGCGGCCATGGTTTGCTCAGCTGGCATACGCAGCGCGTTCGGAAGCTACCGGTCAAAGAGTCCGCCGCGCAGGTCATGAAGATGATGGTGCAGTTCGCCCGCAACGATCCGCGCGCGAACGACGACTGGTCCAAGGGCGTCAAGTGGGGCCTGGAGGGCATCGAAGCGTACGCCGCCGACATCGCCGACATGTCGAAATCGGGCAAGAAGGATGTGTACTTCCAGGCCGGCTGGCTCGGTTGCCACAACATCTACCCGCAGGTCTCCGGCCGGCTGGCCGCGCCTGCATACCTGCAACGCGTCGCGGGTGAATTCCCCGATAAGGTTCGAGCACACATTCTCGCTGCTGCGGCCGAGTACGAGGCCGCCGGCAAGGCGTGGCGCGAGTGGGAGACGCACCTCGGCCGGCCGGCGCCCGAAGGCGCGTGGGACGACCCCGACCACCGCCGCGCCGGTGCCGCGGCCGTCCGCCAAGCCGCCGAACACGAAAAAGCCGCCGTCAGCAAGATCAAGAAGGCG
>CAYGAN010000310.1:1900-4116 GCA_964347585.1 uncultured Planctomycetales bacterium | reverse complement strand
CACGTCCGCCGGCGGCAGATGCAGGGCCACCTCCCAGGGGACCTGTGTTAGCGGCCCTGCTGGCGGCATTGTCGTCCAGCGCGTATAGGTGAAGTACGCCAGGTACGGCACGAGCACGACGGCCACGATGAGTCGAATTCGCCACCGCCAGCGATGCAGCCGCTCATGAAGTGCGTCAAGCCAGGATAGAAGCCGATCGGCCATCTGGCCCCCCAATCCCCCACGAGGATACGTCACCCGCCGGACTGGAGCAAGCATTTCGGCCCGCTGGTGCGTCTATGCGTGTTGGTGTATTCTTCCGCGCCGTTTTCTTATCCCTCCCGGCGAAGCCTGGAGGCACGAATGAACAAACGAGAGTTGGCGATTGTGATGCTCGCGACACGGGAGGCCGCGATGCTCTGCCAAGCCCAGCCCTTGCCCGAAAGGCCCACATCGTTTCCGACGTTTCAGATGCAAGGCCAGGACAGGTACGCCGAACTCCTGACGGACCTGTTCTGGCGACACTACAGCACCGGCCGGAAGGGATGCACCCTCTGGCAGGAGTGGATGACGCTCTCGGCGCTCTGGCCCGCGACGCCGGCCGGGGGTGATGCCAAACTCGACTACCGAGGCTGGCACCGCAACTTCCTGCTTAACGCCCACATCGATTCGGAGGGCTACGTCGCGACGCATCAGCACGCATCGCTCGCCCACCAGGACGGCTGGCCGTTCCCGGACTTCCGACAGAGCCGAGGCACCGCCACCGGGTGGCTGTTCGATGACGAGTCGAAGCTGGGCGGCTGGGTGCTTACGAATTGTCAGTCCAAAGGCATCGTCGATAAGAGCTGGCACGTCGTGACGACGGGAAGAGGCCCTATGCTCACCTCGCCGCCCGTGAAGATCGACTCATTCAACTCACCGTTCCTGCAGTTGCGTTGGCGGAGCACGCACCCGCTCGGCCGTGACGCAGTCGTGGAATGGACGACGGCTGATGAACCGGATTTCTCGCCGGAGCGGCGGATGCGCTTTGCCGGCGTAGGCGCCTCGCCGACCACGTACACCATGATCCCCGTGCACCGGCACCCGGGCTGGCAAGGTCAGATCACGCAGCTACGACTCAGCTTATCACCGGACGCCGCGCAAGGGGAAGTCTTCATCGAAGCCTTCTTCTGCCAGTACGACACGCGCCACACCGTCAACAATTCGAACTTCATCATCGGCTGCTGGAACTACTTTTTGTGGACCGGCGACCTGCCGTTCCTGCGGCAGAGCATTAACCGGATGCGGCGGGCGATGCGCTACATGCAGAGGATCCTGGGCGGGGCGGAGCACAAGTGCATTCTCACGCCTTTCGTCGGGCACGACGGTCGCGGGGGTTACGAGGGACCGCCGGGCCAACGGCAGTGGCGCCCTGGGCACGGGATTGGCGGGAACTACTGGGACCTCCTGCCGTTCGGGCACTTCGACTGCTACGCGACGAACCTCTACTACAAGTCGCTTCTTGTTCTGGCAGACGTGGAAGAGGCCGCCGCCGAACACCCGGAGTGGTCGCTGCCGGGTGGTGCGCTCGCCTTTGACCCGCAGCAGCTTCGCCGTCATGCGGCCGAGGTCCGCCAAGCCAGCTCACAAAGATTCTGGAACCCTGAGACCGGGCGTTTCGTCGCTTGCATAGATGCGGATGGCAAACCGCACGACTTCGGCTTTACGTTCCTGAACCTGGAAGCGATCTACTACGGCCTGGCCGACGAGCGGCAGGCTCGACAAATACTGGACTGGATCACCGGCAAGCGCATCGTCGAGGGCGACACGGCCACCGGCGCGGACATCTACCACTGGCGGTTCGCCCCGCGCGCGACCACACGCCGCAACGTCGAATGGTACGGCTGGTACTGGCCCACTCCGGAGAACATCCCTTGGGGCGGGCAAGTCCAGGACGGCGGGGCCGTGCTGGGGTTTTCCTATCATGACCTGATGGCCCGACTCGAACATCTCGGACCCGACGACGCGTGGAAAAGACTCACAGAGATCCTCGATTGGTACGCGGAGGTCCAGGCGGCTGGCGGATACCGTGCCTACTACAAGGACGGCAAACGCGGGACGCTTCAGGGCGGTGGTCCACCCGGTGGGCTGGGCATGGACCACGAGTTCATCGAGAGCATCCTCGTGCCGCAGGTCATGCTCTACGGATTCTTCGGCTTCGAGCCGCGGGCCGACGGCTTTGCACTCTGTCCGCGTCT
>CAYGAN010000310.1:1449-1890 GCA_964347585.1 uncultured Planctomycetales bacterium | reverse complement strand
ATGACCGGGGATCGTCTCCGGCTCGAGCTCCTCTTTTCCGCCGACGCTCTCACGATGGATCTGTCCGCCGCGGGACCGCCCGAGTCGCGCGTGCGGGTGTTCCTGCCTCAGGGCCGCTGGGTCAAGATCGCGGGGCGCCGTCGGACGCCGCTCAGCGCCGCCGAGATGAACAACGGCGTCTCGATCGCAACTGGCGCCAAGATCACAGTGCGCTTCGAACGTGGCGGCTCTGAGTAGCAGCCGCGGCACCTGCCCAACCGTGGCGGGCTATTCGTCCAGACCCAGCTGCAAGGCACCGCTGCCCGAATGAATGCGGCCTACGCTGCCTGATTCTCCGGGAAACCAGACGGCCGAGCCCGCATCCTGGCCGCGTGTGGCTGCGCAACTTCTCGGTCTACCGCAAGACCTGGAAGCTGAACATCCTGCCCAACTTCTTCGAGC
>CAYGAN010000310.1:0-1439 GCA_964347585.1 uncultured Planctomycetales bacterium | reverse complement strand
CACGGCCTGAGTTGGACCAATACCTCTCGATTGCCCGCGTGGCCCGGAATGGGACTGTCAAGTCGGCCCAGGACGTCGAAGTGCAGCCGTCTAATCCGTTCCAGCGTCGCATCCACAACGGTCGCGAGCTTGTCAGCCGGCAGCACACCTTTGGCCAGCATGTCCCGCGGCGCCTCGTAGTGCGGTTTGATCAAGCTGATGATCGTCCCGGTGTCCTTAAGAATCCGCCGCGACGCAGGCAAGATGTGCTCCTGACGCGTCCAGCCAACGTCGATCGTGACCAGGTCCACCGGCTCAGGGAGTCGAACGTGCATCGCGTTAACGCGTTCCATCACCACGACACGCGGATCGCGACGGAGCCTGTATTCAAGAACTCCGTAGCCCTTCTCCACAGCATAGACCTTGCCTGCACCCCGGCGAAGCAGGACATCGACGAAGCCGCCTGCGTGGCTGCCGAAATCCGCGCACACAGAGCCCGAAGGATCCACGCAAAACGCATCCAGAGCAGCCGCCAGCTTCAGCGCTGCCCGCGAAGCAAACCCTGTACGCTTCGGACGAGTCACCGCCTGATGAATTTACCTGCCGGAGAGTTCCAGGCAAGTCGAACATATGCCGCGCGCGATGTTCGCTGTGCCGGCTGACATTCCTCGGCTCCCGACCAAGCGAGCTGGAGATTGACTCTCACCGGATCTCGTTGTGCAGAGACCAAGGAACCATCCGACTCCGGCGGCGTTACACCGCGATCACATCTGCAAGACCAGGCTGATTGTCCGCGCGCTACGGCGCCGCGTGCGTGAACATCACCCGGCACTCCGAGAGATCCAGTGCGTTGATGACTCCGTCCGAGACGATGTCGTACTTGGCGTTGTCACCAACCGTCACGTCCGCGGTGAAGCTGAGCCGCACGTCACTGAGGTCCAGCGCATTAACCACCTGCGACGACACACCGGCGTTGTCCACCTCCCCCTGAAGCGCACGGATCATGAAATCCCTGTCCCCGGCGATCACCGAAGTGGACAGCGTCACCGTGTACGTGTCCTGATCCGGCAACACCGTCAGGTTGATCGTCACCACGTCCGACACGGCCGTCACGCTGACCACGTTGGCCGTCACGTCGCTGTTGAGCTCGCCGATGATCGATTCAACCGCAGCCTCCGCCGGGCTCGGCAGCGTCACGTCGCCGTCGCAGTCGATCACCAACTTGGTGATGCCTTGATCCCGACTCTCCGTCGTGACCAGGGGACTATCATCCGGCAACGCAGCAGCCGTCAGGTCCACACTCAGCCCCAGATCCCCCGCACCACCGTGATCAGCCAGCGTGTGTACCGACTCGATGGTCACCGCCTGCGGCTCATCCACAAACGTCAGCGTCAGTGAGGGACGATCCAGGATCGCCGCTGTCTCGCGGGAGTGGAACTGCCGCGTGCCGTCCTGGGTGC
>CAYGAN010000309.1:0-4126 GCA_964347585.1 uncultured Planctomycetales bacterium | reverse complement strand
CGCCCGGCAACAGTCCGGCAAGGCACCGCCCGCCGGCGGATCAGCCTGATGGCCACGCACAAGGAACCTGATGCCGAATCACTCGTGCTCGCGATCGAGGACGTGCTGGGCACAGGTTCCACCAGGTGAAACCCCTCCTGCCGCGGCTTGCCCACCGAAGGTCATAACCGGGCTTGACCCACCGGCTCGCCGATCATTTCTCCATAGTGAGCTCGTAAGGCCAGGCGGCCAGGCCGCCGTCCATAAACTTGGCGTTCTCAAAGCCCGCGCCTTCGAGGATTCGCTGCGCCTCGTAGCCGCGCAGGCTCACCTTGCAGTACGTGATGATCTCTTTGTCGCGGGGCGTGCGAACGTCGAGAAGGATGATATCTTCGCCGGCATCCAGTTTGGCTTTGACCTGCTGCGGGTTGATGCCCCGAGCCAGGCTGGCGCGCTTGTTGCGGATGATGTTGGCCGCGTGCGCAATGGCACCTGTGGATCATTCGAACAGAATCATTCGCCTCTGCGGCGGTGCGAAGCCGGCGAATTCGTCGTGCAGGTGGTCGAACGGGCCCGAGTCCCACTCATCCCCGTAGTGGTATAGCCACGTTCTTCTCTTGATCTCAGTCGGCATGGTACGCAGCTCCTCAATCAGCGCGTGAACCGGGCTGGGTTGCGCGCAGAGCTGCACGTCGTGGAAGCAAATCTTGGCCGACTCCATCATGCGGGCATAGGCCGGATAGTCAAACCGCGTATCGCCGGAGTAGAAGACGGCCTGGTCGGTGCGGCTGTCACGAATGTAAAGCCCGTACGACGGCCAATCGTACTTGCGCTCGATCTGCACGTGGTCGGTGGGGAATATCTCGAAATAATATCGCCTCATGAGAGTGAATCGCCCTCGGTCGCCCGAGCCAGGTATGAGGGAAAGTATGAAGAAGTAGTCCTGCAACAGTGCATACCGCCCCTGCATCGTATGCAGCCCGCCCTTCAGGGAATTGTCCCACAAGTTCACGAGGATGTTGATGGTGCTGATGATCTGCGGCTTGAACGGCCGGCCGGATTCCTTCTCCACGAAGACAAAGGTGTTGGCCAGGGCAAGCTCTTCGAGGCCGCCTATGTGGTCGGCGTGCTGATGCGTAATGAAGATTCGTCGTATGGCCGGATAGTTGATCTTCCCGCCGGCGTCGAGATAGCCGAATCCGTCCTGCGACTTGAGCTGATGCACGGCCAGTGGTCCGGTTGCACCGAAATCGACCAGCAAGGTGTCATCCGGCGCCTCCTGGTAGTCCGGGCCGCGGGACCAGCCCTCGATCAGCACGTTCGAATGGAAATTGCGTTTCGCGAAAGCCGAGCCGACGCCGAGGAAGGTCAAAGTGAGCATCGCGCGTTCCTACCTTTGATAAGGTCGGTATAACCACCGGACGGCCTTAATAGGCCGGTGCGCGCCGCAGATAATCATATCATCGGTCAACCTCGCAGGCCAGTAAACCACTTAGCTGCAATAAGCCGTAGAACTTGCCCGCGGCAGGCGGCCGGCGCACCGCTTACAGGTGCTTGGCCAAGGCGAACGCTGAGACCAGCAGGCCGACGACGCCGCAGACGATTCCGGCGATCGCCATTCCCCGACCGCTTTTCGAGCCGCCGCTGTCACGGATGTTGCGCAGCCCAACCGCGCCAAAGATGATCGCCAGGATCGCTGCTACCGCTCCCACGATGCAAAGTCCGCCAAGGACCCCGATTATGCCCAGTACCATCGAAGCGACGGCGAACCCGTCGCTGCCAGGCGAGGCGGCGCGGTGTGTGGCTCCTTCCATGGTGAACGGCAAGCCGCAGGCGGGACAGTTGTGCGAGTCCACCGGGGAGGCCCCGTCGCATCGCGGGCAAAGAATCATCAGGCCCCCGGACTCCGCCTCAACGATCTGCGGCGCTCGTGCCCCCGCAGCGGCATAGGCGTGCATCGGGGTCGGGTCCTGGCCGTCTTCGCCCGGATCGCCCGGACCGGTCGCTAGCCCGGTTCGGACGTCAACCCGCGGGATCGTGAAAACTGCAGCACACGTGGGACACTTTCCCGGCCGCCCGGCCTGATCGGAGCGCCCCTCCAACACCGAGCCGCATCGCTTGCAGAGGAAGTTGAACGTTCGGACCCCCTGCTGGCCGACGACCACGGAAGACTCCGGCAAAAAGGGCGCAGGAATCGTCACGATACGGCGACAATGAGGACACTCGCCCATGCCGGCCACTTGGTCTTGCGTGGCAGATACAGCCTTGCGACACTGCGGACAGTCGAACTCGAACGTGTCCCATCTGGCAGGTACGACAAAGTCCTGCGCGCACCGCGGGCATTGAACCTGCGTCCCGATCTCCTGAACATCTGCAGAAACCTGGCGCCCGCAGCGTGGGCAGAGAAACTCGAACGTGCCGGCCCTCTGGTCGGACATAACCCTCAGATCCAAGGTGCTCCGGCCCGCCCCGCTACCAGGCTCCCAACCGTCCGCAACAGCGCCGCACGATCTGCCTGCCGCGGTAGGTTCATGCTTGCTACCCGGGGCCCGAGTGCAACCCCGCTTCGCTCGGGAGCACTGGCCCTACTGGCCGCGCCGCTTCCGCTCAAGCGCCAGCCGCCGTCGGACCTCGCCGACCTCCAGCAACCGAATCTTACCGTCCAACTGCAGGATGAGCTGCCGGGGCGGGTCGATGGGCCGGTTCTCGCTGTCCCGGTCGAACGGGTCCGTATAGATCAGGATCGTAGTGGCTGGCTCACGCGCGGGGTCAACACCTCCGACCAGGCGCAAGAACTCGCTGCGCTGATCTGAGTCGCTCCCCGTCAGCGTCAAGTCAGCGGACGACAAATAGTCCGGCACGAGATCCGTGAGGTTTTCCGGAAGCCTTTGGAAGTTCTTGCGGTACAGCGCAATCGCCTGACTGACGATGTTCAGTTTCTCTTCGGCTTCGTCGGGAGGCGCGACGTAGGTCTCGGCCTCGAACACTCTGGCAGAAGCGCCCCCGCTGACGGTGGCTACCGACCACCGAAGCGAAGCGACAAGCCAAACGATAACGACCGTCCAGAGGACTGCGAAAGCAAGTCCGCACACGAGCCCTGCAACTGCAAAGCCGCGCCCGCTGGGTGACACGCTCCGTCGCCTCCGGCCAAGCAGCACGGACGTGCCGAATATAACCGCCAGCAACTGAGGGATGATCGGAACGAACAGCAGCAGCCCGCAAACAAGCGAAGCAATGGCCAAACCGTCGCCGCCGGTTCCCGGTGCGCGCTGGACCAACGGCGAGGCGGGCGGGGCCTGAAAGGCACGCGGCGAGAACTCGGCCGCGGCAACGCCCAAGGCGGCTCCGCAGTTCGGGCACTGCGCCGGCGGCCCGGCGGAACCGGCCGTTCTATCCACCGGATGGCGACAATTGGCACAGATCATCGAGTCGCCTCGTGTTGTTAATTACCGTGATTGTACCAGAAGCGCACGCGCGTCTTGAACGGCATTCCGCGCTTCGGCTGCCCGCGAATCTGGCGCGCACCGGCAACGGCCCGTCTTCCAGCACGATCGCCCGCATTGGATCCGCATGCTTGACAGCTTCGCCACCTCAGGGTCTCATGCCGTGCCGTACTGTCGCGGTTCGGCTGCGTTCATGCTTCGATACGACGCAATCGGAAAGGAGTTTGCCGTGAATCTGCCAATCCTTCTCGCGTGTGGGTTCGCGATCGGCTTCCTGGCTGCAGCTGCGCGCGGCGAACAGACCTACGATTACCGTCACTTCCTGCATCAGATGATCGACCTGGAAAAGCTGGCCACGCTGCCGCCGGACGGTGAGACATGCAGGCAATTCTCCAGTTACGACCGGGCAAGTCGGATCGACCCCAAGACTGGCGCGTACGTCGGATGGAACGCCAACGGTGACGCCGGAAACTTCCTGCGTAAGGACCCTGACGGGCACGTGTTGGCAGAGATGGACGGGCCGGGATGCATCGTGCGCATCTGGTCGGCCAATCCGGAAGGGACCCTGAAGATCTATCTCGACCATGCCGGAACCCCGCAGCTCGAAGCCGACTTCAAGGCCCTCATCGCCGGGCACGTAAAGCCGATTGTTGCTCCGTTCGTCGGACAACGGGCACGCGGCGCGAATCTGTATCTTCCGATCC
>CAYGAN010000308.1:0-4144 GCA_964347585.1 uncultured Planctomycetales bacterium | reverse complement strand
CGGCTTATTCGCGCGCCGGCAAGGGCGATGCTTGCGGGTAGGCACTGTCAGCATCGAGGCACATCGCAGGGATTGGAAGCCCGAATCAGTCCGCGGCAGGAAGGGCGATCCGGAACGTCGTGCCGGACTTGGAGGTGCTTGCCACCTCGATGGTCCCGTTGTTCTCTTCGATGATGTCCTTGGAGACAGCCAAGCCCAAGCCGAGCCCTCGCTTGTCCGGTCGGTCCGCCGATCGCTTGGTCGTGAAGAAGGGCTCAAAGACGTGCGCGGCGCTGTCCGGTGGTATTCCCGGGCCGGTGTCGCGCACGTGGAGGCAGACTCGGCCCTGCCCGTCGGGGGCGGCGTCGATGGTCAGTCGTCCCGGGCGGCCGAGCATGGCCTGTCGCGCGTTCAAGATCAGGTTGAACAGCACCTGCTCCAATTGCCGACCGTTGGCTTGGACCTTCAGTTCCGAGTCGATCTGAATGTTGAGCTGAATCTTGTCGCGAGAAAGATCTCTTCCCAAGCAGCCGACCGCTTCCTCAACGACGTGCTTGAGCTCGACGGGTGCAGGGGCCTTGTCTCGCTCAACCGCCAGCCCGAGGATCCGCTCGGCCATCTCCCCGAGGGTTTCGGCACGCCTGAGGATTTTCGGTAGCGCTTCCCTCATGAGCTCGACGTCGTCGCGATCGATCGCGTATCGCGCGTAGCCGATCATCGGGGTCAGCAAGTTGTTGCACTCGTGCGCGAGCATGGCGGCCACCGTGCCGATGCTCGCCAACTTCTGGGCCTGGCGGAGCTGGGTGTTCAATTCATGCAGCTGCTCTTCCAGGCGACGGGCGTGTGCCTGAACGTCGTAATCCGTCGCGGCGGCGTCTGAACGCACGGCATCAGCGATTTGAGACATGCAGTTACCCTGACAGGACACTCTCTTGTTAGGATATCGGCACCTTTGGCCCGTCACTTGAAGGCTGGCAGAGATCGTGGAACTCGCGGAGAAGTTGGACGTGCTCGTTTCGCTCGCCGAGGGCTTGGGGATCCGGGTTCGGCGCGAGCCGCTCGGCGGCGAGGGAGGCGGCCTCTGCACGCTCCGCGGCGCGCAAGTGCTTTTTATAGACACCATGGCCGACGTCGGGACCCGGTACGAGAAGACGATTGCGGCCCTGGCCGCGATGCCCGAGATCGACAACCACTACATTCTCCCGGAGATTCGCCAGGAGATCGATCGATTGCGATTCCGGCCGGAGGACAAACATGCGTCTGAAGAACAAGCGAATAGCCATTCTGGTTGAGCAGCAATACCAGGAACTCGAGGTCTGGTATCCGCTGTTGCGATTCAGGGAGGAGGGGGCCGAGGTCATCACCGTCGGACCGGAGGCGGGGAAGGAATACCCCAGCAAGCTGGGTTATCCGATCAAGGCCGACCGCGCGGCCGAATCGGTGCGGGGTCACTCGTTCGATGCCGTGGTTATTCCGGGCGGGTACGCCCCTGACCACATGCGCAAACATCCTGCGATGATCAAGGTCGTTGCCGAGGCGATGCGCAACGGCAGAGTGGTAGCGGCGATCTGTCATGGCGGGTGGATGCTGGCCTCTGTGGCGGACCAGCTTAAGGGACGCCGGGCCACGTGCTATTTCGCAATCAAGGACGACCTTGTCAACGCAGGAGCCGAGTACGTCGATGCGGAGGTCGTGGTCGATGGCAACGTGATTACCTCGCGCGTTCCGAGTGACCTGCCGGCCTTCTGCCGCGAGATTATCAACGCTTTAGGTGCCTGAGGACGGGCAGGCCGGCGCTGGCGATCGGCGGCCGAAGCGAGCGTTGCAGCGCTACTGCAAGTGTGGTATTATCCTGGTGGACGTGTCGGCTCGATGCGTCCTGGTGTCCTCACCTCTTACAGGAGTAGGAAAGATGCCTTCTACACGTTGTCGGCTTTCAGTCCTGCCCGCATTTGCGCGATCGAGTGCGTTATTCGCGGCCCTGATGATCGCCGCGGGAGCTGCACCAGCCGCAACACTAACCTTTCAGCAAGACCTGGACGGCTACGTCGGCACGGCTGACACGTTCATGCAGGAAAGTGCGCCCACTGCGGATAACGGCGCTCTGGACCGGGCGGAATGGGACAGTGACGACCCCGGGGGAACCAATCAGGAGAACTTCGCGCTGATCCGGTTCGACGATATCTTCGGGACGGACCCCGGTCAGATTCCCCTCACGGCGCAGATCACCTCGGCGACGCTGACCTACACGGTTTTCAACACCGGCCACGCGGGTCTGGTTAATAGGGTGCTCGTGGATTGGACCGACTCCGTTACGTTCAACACCTTCGGCCCGTCGCCGGGGGTGCAGCAAGATGACTACGGCGCGCCGGCGGGCAATGCCTCGGGAATCAGCGCGGCTGAGCAGTTGGTGGATGTGACGGCGTGCATCGCCGCGTGGGTCAGCCATCCCGAGTTGAATAAGGGCTGGATCATTCGACCGGTGGATACGGACGGCGTAGAGTTCCGAGCAAGCGAGTACGTAACGGACTTTGCGGCGCGACCGAAGCTGACGGTCGTGATCAACGAAGGCCCCCCGGATGAGCCTTTCAGCTTCACGATGACCTGTGACAGCCGCAGCTATCTGAACGGATTCCAGCAGATTCTCCAACAGATTACACCGGTCGCGGGCGGGCCGGGCGATTTCATGATCTCGCCCGGGGACATCGACCCACCCGATGGGACGCGCGCGAGAATCGACGCGGTGTACGGGTCCGATTTCGTCTGGTTCCCCGTCGTTGGGAATCACGAAAGAGAAACCCCGTCTGACATGACCTGGATCCGCAACGAGTTCTACAACCTGCCGTGGATCATCAACGACGGGCCGACCAATTGCGAGACAACGACGTACTCGTTCGACTATCGCAACACTCACTACGTGGTCCTCAACGAGTACTACAACGGCTCGAGCGACACGGGTACCGATGGCGATGTGGTTGATGCGTTATACAACTGGCTGGTGGATGACCTTCAGACCTACGGCAGGCAGAAGGACTGGGTATTCGTTTTCGGGCACGAGCCCGCCTATCCTAAGCCGGACCAGGACTGGGGAGACGCCAGACACCTCGATGATTCGCTGAACAAGTATCCCAGTAACCGCACCCGATTCTGGCAGTTGCTGCACGATGAGGGTGTGGTAGCGTACTGCTGCGGGCACACGCACCGATACTCGCGCTATCAAGAGCCTGGCTTCGATGTCTGGCAGGTCGATTCGGCTCAGGCACGTGGGGAGGTTGACTGGAAGTACGATACCTTTATCAAGGTCACCGTCGGGCAGGACGTGCAGTTTGACACGTATCGGTCGTTATCCGCCCAGTACGTGTTCGCGCTGACGGATACTTGGACGGTCGAGGGGCCTGTGACGTACTTCGTGCAGCCCCAGGCCGGCACGCTGATCTTCCAGGACGGTCGGGTGTACCCGGACGAGACCGAGTACAGCGGTACGGAGGACGCTCACCTCATGCAGGAGCGTCACCTGAATAACACCGGCGGCAATGACGTGCTCGAGGCGTGCCGCTACGACGGTACCGATCCGACCCATGACCGCAGCCTCGTGGTCAAGTTCACCGACCTGGACACGAGCCTGGAAGCCGGCAAGTACCTCCAGCAGGCGACGGTAACGATGAACTTCTTTGCCTCGCGCAACGATCCCGGCGGGGTGGCCAAGACGTTGTCTATCCACAAGCTGCTGCACGACTGGGGCGAAGGCACCAAGACCGGCATCGACGGGGAGTGGGCCGGCGCCGGGGAGGTCTGCTGGACCAAGCCTTACGGCGCCACCGGCGGGGATAATCCGAACTGGAATGGCACGCTGGACGCCCAGTACGCCGATCCGGTCGCGCTGGACAGCGCGACGCTGAGTTCCGGTTCGTACGGTCTGGTCAGCTTCGACGTGACCGCGGCCGTTCAGGAGCATCTGAGCAATCCCAGCCTGAACTTCGGCTTCGTGATTCGCGAGGAGCAGGGCAGCCAGAGCACTCAGAACGGCACGCGGCAGTTCCACTCGCGCGAAGCTGCCAGCGTGTTGACTCGTCCCTCACTGACGCTGACGTTCGTGGATCAGCCGCCGCCGGTCAACATCGAGTCAGTACACACGATGGCCGACCACGGCGCCGCCGGTGAGCTG
>CAYGAN010000307.1:0-4283 GCA_964347585.1 uncultured Planctomycetales bacterium | reverse complement strand
ATGTACTCCAGGCCATATTCGGACCAGCCATGGAACTCGATGTCCGTGATCGGCCAGGGGTCGGTGCAGAGGAAGTCATCGGCGGTCAGCGCCTCGCTGGCCGTGTCATTGTTGATCCAGCTCGGGACCCCCCAGGAGTCCAGAGGCCCCAGTTGGTCCCACTTTACCGGGTGATCCCAGTCGGCCAGCGCCGGAGCGACCAAAAGGCCGAGCATCACAACGAACATTGACCATCGCATAGTCTCCCTCCCTTCCCTACGGATTGCCTCGGACGAACCTCCGGGCGGATCAGGCTCTCACGTACTGACTGGCTCCGGAGCGTTCGCCCCTCCTCATGTACGAGAACTCCGCGAGCGCGGGCTACGCATCCCGCGCGGGCATCGCCCTGACAGTTGAAAGGACAGCAGATTGTCCACTCCGCTGTTGTCTCTCACGCCATGATCCGGCCGTGGAACACCATGGCTGCTTGGGCGCAGGTCAACTACGCACAGACAATCACAGCCACGAATTGGAAAGAAGGAGAGATGTTAGGCAGGGGTCTCTCTCGCCCTTCCGCAAACGCTCTCTCCCATCAGCTCTTGAGGACTCTCACGTCGCTCCGCCGCAACCCCGCGTCCGCCGCGGATGCGGTCGCGTAGCATGCACCTCAGAGCCACCAGCGAGTTTAGCCCAAAGCGTCCTCCGTCTGCAATAATTTTTACGCGTTTACGGAGCTTTTTTTGAGCCTTCTGGCGACTGAAACACCCGCAAAGGCAGGTCCCCTGGTTGATCCCAGGCTCCCAACAGCACAACACTGGCCCGGCGAACGGCCGCCAGCCCCGCCGCCAGTACGCCTCCAGGCGGGTCCCTGGATGCGCAGAGAACGGGCCGTCGGCTCACCGCCGAGGGCACACGCATCCCCAGCGCGCAAATCGCAGCCGCGAATCGCTTTGCGTTTCCGCTGTCCAGGCTGGCCCAGCCCCTGACCCCGGCAGGATTGATACGACTCCCATCGAACAGGTGTCTTCTGCTCGGCGAACGGCTGACTCTGTGCTGTTTGCGGCCAGCGGGGCCATGTATGACGTTCACTACCATTCGCGCGGGACGACATCAACGCGCATGCCCGGCACGACCTCGCGGGACGGCCTGGCCACGACGAGATCCCGCGGCGTCACGCCTTCCACGATTTGCGCCTGCTCGTCATTCATCAGACCGATCTTAGTTTCTCTCAGCTCCGTCACGCCCTCTTTGACGGCCATCACGCGCCACTCGCCCCTATCGCCGCGAAACAGCGACGTTCGAGGCAACACAACCGCATCGACGGCTTCTGCATAATACATGCGTACATGCACGCGGAACCCGACACCCAGCTGTTCCGGGCGTTCGTCGAGTTTGACAGCCACCTTTACGCGCTGCTGCTCAACGCCGAGCGAGCTGATCTTCGTGAATCCAGCTGGATAGACTCGGAGCACTCGCCCGGTGATCGGTCCTCGGGGCACTGCCTTTCCGAAGACTTCAACCGGGTCGTCAGGGGAGATCCGGGTGGCGTCTTCGGTCAGGACCTCGGCCGTTACCTCCATCTCGTCGAGCTGGCCGAGGGTCAGCAGGGGCGTGCCCGCTGGCAGGTACTGGCGGCGCGTCTGATGACGGTTCAGCACCACGCCGTCAACGGGGCTCGTAACCACGGTCCGACCCAGGTTTCGTTTCTGGATTTCCAGTTCCGCGCGGGCTTCCTCGAGCTGTTTCCGGTAGGTTTCCAGCTTGAACGACTTGCGGTCCTTATAGTCGTTGATGAACTTGGGGCCGATGTAGCTGATGGCGGCCAGGGTTTTCAGCGCCGCCAGCTCGAGTGCGTCGCTTTCATGGTCGGCGCTGGCCTTGCGCCAAGTGGCCTCGGCCTCACGGATCTCCCGGTCAGATGCAGCGTTCGTTTCGCGGAGCTGCCGGAGACGCTTGAGCTCGGACTCGGCGAATTCCAAAACCGCAAGCGCTGCTCGTACCTTCGCCTCGGCGGCCCTGACCGTCTCGTCGAACGCCTTGACCGTCGCCTTGACCTCAACAAGTGCGTTGTCTTCCAGGCGATTGTCCTGCGTCTCTCGGATCTTGGTCTCCAATACGGCGATTCTCTGTTCCGCCTGGCGAACACGGTCCGCCAGGTCCTCCTCGTCGAGCCTTGCGAGAACTTGGCCTTTCTTCACCGCGTCTCCCTCGCGGAGCTCGATCGGCTCCAACCAGCCGCCAATAGGTGTTGCGATCAGGTGATCGCGCGGCAGTTCGGTCACGGCCTGCTCCTCGACGTAAGACCGAATCGCTCCGACACGGGGACGAATCACCTCCAGCCTCGCGTCGCGCCGAATCGCCTTCCAGGCAAAGAAGCCCGCGGCAACAAGCACGATAATCAGAACGATCACCAATCGCGTTCTCATCAGACGCGCCCTTATTCCTTGACCTTGATGCCTTCCACCCAATCGAGCTTGACGATCTGCCGATAGATGAACCATTGTGCCATCAACACAAATGCAAACGAGGTCAAAGCAGCCACAACGACCGTCTGGGGTTTGACGATCACCGGCATTCGGAAGAGCTCCGTGTCGTACGCCTTGGCGAAAACGACGGTCATCGCGTATCCAAGCGGCAAAGCCAGCACCAGGCCAACCGCGAAAATTGCCACGTTCTGCCGAAAGAAGATCCCCGCAACCTTACCGGGGCGGTAGCCAAGCACCCGGAAGCCGGCGATATCCCGCGTGCGCTCGCTGATCTCGATAAGCGAAGCATTGAGCACCGTGCCGAACGCGATCACGCCCGCAAAAACGACCATCAGCGTGAGCGAGAAGGCCATCGTCTCGACGAACGTGGACTCGATGTTCGCCTTGGTGTTAGCCGGGACGTTCAGGCCCTGAGCGTTGGGCAGCTGCTTGATGGCACGGTAGAAGTCGTCGGCGCGGACGCGGTCCAGCGAGACCTGGACGGCGCTGACCGCGCTTGCCTCGCCAACGAGGCGGCTGAGGTATTCCAGGTCCGCATAGCATTCCAGGCCGAGAAAGCCCTCCACAATCGAGAGGACCGGCGCTCGCACCGTCCTTCGGCGCCCCCGCACGGGAGTCAGCTCGACGTAATCGCCGACGCCGACTGTCAGGAGCTCGGCGAGCTTGCGCGAAAGGACCAAGCCGTCAGGCGGTATTGCAATCGGTCTCATGTCCATGTCCATCGGAGTCGTGAGCCGGTGCCTCTGCGGCAGGCCGGTGAGTGTCAGGCGTCTGAAGACGCGCCCCTTGCGAAGATCACACGTCAAGGCCAGCACGGGTTCCGCGTAGTCAACACCGGGCAGGCTCTGGCCCTCAAGCAGCGCCGCCATCGACTTCTCATCGCGCATGCCGATGTCTGCGTCACTATGAGCGACGTGCTCGAACTGAAAGTCAACCAGGAACCACATCGAGTCGTACATGATCAGAGTCGTCAGGATGATCGACGTAGCCAGCGCTGAGCAGACGACGCCCGTAAGGGTCCGCACACGATTCCGGGCAAGGCTGCGAAGCGCGATGTGCGTTCGGAATCCCAGTCGTTTCCAGAGGGCTGGAAGCCTTTCGAGAAAAACAGCGCCGCCGCGTTCGGGCGGCTTCGGGCGCATGGCTTCGGCGGGCTGCAGCCTCAGCACGCGCCAGACCCCTTTGGCCGTTCCCGTCAAGGCGAATGCCACGCTCACGGCCATCGCAAGCAGCAGCAGGTCGGGGTGAACCTGATATGCGAACGCGGGGAACTGAAAGAACCCCTTGTACATCTCGACGAGCGCAACCACCAACGCTACGCCGAGCCCGCCACCCGCCAGCCCTCCTAAGACCCCGACGACCAGCCCAAAGCCGAGCAGGTGCGTCAACACACTGCGGTCCGAGTATCCCAGAGCCTTGAGCGTACCGATGACCACCCGCTGTCGCTCGGCTGCGCGACTCATGACAATGTTGAGCACCAGCGCTGCCACCAGGAGGAAGACAGAAGGCATCAGAACCGCCGAAATGCCCAGACCGTGGATCTCGTCTGACAGGAATCGATGAGACGCCTGGCGCGAGCGAGGCGTCGTCGCGAGCACGCCGTACGGGTCCAGCATGCGGTCGATGCGCTCCAACAGCAGATCGACGTCGTGTCGATCGCCCGGTACGAGGCGACCGACGATCTGATTGCAGCTATCCTTGAAATCAAGCACTTCGCGGGCGTAGTCCTCTTTGACGTACAGGACGCCGAAGTGCTCAGCGTCGGGGGTGAAGTCGCCCTCCCCCCGAACCATATAAACATATTCGGGGCTGATCGCC
>CAYGAN010000306.1:0-4299 GCA_964347585.1 uncultured Planctomycetales bacterium | reverse complement strand
GTGCTAGGCGTGCTGTGGTTTACGGCGCCGTGTGCGTGAACTGAATCCGGCAGTCGGACAGGTCCAGCGCGTTGATCGTCCCGTCCGAGACGATGTCATACTTGGCATTATCGCCGACGGTCACGTCGGCGGTGAACTTGATGCGAACGGCGCTCAGGTCCAGAGCGTTTACCACCTGCGGACCAGGATCGTCAGCGTTGTTCACCTCGCCCCGGAGCGACCGGACCATGAAATCTCGGTCGCCTTCGATCACCGAGCCGGCCAGCGTGACCGCATAAGTATCCTGATCCGGCAATTCACTCAGGTTGATTGTGAGGACATCGCCGACGGCCGTTACACTCAGGACATTGCCGGTCACGTCGCCGTTGTTCACGCCGACGATCGAGGCGACCGCATCTTCAGGCGGATTCGATGGCATCACGGTGCGGTCGCACTCAATCACGAGCTTCGTGATCCCTGCCTGCCGACTCTCCGTAGTCACAAGCGCGCTATCGTCGGGCAGCGTGGAGGCTGTCAGGTCTAGCTGAAGCCCGACCTCGCCCACAGAACCATGATCGGCGACGCTCCAAACCGACTGGATCTTCGGTCGCGGCGGACCGCCGGCCACGAGGAACTCATCATAGCGGGCATTCATGTAATTGGTGTTGCCCCCGTTGTCCTCAAACCAAATCGTCGTGGAGGGCTCGACGGTGTCCTGGTAGGTCACCGTGCCAACTAAGGTATCATTGATCCGGATGGTGTACTGCCGTGCCGCAGGATCCACCTCCACCTTGACCGGCATCCAGGTGTCGGATGGCGCGTAGGAGCTGAACACCGGTCCGATCGTGTTCCCGACAAAGGAGTTATCGCCAACCGGATCATAGAGCAGGGGCAGGTAAGTTTGATCCAGAAGGAGCCTCACATGGCCGAAGATGAGGAACCGATCCCAGTGGAACGAGGACCACCGGAACATGCACTCGATGCAGTAGGGCTTGTTGAAGTCAATATCAATCGCACGGGACTCGACCTTCACCCTGTCCCCTTGAGCCGACGCCCCGACAATCCGCAGACAGTAGGGGGCGCTGTAGGGATTGGAGTGATCCAGTTCGGCACTCGCCGCACTTCCGTCCGGGATCGTAATGGTCCACTTGGCGAGGTCGCCGCCCGCGAATGAGTCGTAGAAGGGCACCTGGGCCACATCGTATTTGAAGGTCAGTACCATCGCCAGCCACACTCGCGTCATCCCCGTCGTCGGATTGAACTGGACCGGACGGATGACCAAGCCGGTGCTTGCGTCCTCGCCACCTTTGTTGAGGATCTTAAAGCCCGAGCACGCCACTTCTGGGTAATACGCTGGGTAATTGAACGGCTCGGCCGGAACGTAAGAATCTCTCTGGGCCAAGCCTTCGGTGGGAACGGCGTTAAGGAACTCGTCGGGCAAGGAACTCAATTCATCGAAGAAGACGTTTCTGACGCAGGTCCCGGGCGGCACCGGATTCGGCTCCGTATATCGGATCACAGGGAGGACGGGGCTCTCTGGGCCTCCTGTGTAATTTGCCCCTGGGATCAGCACCCTGCCATCGGGTTGCACGCTCCAACTATCAATCACCAAGGTGGTTTGTACCGTCACGATGCTTCCGAACTGCTGCCGGGTCGTATTCTCGAAATGGAATCCGGGTGCCGAGTCAAGCGCACCAGGCGAGGCGAGGCCCCCGCCACTCGGCGTGTAGCTCGGGATCCCATAGACCTGATGCACCCCCAAGACCTTCCTGTCGCGATTGAGCAGCCCCTCTTTGTGATCCAGATAGTACTCGTTCGCTGCCTGACGGTAGGCTTCCCCGATGCTCTTGCCCCCCGCGAAATGCTTGACCGTCTCCGAGCAGAGCTGCTCGCTCCTGTTCGTCGTGGTGTCGCTTGAATCACCATCGTTAATCGTGATCCAGGTGAACCCTGTGGCACCGAGGTAAGCGATAGTTCCTTTGGATGCGAACTCCTCCGGATAATCGTGGTACTCAGTCCCAGGATTCGGTCCCGGATGTGTCTGGTTGGGAAAGAGCGCCCCGCAATGGCAGCCGGCGTTGACAATCACGGCCGTCGGCAGAGACGCCAAGCCATTGGTGTCTCCTTCGCTCGCGTGATCGCCTGCCCAGAAGCGATCGCTGACGTGCAGCACCTTCTGGGCGTCCCGATAGGCGTCGGTCGCCATGTTGTTATAGTCCCCGTGCCCACCGATATAGATGAGGTCGTCCTTCGCTTCTATCTTCGTTGGGACGTTTGTTGAATCGAAGCTGTCGCCGATAAGTGTCGTGTCCGCCGAGTACCCACTGTCACTCAAGTCTGCCGCCGCCTTGTACGCACCATCTTTGAACTCGAAGGAGCCGATGCAGGCGATATCGTCCATGGGATTCGTGCCGCTGACATCGAAATAGTTGTCGATAATGGCGCTGATCTGCACCGGCGTCTCGACCAGCCGGCCGACGACGAGCTCCCTCGTCAAGTGTGATTCCTCAGCATCATCAAGATAACGCAGATCCGCGTACTTCGCGTCCGTCAGGTAGTTCCCCGGGTTCCCGCCTGCCACAATAAGACGATACGTGTCGGACTCGAACTCATATTGCGTCCAGAATATCTCGCCAGTGCCTCCGGCGCCCCTCTCATCCGCTCGGACGTGCATCGGGATAACTTCATGGGTACCGACGATAAGAACGCGCTCAAGATCCGGGTAGTGGTAGTGGTGCCGGTCTTCAATCAGTCCGTCTATAGCGCGAACATAGGCGTCCGTCGCGGCCTTTGTTCCCGCGCCGCCGTAGTTAAGCAGCCAATTCATGCGCGCAGTTCCCAGACTTGAGGGGAAGAAGAACAATGACAGATTGTAGACGAGACCTTTGCCGTGCGGGTCATTCTGCGCCAGGTAGTCGATGTCGTCCATGAGGTCGTTTACGTCGGTCTGAGAATAGCCGATACTGACCATCCTTGACGAATCCGCGAGGATCAGCGTCGTGATCGGGGGATCTGGGGGATCCTTCGCCTGATAGCAGGGGATCTCGGCCAGCTGGTTGTTCTGCTCATCCGTCTCAACGACCTCGTTATAAAGGTCGATCAAAACCTGGAACTCGTAGTCCCCCGTCTCGCCTATCGGCCATTCGAACTGCCAAGAAAGGATCTGGTGGGCGAGAGCATTATGACCGGCCACCTCTTGTGGGTCGGGGTACTCTATCCAGTTGACTGTGCCCACCTTCCGGTACCTCGGCGAGACATCGTAGTAGTGGTCTATGTACACATCGCCGGCGTTGTATACATCCAGCGCCAACTGAAGCGTTCGGCCCGTCCAGAGGATGTCCGGGGTGACAGTAAGGCTCCAGACCTGAAGATCGGCACCATCCCCGTACATTCGAACCCGGGGAAGGTAATCGAGAGGGACCGGCAAGCCACCTGCTGGTGTCTGGTGGTAGCAGTCGTGGGGAAGGCGGTCTGCGGTGGAGTGCCATGCGTTCGAGCCAGACCCAGCCCCGCCTGAAACGTACTCGAATTTGATGATGTAATGCTTCGAAGAGCACATGTCGTAAGGCGTTTGAAGATCCACGTCGTGCCAGCCGGGCACATCGAAGGTGTCGCTCGGATTCCAGGCACTGTGCACCGTCGTGTAGCCGGAGACCTGGCTATCGGGATTGGCCGTGATGTTCTCGGCCTGTGTCGGTCCGATCTTTATTCGGTACAGCCAAGCGTAGGAACCTGGACTGCCCGTTGCGCTGCTCACATAGGGCGTCAGCCGGCGGATCTTGGCGTCCGGAGCGGCGCTGATCAGATACCACGAGGTAACGCCCGCCCCATCCAACTCACCCCACGGAGATGTGTTGGTCGTCCCAGGGATTACGTTCTCGTCCTCCTGGGAGTCATACACCTTCTCGAAGGCCGCTCGGCTTGTCGCGGCCGTTCCCGCCACCATGACGAAAGCCAACACGAATGCCTTGGACCATTGTGCTTGTTTCATGACTTTCTCCATTCGCGCCGGCGCCCACCGCGCGCTGACGCTCCTTGCACCGATACAGGAACGCCAGAATCTCTGATAAGCCCTCAACGCGCCGCGTACGAAATGACCGCAGCGAGTTGTCACACAGGCGCTACGGCGCCGTGTGCGTGAACATGATCCGACACTGGGACAGGTCCAGCGCGTTGATCGTCCCCTCCGAGACGATGTCGTACTTGGCGTTGTCGCCGACGGTCACGTCGGCGGTGAACTTGCTGCGGACGTCGCTAAGGTCCAACGGGTTGACGACCTGCGATGAGGAACCGCCGTTATCCACCTCACCCTGAAGTGCA
>CAYGAN010000305.1:0-4374 GCA_964347585.1 uncultured Planctomycetales bacterium | reverse complement strand
GATCGCCGGGCCGAAGCCGAGGTCCCCCATGCGCATTTGGATGGCTGCGATCTTGGCCTGCTGCTGATCGTACAACACGATAAGCCGGCGGGCCTTTTCTACCTGTTCAGCTACCTGACCATCCACGATCGCCTGATTGCGCTGTGCGCTCGGCGCGGTAATAAAGACCAGCGCGCCGACGATCACAACCGCCGCAACGATCAGCGCCGCCACTACCTCTGTTTTCACGGGAGAACTCCAGGCCGGTGGGAACACTTCGTACGCGGCCTACCTCGGCCGAATGCCCTTGCAGCCGCACTAGCTGCTTGATTTCTACCGCCGGGCGAACGCTTAGTCAACCCACGGCCTGGGCGCGCCACGACGGGTGGCTATAATCTGGCTCGCGGATTCTCATCGGCGTGCCAAATCCCTGGCTGTACCATTGCGATCACGGGAACGACAGCCAGCAAGGATTAGGGCGGCCCTTACGGCTTAGCCAGTTGCGAAGGAGGTCAGGCTATGCAGGGTCTTGTCAACCTTCTCGGTTTATCGACGATGGGCTGGGTCATCATCGCGATCCTCGTACTTCTGGCGCTGATCCTGGTGGGCATTTACAACGCCCTGGTCCGCAAGCGAATGCGCGTGCGCAACGCTTGGAGCCAGATCGACGGGCAGCTCAAACGCCGATACGATCTGATCCCCAATCTCGTCGAGACCGTCAAGGGATACGCCGGTCACGAGCGCCAGACCCTTGAGAACGTCACGCGCGCCAGGCAGCAGTGCATCGACGCTTCCGGCGTGGCCAACCAGGCGGCCGCTGAGAACATGCTTACCGGCGCTCTCCGGCAGCTTTTTGCCCTCTCCGAAGCCTACCCCGATCTGAAAGCCAATCAGAACTTCAGTCAACTCCAGGAGGAACTGGCCAGCACGGAGAACAGAATCGGCTTCGCCCGCCAGCACTACAACAACAGCGTCGAGAACTACAACGCCTCGATCCAGACGTTCCCGGCCGTTCTTGTCGCAGGCACGTTCGGCTTCGACCAGGAGGAGTTCTTCGAACTCGAAGAGGCCGCCGAGCGCGAAGCCCCGAAGGTCTCGTTCTCATGATCGCGTCTACGTGCGCCCCTGCGGAGCGATCGGGCAGCCTGATTTACACGGGTCGCTTGCGCCCGGACCCGTGTGGGAGGCAGAACAACGTGGGTGACAATCGTGGCCGTTGACTTCCACACCCTTATCTCTCGCAACAAGCGCGCCAGCTGCCTTCTGGCGATCGGATTTGCCCTGTTCGTCTGCCTGCTCGGCGCCGTGTTCGGCTACTTCTGGGGAATGTATCTGGGCTCGGGCACGCCGGGGGCCTTGTACGGCGCCGTGCTGATGGGGATCGGAATCGCGCTGGTCATCTCGGTCATCAGCACTGCCGGCAGCTACCTCGGGGGGGCCTCCGCCGTCCTGGCCATGAGCCGGGCCAGACAGATCAGAAAGCAAGACGATCCTCAGTTGTTCAACGTCGTCGAGGAAATGTCGATCGCCGCTGGTGCCCCTATGCCTCGCATTTACGTAATCGACGATACGGCCCCCAACGCCTTTGCCACCGGGCGGAGTCCTGAGCACGGCGTGGTCGCCATCACCACCGGCCTTCGCCAGAAGCTCAGCCGCGACGAGCTTCAGGGCGTGATGGCGCACGAGCTCTCGCACGTCCGCAACTACGACATCCTCTTTGCGATGATGATGGCCACGTTGGTCGGGGTGGTCGTGCTGCTGTGCGACTTCTTCCTGCGAAGTGTGTTCTGGTCCGGCGGGGGCCGATCCCGCCGGCGAGGAAGCCGAGGAAAGGGCGGCGGCGCCGGCGCTGCGATCATCCTCATCGTCGCGCTGATCCTGGCGATCATCGCTCCCCTGATTGCCAAGCTCATCCAGCTGGCTGTGTCGCGCCAGCGGGAGTACTTGGCCGACGCGGGCGCCGTGGAGCTGACCCGCAACCCGCAAGGTTTGGCCGGTGCGCTTGCCAAGATCGCCAGCGACAAAGAGGTGCTTGAGGTCGCCAATCGGGCTACCCAGCACCTGTACATCGTCAACCCGATCAAGCCATTCGAGAAGCGCGCGAAATCGATGTTCTCGACCCACCCTCCGATCAAAGATCGCATTCAGCGGATCCTGAGCCTGACGACTGGGTGAACTCAGCCGGGGCATTTGGCTGCAGCGCGGGAACGCCACCTTCCAGCCCTCGACCTTCTGCTTCGGTCCGACGGCGGGCTGTCGCGCATAGGGAAAGGGCACCCGCGAGTTGCAGGTGCCCTTAGCCGTCGTTCTGGAGTTAGCTGTGTCTTGGCGGTCCGTTCGCTAGCGCCTCTTGCGCCGAATCAAACCGAGGCCGGCAAAGCTCAGCAGGGCCAACGTGCTGGGCTCAGGAGTAAGCTCAGCGTCGTCGAAGCCGTGCGCCCAATAGGCGGCGTTGGCGTCCTGCATCTTCGAATACAGGAAGACCGTTACCGTAGACGCCTGGGCATTCGTGGGTGGAAGAGTCAGCCCAAGCCATTGACCGGCGTACCCGTGGATCTCGTTCTTGACCACATTGGCATCGAAGTAATCGGTCCCACCGTAAGGATCGAGCCCGATGCCCAACGTATGCCAATCCGCGGGTTCAACACCGGAACCGGAGTAGGAAATCGCGTACGCCATAGCCAACAGCTCGGTGCCCGGTGTGATCGACACTTGCTGGTAGATGTATCCCTCGTCCGGGCCGCCGCCAAAGTCTATGTGGCTTGCGTCCAAGGCGCCACTAAACGGCGGTATTGCTGAATCCGCGGAGAAGGGGATGTAACCCGGGCCCAACCCGACCCCCGTCCAATGCGGAATCGGTGAGCCCGCAGCATCCTCAAAGCCTGGGTTCTGCAGCAGGTTTGCCTCGGCGCCGAGGGCGAACAGACCCACAACGGACACAGCTAACAACACACGTCTCAGATTACCCATAAGCACCCCCTCCTTTCAGGAAAAACTACTCTTTAGAACGACGGACTACTTCCTCACCTTCCTGACGTCAGGGCCGCACATCCCGGGTCGCGGCCCCGGTACTGCCAAACCCTTCCCGGCGCACGCCGACCCTCTCGTCCGCTCTCTACTCTCTCGCCTCGGGAAAGTCTCAGACTTGACGTGCCCTGTCAGTCTAACTTGCATTATCCTCGAACGGGGCCCCCCAGTCAAGCCCCTGCGCAGGAAATTCTCCGCTCCGCATCGGTGACGAGCCGCGATCTCCGGTCAGCGGGGCGAGCCCTGGCACGATGGTGGCGGCCCACCGGTCGTCCGTTCGGGCGCCGGAAAAGCTCGTCTCCGGCGTGTCCCCCGCGACAAAAGGGGCGATAATAGCAGTGGGAAGCAGTTCCATGCATCGCCGGCTCCTTATATTCGCCCCAGCGGCCGGTGCGCTGGCCATGGCCGCCGCCGGCTGCCGCGAGCATCCGGCGTCGGGATCGCCGGACGCAGTGGGAGTCCGAGTCGTGGCGACGATCTTCCCGCTGGCCGACGTGGTCCGGCAGATCGGCCGCGACCGCGTTCAGGTAGTCTGCCTGCTCCCGCCGAGCCAGACACCCCACGGCTACGAGCCAACGCCGGTCCAAGCCGAGAAGATCGCCAACGCCCGTCTGCTGGTAATGATGGGCCTGGGCGTGGACGAATGGGCCAGACGCAGCATCGAGGCGAGTGGCAGCGAATCTCTCAGGCTCATCGAGTTGGGGCCGGAATTGCTGAAGCAGGCACCTCCGGCTCAGTCGAACCGGGCCGAGCGACACGAAGCCCCCAAGCCCCCGCCCGCGAACGACCACCGTAACGATCAAGAGAAGCACCTCGGCGAGGAGGATGCCCGATCGCACCAGCTTGGCTCTCGCTCAACACATCGGCACCGCCACGGATCCAGTGATCCACACATGTGGCTGGACCCCGTGCTCATGCAGAGGTTTGTAATTATCATCGCTGCGGCGCTGGGCGACGTGGACCCGGCCGGCGACCGGCTGTACCGCAAATGGGCCGAAGGGTACAACGCTGAACTGGCACAGCTTGACACCGAGTATCGTCAGGCTCTATCCAGGGCGAAGCGCAAGCACTTCGTCTCCTTCCATCCCGCGCTGGGGCACCTGGCCGATCGATATGGTTTGGAGCAAGCAACTGTCTTCGGGGCCGACGCGCACGATTTCGGCCCGAAACAGCTCGAGAACGTGGTCCGATTCATCAGGAAGCACGAGATCAGCGTGGTCTTCGCCGAGCCACAGCTCCCCGCCGAGAAGCTCAAGGCCATTGCCGAACAGACCGGAGCCACCGTCGCACAGATCGACCCCCTTGGCAACCCGGCCGTGCCGGGCCACGATAGTTACCTGGCTCTCATGCGGACGAATCTCGCCACCC
>CAYGAN010000304.1:0-4382 GCA_964347585.1 uncultured Planctomycetales bacterium | reverse complement strand
ACCCGACATACTGTCCGGCAGACCCAACATACTGCCCGGCAGACCCGACGTACTGTCCGGCAGACCCAACATACTGCCCGGCAGACCCAACATACTGCCCGGCAGACCCAACATACTGCCCGGCAGACCCGACGTACTGCCCGGCAGACCCGACGTACTGTCCCGAGGCCTCGACGTACTGTCCGGAGACTCCAACGGCGTGTCCGGAGGTCCCGACCCAGTGTCCAGCGGAACCGGTCACTGCCTGCAGCCCGTGCGACTAAGTCTGCGGGCGCAGTGAACGAGACGAACTGCCCGGAGCCTGTCTGTCCGGCAGTGTGGACTAGGAGGCAATGATGGAACCTCGCTCCGCGGATGAGGCGTCCGCGGGCGAGGGACGTGAAAGGACAGCCACCGGCCGCCTGGGTCGCTTAGCGTCCTGGGCGGCCGGCCTATTGGCGCTGGCCTTTTGCGCTCTCTTCGCCTGGCGGGCCTCGGCGGTCAGCAAGCCGCTCCCGCAGGACGCCAACCACTCGAACCTGTACAAACGAGCCCTCGAGCGGGCTCTGGACGATAGCAGGAAGAGCCCCGCTCGACGTGCCAAGATTCACAGGCACCGCCCGGCGGACAAGGACAAACCACGCGTCCAGCAGCACACCGAAGTCGATCACCCGTCCTCGCCGAGACCGGCTCCCGAAGCACACGCCTCTCTGCTCGACCGCGGAAAGCAACTCTTCGACGACAAGCAGTACGCCGAAGCCCTCAAGGTATTCCTCCAAGCCGCCCGCACGAACCCCGACGACTATCTGGCCCACTGCCGCTGCGGGGATGCGTACCTGCGGCTCGGCATGGCCCCGCAAGCCATCGCGAGCTATCGGAAGGGCTATCAGCTCAATCCGCGGTTCACCATCGCCCTGCACGGCGTGGCGCAGGCCTACCTGGCCTTGGAAAAGCCCGAGGAGGCGATCCAGGCGTACGAGCAGGCCCTGCAAGCCCGCCCGGACGACCAAGCCGCCGCCAAAGCCATCAGAGCACTCAGGCAGTCCCGCGAGATCCCGCCCGAAGATTAGCAGGTTCCAGTAAGCCGCCGGCACGCCGCTCAGGCGTGGATCGGCGCACCATTCGCATCGGAGAAGACGTGGTTATCTTGCTGCGGGCCTTGTAACGACCGGCATTAAGGTGGTTGGCTGCGTCACGCGAGGCACGGCGGGCGTGATTTGCGCCGGGCCGAGAGTCATCGGCTCACTCGACGAGAGATTGCGCCACAGCGTATAGACCAGTTCGAAGCGATGCCTCAGTGCGGGGCTCGGGATAGTGTGGTCTGATCGGCCCATCTGCTCATCCGAGAATACAGACGCGCACGAGATGACCACACACCGGCCCCGGCCGCTCTCGATAACACTCGCCACCGGCACGTCGCCAACCAGCAGAAGCGCCCGGCCGCCCTCGATCGCTCGGCCGGACGCGGGAATGCCCCACCGTCGCCCCGCGGGCGTCGTCAGATAGCCGCTCTCAGGTTTCCCAGACGTAATCTTCGCGCCAAAGGCGCGTAGCAGCCGATTGACCTGCGAGTTCGCGTTGGACAGATCATCGAGAACCAACAGCCGCCCGCCCTGTTCTACGAACGCTTTGGCGCGCCTGACCTCAGTCGCAGAGAACGGCTGGGTCGCGTTTATCACCACAACCACTTCGGAGTTCGCAAGCGCGTCCTTGAAGCGGTCGTGCCGAAACGGGAACTGACCGACCCGAAGGGCCCACTGGTTGAGCAAGGCGAACGAATTCGCGCTCGCCCTGATGAAGCCCCCGTCGGAGAGCGCGTACCTGCCATGCTCGCGATCGAAACCGATGCGAACCAGTTCCCGGCGGGGCGCGGGCGCTCGATAGTTCCGCCGATTGACGTAGTCCACAACCTCAGCCGTCACCGTCGCCCAGCCCGCCACGACCACCGCCAAGGCAAGCATTCCCGCCGACCGCCGTCGCCACGAAATGGCCAAGCCCAGTACGATCAAGCCCGCTCCAGCCCCCGCTGCAACCTGCCACAAGAGCGACACGAACCGGTTCCGCCGGTTCAGCCACTCCACAGTTCCCAAGAGCATTTCCGGCTTGCCCTTCTCGAACGCGCTGAAATTCGAATAGCACGTACTGTCACTAAAAGCCGCCACGCGGCCCGAGCCGAATCGCTTGGCGTACAACTGGATGAACGGGCCGAACTTCATCGAAGCCTGGTCCTCCGGCATTGGATAGAAGTTCGGAATGTGATAGTCCGAGTGCAACGCCTTGAGCGCCCAGCCCGTCACGGCAGCCCGGCCACCCAGTCCGGCGACCGCAACCGAGCAGCTCGTCTCAAACCGGAACCAAGGCATGTCGATGATGGTCGGGTGCCTCAGCACTCGCGGGGAATAGAAGGTCTGCACGAACTTGTTGACGATATCGAAACAGACGTCGTCGTTGAACACCGCGCCGAACCTACGGCCGATCGGGTTCAGGTACGAGCTCGTGCCGAACACGTTCGTGTGCTCGCCGACCAGCCACACCCCGCCGCCGTTGCGGACGAACTGTTCAATGGCGTCGATCTCCTCCTTCGAATAGGCTTCGGTGGGGTTTTTCAGGATGAGCACGTCCACGTCCTTGAGCCGCTCGGGAGTCCAATCCTCATAGTTGCGGCCCATGGGGTAGTGACGGTCAAGGTAGTCGTAGATGGCCGCGTAGTTATACCCCGACTCATGCCCGTACCACTCCGTGTCGTAGGGTCGGTCACTGCGCTCCCATCGGCTGTGATTCTCGTCCATGACGATCCGTCCGGCCTTTCGGACCCCCGGATCGCACCAGCCATACGCCACGACCAACAGCGCCGCACCGACCGCACCGATCACCGGCCCCGCCGCGCCCGTCTTTTCAACCTCGTCCACTGCATCGACCGCCACATGCGTCGCTACGCCCGGCGCAGCCGGCGGCGTGCCGAGTCTGGCACTAAGCCTAGCCCTCTGTTCCTCGGTCAACGGCGCTGGTGAAGCTGCCGCAGCCACCTCCGCAGCCCGCGACCGCAACGGCACCAATCGTACCAGCAACAGCGCAACCGGAACGAAGCTCACAAAGAACGCCCACGGATGCCACAGGATACCCATCAGAGCGAACTTGTCGTGGTACCCGGTCAACATCGCCTCGTTCTCGTAGAACGCGATGATCAGGGCCGCTCGGAAACACACCCATCCCCCCAGGCCAATCGTAAAGATCAGCATGTCAAAGCCAGCCCGTCGCCGACCCCACAGCGCCGCAAGCGGCAAGCCAATCACCAACAACGGCAAGGCCATCGGCAAACCGAGCAGTTCCCACGACGCCGGAAACGTGTGCGCCGCCCGCATCGTCTCGAGCGTCAGCCACCCGTCAAAGTACGCCATGGGCATGCGCAGCAACTCGGTCATGGCGTGGACGACGGGTCCGGCGTCCGTGCTGACGTGTCCGCGCGAAGCAATCCAGACGTAACCCAGAAGCCCGCCGTAGGCGGCGGTCATCATCGCCGCTACGATCAGCAACGGTCGGCCCAGTTCTCGCAACCCGCTCAGGTGTCGCGGACACGCCCACAGGAGCACGCCGGCCAAGGCCAGCGCTGCCGGTACCCGCTGGACGAGGCTGACCAGCACCGCGTTGGGTCTGTCCTTTGCCAATGCAACGTTGCTTTCCTGTTCGGGATCCAAGCGCGCCTGGGTGGTCCTCGCCAGCGGCCATAGGCCGATCACAATCACCAACAGCAGCGACAAGACCACCGCTGCCCGGGCCGATAGGCGAGGTGATCTGGCACGGCGTGTTCCGATGCCGGCAGCTACAGCTGCCAGCGCCACAAGAACCGATCCGACAGCAACGCTCGGCTCAACGAAGACGCGCAACAAGAACAGCCACACGCCAGCACTCAGCAGAGCCGTTATCCAAAGCCAGCTCATTTCGCCACTCCCGCCCGCGTCTGCCGAAGATACTCTAACAGCCAACGCCAGAAGTCGATGCTCTCCTTCTGCACCGTCTTCTCCGATTCGAGGTTGATCCCCCACGCGAAGGACGAGTCTCCGATGACCACGGCGGTTCCCTTCTCGATGTCACGCCGCTGAACCAGAGGATGTTGCGTCTGCGTCGTGCCCTCCTGGAACTTCCACAGAACCAGGGGCTCTGCGCCTTCTTCCCTCGTCGCGCTCGCGCGGACCGGCCAGGCCTCGTGAAATCGTGCCAGTGTCTCCCGGTCACGCACAGTTCGAATCTTGAAATGTCCCAAAGGGATGTGCTCGATCTCGAACCCCAGCGCGTCGAGAAGAGGCCTGGACGGTGCGGCCTCATCCCACCCGACCATCAAGATGAAGATGCCGCCGTCTTTGATGAACTGCATCACATCCGCGACTTCGCGAGGGCTATACGGC
>CAYGAN010000303.1:0-4405 GCA_964347585.1 uncultured Planctomycetales bacterium | reverse complement strand
ATCAGGCGCGTCTGGTGCGACGCCGCGGCGCTGCTCGCGCTCCTAGCTGGCTTTGCAATGGTCACGTACGGGCTGGCGCTACGTTGGCGGATCGCCGAGCGGATTCCGGCGGCCAACATGTACGAGTCGCTGCTGTTTCTGGCCTGGGGGATGGGGGCGTTCGGGCTCGTCTCGGTCGTCTTCTTGCGCCACCGCATCGTGCTTCTCAACGCGGCGGGCATGGGGGCGCTGGCCCTGATCTTGGCGGACTGCCTGCCGATCGATCCGTACGTCGGCCCGATCCCGCCCGTTCTTCGCGACACCATCTGGATGTCCATCCACGTGCCCATCATCATGGTCTCATACTCGGTTCTGGCCATGGCGGTGCTGCTGGCTCATGCGCAGCTCGTCGTGCTGACCGCATCACCCCGGCAGACAGCCGCGGTGCAACGAATCGATGCGATGCAATACTGGTACATCCTTGTCGGCTCGATCCTGCTGTCGGCCGGTATCATCACTGGTTCGATCTGGGGTGCTTCGTCGTGGGGGCGGTACTGGGGCTGGGACCCCAAGGAAGTTTGGTCGCTCATCGCCTTCATGGGGTACATGGCCATCCTGCACGGCCGGGCCGACCGCTGGCTCGGCAGGTTCGGCACAGCCGCGTGCAATATCCTGGCCTTCTGGCTGATCGTGATGACCTACGTTGGAGTCAACTATGTTCTGGGCATTGGCCTGCACAGCTACGCGTTCGGCACGGGAGCCGTGGCAAGGTGGCTGCTGAGCATCGGACTCGTCGAGCTCGTCCTGCTGCTCTTCGCCCTGACAGTCCACTTGAGCCGCGCAAGACTCTGGCGCCCCGCGGCCGGCTCACTGTGAACAGAATGTGTGCCTGTACTACCACACTGACCGCGCAGAACAGAGAAGGAACACACGAGCGCCCAGTCCCACCGATGTTTTCCTTCGCTCCGCGCGCGCCAGATCCACGATGATCCCGCGAATGCGCCCGGCAAGCTGCATGTCGTCGTTGACGGCGCCGCCGATCGCAGATCAAATCGACGGTGCGGGGCTTATTGTGTGTGGTAGCTCTCAAGGCTCAACTTGCCGGCGGCGGCCTGATCGACCACGACGGTCACGTAGCGGTGGAGCTGGAGCGCGCTGGCCGGACACGCCGACGTGACCGGCCCCTCCAGAGCGGCTCTGATCGCGTCGGCCTTGCCCTCGCCGGTCGCCAGCAAGAGGACTCTACGAGCCTTCTGAATCGTGCCGATGCCCATTGTGATCGCGTAGCAAGGAACTTCATCGAAGCTGCCGAAGAAACGCGCGTTGTCCTGTCGTGTCTTCGTTGTCAGCGTCTTGATTCGCGTCAGCGAGCTGAGAGAACTGCCGGGCTCGTTAAATCCAATGTGACCGTTCGCCCCGATGCCCAGGACCTGAAGATCGATCCCACCGACGTCGGCAATGCGTCGCTCGTACTCGTCGCAGAACCGGTCGATCGCCGCAAGATCAGTCATCGTCCCGTCGGGTGTATGCGTATTCTTGGGGTTGATGTTGATGTGATCAAAGAGCTGCTTATCCATGAATCGCCGATAGCTCTGCGGGTGATCCGGCGATAGCCCGACGTACTCGTCCAGGTTGAATGTGATGCAGGTGGAGAAGTCCAAGCCCTCTTGGCGATGGCGCCGGATGAGCTCTCGATATAGCGGGATGGGTGTGCTGCCCGTTGGCAGGCCAAGCACGGGGTTGATGTGGCGTTGCATCTCGGCGACCACCAGATCAGCCGCTCGCCGTCCCATCTGCTCTTCGTCCTTGGCCACGATCACGAACATTGGGGATCCTACTCCTTCTGTGATGCACCCACTCGCTACGCACGGCCCCGGCGGGTTGAGACCACGATAGTGCATGTCAGCGTCGCGCACAACGCTGTACGTCGCCAAGCAGCGCATACTCCTCCTTGCTCGGCCTACCTCGGACAGCCGGGCCTACCCCCTGCGATGACTCGACCGGCCTCGTTGCTCTCAAGGATAACGGGACGTCTGCCGGCCGCGGACCGCGCCGTTCCTGCCTCACCGACGATCCGATGATCGAACAGTTCGCCGACCAAGCGTGAGACCGTCGGCGAATTGACGCCGCTGGCCCGCGTCGGACAGACCCGGGGGATTCGCCGCTTCCGGTGGCACACGTTGAGCGCCGCGGCCGGATTCTGCCGTCGCATCTCTTCGCCATTGACCTGCTTGAAGCGCGGATTCGCCGTGTCAGCAGCGAGAACATGGTCGCTCACAAAGAGCCCGTGTTAATGCATTGGAACGTGGCAAAGTCGATCAGGTCGACATCTTCGTCATCATCAAGATCGCAAAGCTCGCAGTCGTGATCCGGCAGCAGCTCTGGGATACCTCCGTTCGCCCCCCTGTAGCACTGTACCAGCGTGTCATAGTCCGTCAGGTCCGTGTCGCAGTCGAGATCGAAATCACCAGGCACCTCGCTGCATTCGGAGTGCCGCACGCGGACCCAATCCACCCACATCTGATGCTGATCGAGGATGGGCGGGTCCGCCAGATGGCTCAGATTACCCCACAGCCCGAATCCGATGCAGAACTTGCCTTCGCCCCACCGAACTTGCCGGGCGATGACCTCTTGCCACTCGTTCGGGTTGTCGGAGTTATTTGCGATCAGGAACCAAGGATACCCATAGTTCTCGTCGGCGCCGCGCCCGCCCGGATTAATCCATTGCGCGTCGCCCCACGCCACGCCCACGGACGTTCTGGCGTAGTCCCGCTCGCCTCGCTCGTACTTGAAGCGAACCGTGATGTCCACGTAGTCGCCCGGCGCGAACAGATCGCCCGTGTCGCGCCGAATCATGGCCATGTACTCGCCGGCGACGTAATGATCCTCAGGTGGCGGCGCCGACTTCAGCGTGGCAACCAGCCAGCCCTGCGCAGCATCGATCTCGAACGACCGGCCGGTACCCCACCACTCGTAGATCTCAGCCATGCCCGTCGCCACGTCAAAGTCCTCGATCCATTCGGCGTACACGGAACGCGGGGGCACGATGATCGTGGGGACGCCCGGCTCATAGTCGCTATAGCAAACGCGAAACCCAAGGTTTGCGTCAGTCATGTAGCGCGGTAGTGGGCTTCGCGTGGCGCAGCGCACGTTGTAATCGCTGTTGGTCCAGCTCCCGCCTCGCTGCACCGCGCAGCTGAGATCCTGGAACAGCAGTGGGCCGCCAGGGTAGGATGCATAACCGCCCGCCGTCCATTCCCAGACGTTACCGGCCATGTCGAGTGCACCATACGGGCTCGCACCTCCGGGAAAGCTGCCCACCGGATACGTCGTGATCCCCGTCTGATAGGGCCGATTGCACCACCACGAGCTGCAGAACTCGCAAGAGAAGACATCTCCCCAGGGCCACGTCCGGCTGTGGCTGGCGCCCGCGTCCCATCGTGCGGCCTTCTCCCATTCGGCCTCCGTTGGCAGTCGCCCCCCGGCCCAGCGGCAGTATGCATCCGCGCCGTACCACGAGACTTCGCGCATGGGATGGTCTTCCCAGCCCCCGTCGGCATGCCAACTCGATGCCTCATAGTGGATCCTGATCTGTGGATCGTCCGCGTCGATGTAGGGCCGGCCGTGCTCGTCTGCGATCGCGCCCACGGCGTTCAGGAACGCCGCGTACTCGGCGTTGGTGACTTCGTTCCGGTGGATCTCTAACGCCGGCACCTCAACCCAGTGCACATCGACCTCGTCCCCGTAGCTGTCCGGATCGCTACCGTCCTGGCCCATCCAGAAGCCGCCCGCAGGAACCGCGACGGTATCGCCGTCGGCTGCGCCGCACAGAATCATCGCGGCCAGCACGCTAAGAACCGGCCCGACGAGAGCCAGGGGGTGGTTACAGCTCACCATCCGATCCCGCTTCACTACCCCACTGAGCCAATCCGTACGATTGGCCTCAGCCCCCACGCCAACAGGCGCAAGCGTGGTTGACACGCGCCCGGAACGTGAGCGAGTCGATTGGGTTCAGCGCATCCTTGCTACCGGCTTCGCACAGACCCCGATCATGCTTGGACAGTCGATGCACTCCGGCCTCGGCGCGCGAAATCGACAGCATCCCTCGGGCATTTCTCCGCCGCCCCCAGGATAGCTGTGCCAATCTACCGCCAGTATATCATGAGCAGAACTTCAGTGCCCCGCGCGAGCGCCGAGGGCGAGCCACAGCCACTACCAGTCCCGCTTAGCATTCCTCCCGCGCCCATGGCAACGGCCTTTGTAAGAAGTCAGTCGCGTAAGCGCTCGGTCACTCTGGAACCGTGAAAGCTCCGTGCTTTGAGCTTCAGCAGGGCGATCTAGACGGACGTGAACGACGTTCACGATAGGCGATCCGGAACCGTCGGCGCGCCGCCAGGGGGGCTCGCGATGCTTGCTGGGAACCGCT
>CAYGAN010000302.1:0-4416 GCA_964347585.1 uncultured Planctomycetales bacterium | reverse complement strand
ACAACGCTGGCGGGGGCGCCGGCGGGAGTCAGATCGTCAACGCGTTGGACCTGAGCGCCGTTCGGTTGAACTTCACGGCCGACGTGACGGTCGGGGGCAATGCCAAGTACGACATCGTCTCGGATGGGACGATTAACGCGCTGGACCTGTCCCAGTGTCGGATCATGTTCACGCACACGGCGCCGTAGCGCCTGTGCGACGGCGCGCTACGCTCATCCTATGGCTCAGTGGTTAGGGGCCAATGGGCGAGTTACGCTTCTGAGTGTGCTGTCAAAAAGGATGTAGCACGGGGGACGCGTGTGCGCCGACCAGAGAACTCGATGAAACGAGCACGATGGCTCAAGCCACTCCGCTGGGCTCTCGTAATAATCGTGGCACGGGTCTCGTCGGCGAATGCGACGTGGGTCAAGGAGTACGACCCACGGGAAGACGAGGACACGATCGGCGCGGCCCTAACCAATGGCACCGAGCGCCAGAAGCGGGCGCCATTGCCGGTGGCGCCAGGTCAGGATCGATGCGGCGGAGGGCTAGAGCTGCCCATTGATAGCAGACCCCGCAGATTGATACACTGGCTGTAGCCTTGCGAAGCGAGAGAGGGGAGCGGCTGAGGAACACGCCCTGGCGGCCTACCGGGTTCTTCGTCTCGTCCGTTGAGGCCAGAGACGCCGCTGCCGGGGGGCGGATCGACAATACCTGGACGAACAAACCCCGCTGGGTCCCGACCGCAGAACGGGTACGCGGACAGTATCGTGAGGCCGCGATGGAGAACAGGCGGAATCGCCGGCGTTCAAGCTTGCCAGATGCGCGGGTGCTAACGGGTCCTTGCCGGGTGATCGGCCGATAAGGAGCAATCGAGTGTCCTTGATGCGCTGGTTGAGAAAGCGGCAGCCGAAATGGGCAGCCGCAGCGGCGATCTGTACGCTGGTCCTCGGGCTGTTCACCGACGTGGATGCGTACGGCGCGGATCGTGGGCCTCCTTGGACGCGTCACGTGATCGACAACTCGTCGCTCGGAGCAGACGGCGTCAAATTGGCGGACACGAACGGCGACGGGCTGATGGACCTGACCACCGGCTGGGAGCAAGGGGCCATCAGCAGGGCATATCTTCATCCCGGCGCGTTCGCGGTAAAGAATCCGTGGCCGGCCGTCACGGTCGGGCCCGTCGGCGATCCGGAGGATGCCGTCTTCGTCGATCTGGACAATGACGACGCCATGGATGTTGTGAGCTCTGCGCAAGGCGTCACGCAGGCGGTGTTCGTCCATTGGGCGCCGACAGCCCCGGATGCCTATTTGGACCCCGGCCAATGGCAGACGGCGATCGTACCGGCCTCAGCGGGCCTACGATGGATGTTCGCCGAGCCGATGCAGGTGGACGGCCAGCACGGTCCGGACATCGTCGCCGGCGGGAAGGACGCAGGCGCAAAGATCGGCTGGTTCGAGGCGCCTGCCAATCCCCGCGACCTATCCGCCTGGCAATTCCACGAAATGTCCGACGTTGGGTGGACCATGTCGTTGATCCTGCACGACGTGGATAACGACGGCGACCTCGACGTTGTGGTGACGGATCGCTACGACGGCGCTGGACTGCAGGGCGCGCGCTGGCTGGAGAACCCGGGCACCGGCAGCCCGTCCCAGTCGGTGCCGTGGCCGAATCACTTTATCGGCGCTCAAGGCAAAGAGGTGATGCTGGCGGCGATCGAAGACCTCGACGTGGACGGACTGGACGATCTGATCTTGCCGATGCGGGACCCCAACGCGTTGTCGTTCTTCCGACGCATAGACCCCGTGGCCAACTCGTGGCAGGAGTTCCCGATCCAGGTGCCCGACGACGTTGGCGCATGTAAGGCGGCTAACGTCGGCGACATCGATCTTGACGGAGAACCGGACATCGTCCTTTCGTTCGCGAACGCGACGGGAGATTTGTCAGGCGTTGTGTGGATGTCCTATACGAGCGCGCCGACCGATCCGGTGTGGAACGACCATGAGATCAGCGGCCCGGAGGGAGGCAAGTTCGATCTCGTCCAACTACTCGACCTGGACGGGGATGGAGACCTCGACGTTCTCACGACCGAGGAGAAGATGAACGGGGGCGGGCTCGGTGTGATCTGGTACGAGAACCCGACCATCCTCGTCCCCGCGGTCGCGATCACCAGCCCGGCAGAAGGTGAGGCCTTTGAAGAACCGGCGACGATCGCGATTGGCGGCGCCGCTTTGCCGTCCGAGGGTCACGATATTACGGCCGTCGAGGTCTTCGCGAACGCCGCCAGCTTGGGGCTCGCCGACTACGATGCGATCGCCGGAACGTGGACGTTTACGTGGGACGGCGTCCTCGAAGGCAGTTATGCGTTGACGGCTACCGCCACTGACGACGGAGGCGCAGAAAACACGTCAGATCCGGTAAACATCACCGTAGCCGCCCCGCCTCCCGTCCACGCTGAGCCCGGCACGCTGATCTTCCAGGATGGCAGAACGTATCCGGACGAGACGATCTACGCCGGCACCCGGGACGCTCACATCCTTCAAGACCACGCGCTGTACAACGCCGGCGGATGCAGCGTGCTCGAAGCCTGCCGCCACACCGGCAGCGACTCGACCTATGACCGCAGCATGGTGATCAAGTTCATCGATCTGGACATCAGTTGGGAGGCCGGCAAGTACCTCCAGCAGGCAACCGTGACCCTCGACTACTTCGATTCGCGCAACGATCCGGGTGGGGTGGCCAAGACGCTCTATATCCACAAGCTGCTTCATGACTGGGGTGAAGGTGCCAAGACGGGCATCGATGGTGAGTGGGCCGGTGCCAATGAAGTCTGCTGGACCAAGCCATTCGGCGCTACCGGCGGGGATAACCCCAATTGGAACGGCACGCTGGATGCGCAGTACGCCGATCCCGTTGCTCTCGACAGCGTTACGCTCAACTCCGGCGCCTACGGGCCGGTCAGCTTCGACGTGACCGCGGCCGTTCAGGAGCATCTGACCAATCCGAGCCTGAACTTCGGCTTCGTGATCCGGGAGGAAGAGGGCAGCGAAAGCATCCAGGACGGCACGAGGCAGTTCCACTCGCGCGAGTACGCGGGAACGGGAACCAGCTTGGACATCCCGCTTCGCCCGTCGTTGACGCTGACGTTCGTGGATCAGCCGCCGCCGGTCAACATCGAGTCGGTACAGACCATGGCCGACCACGGCGCCGCCGGCGAACTGGGCCTGAACGTCAACCTAACGGCATCCACGCTGCCCCCAGACAGTGCCCTCGTCACCACCGAGAGCCGGGAGGCGGGCATCACCAAGCTCATGATCGACTGCGATAACGTCGTGACGCTGCCGGATCCGCCGGAGGATGCGGTCCAGTCGATCGTCGGAGTGAACAACGGCGACGTGACCGGCAACGTCTTGAGCGTGACGGTCGTCGCCGACGTGATCACGATCAACCTGACTGCCCTGCCGGATGAGGACACCTACACGGTCACGTTGGCCAGCTCGGTAATTGCGGGCGACGGAGACTTTCTGATCCGGGCACTTCAGGGCGAGGTGGACAACGGCGGCTCCTCATCACAGGCCGTCAACGCGCTGGATCTGAGTGCCATTCGGCTGAACTTCACGGCCGACGTGGCGGTCGGGGACAATGCCAAGTACGACATTGTTTCGGATGGTGCGATCAACGCGCTGGACCTGTCCCAGTGTCGGATCATGTTCACGCACACGGCGCCGTAGCGCGCCTTGCATCCGCGCGTCCGACGCCCTAGTAGCGGGCCGGGACTGGCGAGCGGCACGCGGATATCTGTCGAAGTCGGTGGCATGCCTTCGTATTGTGAGGGTGGCCGTGCCGGGCGCGCTCTCGGTGCTGGGTCCGGCCGGTACGGCTTTGCCGCGACAACGGCCCCCGCTTGTCCACAGGTCCTGATAAACAAGCCCTGCGTGCTGGCATCCGCCTACGACCCCTGTGGCATCTATCGAGCTCGTCCTAAGCTTGAGTGGGCGAATCGAAGGCGTTATACTCTTAGGTTGTGGGTCAGAGCCATTAGGGCCCCAAAGGGTTCGACGGTGGCTGCGACTGGCGGGGAAAGCAAGCGCCTAGCCGCTCGGCGATAACGGGAGGGGACCGCGTCGAGCAGACTCCTCGCTTCTAGTCCAACCGCCTGGAGCCTTTCGATGACGCGTGCCGCCAAAGGGCAAGTCAGACGCTGTTGGGGCCCTTGCGAAGATGTTGGTGCGCGGCACGCCCGGTCCTGAGGAAAGCGGGTCCTCGGAGCCGACTGATTGGCGTCCTTAGAAACCATTTGCGAAAGGAGTTGCCATGCGGTTGGTACTATCAGCATATCTGGCGGGTACGGCCCTTATCGCCGCAACGCAAGCCGCAGCAATCTGCACGATCACGGGCGACTACACCGTCGAGTGCGACGGCACGACGTATCGTGC
>CAYGAN010000301.1:0-4420 GCA_964347585.1 uncultured Planctomycetales bacterium | reverse complement strand
CGGCACATTGTAGCGTCTGCCAGCCCAGCGCTCGATCGTTCGGCAACGTCGGTGCCGGACTTTACCACCCGACCGGACCGACCGGCACGGGTCCCCGGGGCAGGTGGGTCATTCTGGCAGGGCTTCCCGGCAGAATCGTGCACGACAGTCGCCTGGCAGACGTTATGCATCAACAAGGACCCTTACGCCCGCGTTCTGCCGAGCCGATCCGATCTTCTCGGGCATGGCCGATTACTTCTCCCCGCAGCGCACAGGCGACCGGCCACAGGATCTGACCGGCTGCGTCATCGTCGATCGCCCCAAGCGGGGGCCCAAGTCTTGGCAGAGCATCCGACGGGTCGAGACGTAACCCTGCAGAGCAGCAACGCGAGCGCCTTCGCCCTGACGGCTTGCCCGTGATTGCGTGCGCTCGTCTGCCACTTCCAGTCCTAGCCCAGTATAATGCCGCCTCTCGCCATTGCCCTTGATCACTTGCAGCGAGAGGCAATGAAGTACGTCAAGATAACTCTCGGTCTGTTGATGAGCCTTGCGTGCCTGGCATGGGCGTTTTGGGCAATCGTCTTCGATCCTCGCAACCTCGACGAAGCCAAAGAGGCATTCGTCAGGGCGCGCTGGGGTTGGCTCGTTCCCAGCCTGATCGTCTTCTGGGTCGCGTTTTTGCTTCGCGGCCTCCGATGGCGACTCTTGCTTGCCCCCGTTCAGCGCGTTCCGCTTTGGCAATCCTACCGCGCCGTGATGATCGGCTTCGGGGGCAACTCGCTCTTGCCTTTCCGCATGGGCGAAGTCCTGCGAGCCGTCGCCATCGGAAGCCAGGTTGGGGTTTCCAAGAGCTCTGCGTTGGCCACCATCTTCGTCGAGCGGGTCATCGATGGGCTTGGCATCTCCGGCATGTTCGCCGCGGTGGCGCTGAGTCATCCGGGTCCGGCCCATCCGATCACCGTCCTCGGCCGAGAGATCTCATTCCATGTCGTGCGTGCCGCCGGACTGATGTTCGGACTGGGGTTCCTCGGGGCCTTGGGTGCTGCGCTACTGATGACCTTTCGGTCGGAGTGGTTCCGCGCGTGCCAGCGCGTCTTGTCGCGCCCCTTGCCGGAACGCTTTCGTAATGCTCTGTCACGCCTGACGGATAGTTTCCTGTCGGGTACGAACATTCTCGCCAGGCCGGTGTTGCTAGCTAAGGTGATCGGCTACACCGCGGCGGTTTGGGCGTTGCACGTTGTCATGACTTTCCTCTTCTTTCAAGCCTTCGAGTTCGAGCTATCCGCGTGGGCAGCGGTTTTCGTGCTCGGCGCTACCGGGCTGTTCATCACCATTCCTGGCGCCCCCTCGCATGTGGGTACATTCCACGCTGGAACGATGTTCGGCCTGCTGACCTTTGGCGTCGCCAAGGGACCTGCGGGATCATTCGCCATTGTATATCACCTCTCACAGGTCCTGCTTCTCGGGATGATGGGGATCTACCACGCCAACGAGCTCAACATTCGGCTATCGGCGGCTAAACAGGATTCGCAACTGTTAACGACTGAATCGGCTGATGCCAGCCGATAAGCCGCCTCCGGCGCGGGCCGTCGCGGCGCCGGGCGGCTATCGGACGGACAGACCGATACGACTCGCTCTGAACTAGGGCGTGCAAGAGCTTGGCTGCTTACCTGGTCAAGTTCTCCCCCGGTTCTACCGACTAACGATGAGGTCGTAGTGTGCTGCGCACCGGACGCCGGGATTGCCGAGGTCCGTCCGTAGCGGCACCACGCCCGCTGGTCGCCATCGGGGGGACGGCTCACCGTGAAGTACGCCACTGAGCTGAATAAGAGACAATCCCAGCGAGTGATCGAGCAGGCCATCCGACTGAAGGCTCCGGTCCTGATCGAGCCGAGAACTCTCGACAATCTGGAGAGCATCAAAGGCTGCCTGCAGGACGGCCAACCCGACACCTTACTGATACAGTTCGCCGAGGAGCCGATCCCTGCTGCCGTCTTCATACCGACCAGTTACTGCGAGGGTCGGCTGTTCGTCGGCGACAACCGTTACTTGTTCACCACAAACGTGCTCGAACTCGACACCCGGGACGAGCTGGCTAGTCTTACCGTCGTTCGACCGGAGACGATCCAGGTTCTTCAGCGGCGGAAGTTCTGGCGGGCGTCCCTGCACGAATCGTCGGAAGTCCGTTTTTCCTGGAAAGACGAGGGCGCCAACTCGCACACAGCGGGCCAGTTATTGAACCTGTCGCCGGACGGCCTGGCCTGTCGCCTCAGTCGTGACGCGGCCGACGCGATTCTGATCGGAGATCCCATCGAGGCGAGCTTTCAGTTGCCTTCTTGCGATCATCTGTTCGAGCTGACCGGGGTCCTCTGCAACAAGACGCCCGGCGGGTCCCCGGATACCATGATTGTAGGGCTTCAGTTCGTTGTCGATCAGCATAGCCGGCCCGATATCGAGCTGCTGCGAGACTACCTGTTCGGGGAATTCGCCGGCCACGTCGGCGAGGAGGCCGCGGAATGACCGCCGCGATCAGCGTGGAGCGAACACGACGCGATCAGATTCTGATCGAAGCTTCCGAACGCCGCACGCCCATCGTACTCAGTCGAAAGGAGGCCAGCGGGTGGCGAACGTTCAAGTCGCGCCTGCTCGGGGCCGAACCGATCGCTCAGCGTCTGATCGTCGAATACCCCGTGGGTCACGCCGGCGACAAGGCGCCGGACATTCACAGGGGCGAGAGCGTCGGCGTTGCTTTCCGCAAGGGCCACAAGAAGTGCATGTTCGCGTCCGTCGTGGACGGCAAGAAGCGATTTCAGATCGACGATGCCAACCGCGTCGGCGCCTTGTTGCTTCGCTGGCCGACCGATCTGCAACAGCTTCAGCGACGAGTGTACTACCGCGCGCCCGTTCCACACGACCGGGCGATCAAAGTCACGTTCTGGCGGGGCGGCGTGACGCACGAGTCGCGCGCCGGATCGGCAGAGATCCCTATCCACGCCGGGTGGCTCATGAACCTGTCCGCAGGAGGTATGGCCGTGGTTGCCTCCTCTGATAAGTGTGGGCTGTTGACGCCCGGCGATACTGTCGGATGCCGGTTCGAGCCTACCTCGGGCTCGACGTTAGCGCTTGATGCGGCTCTGCGGCACGCTGAGCCCGGAGAGAGCGGTCTTACGCGCCTGGGGTTTCAATTCATCGGTCTGGAACTCAGTGACCAGGGTCGCGCCGCTCTGCGGGTGCTCGCCCACGTGGTCTCCAGGTTCCAGCGCCTCGAGATGCGACGAAACAGACTCAACTTGCCTTCCTCGCGCCGGTCGGAATAATGACGGCCTAGTGGCCGCTTACGCGATCGTCCGGACGGACTTCGGCGAGGTGATCATTGCCTCTCGCCGGGGACGTCTTGCGCAGTTGCTCCTGCCGGGCCGAGGCGGTCTCGATCCGCACGCCCGCGCCAGGCAACTCTTGGGGCTCACGCGCCCACAGTGCACCCCGCGGCTCCTGCCAGACTTGCAGCGTCGCATTCGCGGATACTTCCGGGGCCAACGTGTCACTTTCGACACACCGCTCGATTTGAGCTCGCTTACCGACTTCCAACGCGCCGTCCTGCTAGCGTGCAAGCGCATCCCGTATGGTCGAACGGCGACTTACGCGGATCTGGCTCAGGCGATTGGCCGACCGCAGGCCTGCCGGGCTGTCGGCAACGCGCTGGCCCACAACCCCATTCCGCTCGTCATCCCCTGCCACCGCGTCATCCGCGCCGACGGCGGTCTGGCAGGCTTCTCGGCCGATCGAGGACCTGCTCTCAAAAAGAGAATGCTCGAGCTGGAAGCGGCTGATTGGGGGATGAACTGACCTGCCGATCGTTGCTTCTTCACCATGCCAGAAAGGGTCTTGAATGCGCAGTTGACCTCGATTCAGCGGTGCGGCTTGCTACGCGTAACGGTCACCCCTTCTTCAAAGTGTTGCCACCAGGCGCCGGCTAACGGCACTTGACTCCAAGCCGCAAGGTTGCCGGTCTTACTTCTTGCCCGTCCGCGCCATCTCACGTTGGGCACTGGTCAGCAGTCCATCGAGCCGTTCGCGCAGCTCCTCGAACATGTCACCGATCGGACCGTCCAGCTCGCGCCGGCGCGAGAGCAGCTCCTCGCGATCAGCCTTTTCGGCCTGCGCCAGCTTCCGCTCGATCGCCACATATTCATCCTCGTGCCCCTGACGATAGGCGGAGGCACGCTCTTTCAGCCCCCTGAGGATAGACCTCGCGGAGGTCTGCTGCGACTCGTCCAACTCATAGCGGGCGATGAAGTCTTGGACGAACTTCTCCCATTTGTCCAGCGACACGACGTCGGCCATCGCGGTGTCAGCCGCACCCGTCGTGGTCGTCCCTTGGTGCGCCGCTACCGCCGGCTGGGTGCTTGCCGCCGCACGCGCCGCCGCTTCGCGCTCACGT
>CAYGAN010000300.1:893-4455 GCA_964347585.1 uncultured Planctomycetales bacterium | reverse complement strand
ACCGGACATGCGGGTCCGCATCCGGCGGTTCGAGAGGTTGAGGTCATCGAGCAGGTAGGCGAGGCGGGCACGTCGCTCGCCGACGTAGCCGCCTATGCGGCCGGAGAATACCGCCACTGCCACCGGGTGGACCCGCGGGCGCTTTTGGTCGACGGCCGGGGGCGGCGCGTGGGCACGTCCCTCTTCGAGGCCGGGGTGACCCACACCTACTGGCAGTCGGCCATCGCGCTGGCGACCGGAACGTCGCCCGGTCCCATGGGCAGCGCCCATCCCCTGAGCGCGCCCTACGAGACCTTCGCGACGGCGGACGGGTGGATCAATCTCGGCGCGTCGAGCCAGGCGAGCTGGGAGCGCCTGGTGGACGTGCTGGACGAGCCGGGCCTCCGCGCCGACGAGCGCTTCCGCGAGAACGCGGGCCGCATGACCAATCTAACGGCACCGCGCGGCGCGCAGGCGGCGTGAACGAAGGCCACGCGTCGCGCAGCCCGCTTGGCATACTCGCCTGAGCGAAGCTGAAGCTCTTGCGGGGCTATCTCGTCGATGGAGACGGATACGTCGGCGCCATTAAACTCGACGAGCAGTTGTGCCCGATCGCCCTTGAGCAGGAGCCTTCCCGGTTGGGGGGAGACTACCTGAGCGAATGTGATGATCGGGCTCTCGAAACGGCTATCAGGATTGGCCAGCTCGAACGTATCGGTTAACTCGATCCGTCCGGGCAGATGGGCGCGGTCGAGATGGACACGACGAGTCAGTCGCTTCAGCGGCGCCTGCGGCGGGTACGCAGCGGTTAGGTCAAGCTCGAGAGTGTCGGCCGCGCTCGTGTGGTCCTGAACCACAACTCTGGCGGCGAACTGTCGGCCCGGTGGCTGCTCGCAACCCTCGATCAACGGGACGGAGTGTCCCTTGGATCGCGTGGTCCAGAAGCTATATCGCTGCTGCGGGTCGAAGAACTGGCGGCTGTAAACGGGCGCGCCCATGTCGGCAATAAGGGACTCTCGACAGTAGTGTACGATGAATGAGCTGACGTCATTGTGGTTGTGGTGCTCAGCGTTGTGTCCACCCTTGATGGCCAGGACAAGTCCGTCGGGATCACTCGGAGCCGCCCGGCTGACCATCCACTGGGTGTCTGGCAGCCAGCTGCAAGCCGGCGGCGGGGCGGGTCGGTCCGCCGGGCGTGTGGAGGGTGGCCAGGCCAGCCACCGAAGGGAATAGCAGAGCAACCCGAGAGGGCCCGGGAACTCACACGATCGCCACCCGAGGTCCGTCAGAGCGGGGCAGTCGAGTCGTTCGCCGAGCCGCCACAACGTCCACGGCAAGACGCGCACGTCCATCGCGCAGTCGGCAAAGCATGCGTACCTGTTCGGGCTGAGCTGCACGTGTAGCGGCAGCTCGGCGATGCGGCGTAGCTTCGCCGGCGAGCACCGACCGAGACCCTGCAGCAGGTCGAGCCGGCCTTCTGTGGCTTCTGCAAGGTTCTCGGCGAGAATGAGATAGTGTCCGAAACCGAACTGCCAGTACCCGGGGCCCTCGTTGGTGCCACCGTCTTCGCCGAAACCGTCAAGGTAGTGCGTTAATCCCTCCAAGGCCTTTCCAAGGATTGCGGCTTTGCGTTGCGGCTCGTGGAGTAGCATGAGCGCGGCAGTGACCACGCCGTCGTGGCAGACGGCATTCCAGTTCATTTCGCACTTCATCCAGGCGAAGTCACTTCGCCGTTCGAACGGCGAGAAGAGCCGTCGCTCGCACTCGTGGCGGATGCGTCGGCGCAGGCCCGCGTCGAGCAGATCGCCCAAAAGGGCGTCTGCTTCGGCGAGCTGCTGGCCGGTCATCGCTTCGCCGAGGTCGATAATCGGGTTTGTCACGTCAGGCAAGTTTGGCAGGTGAGCCGGGAACATCCAGTTGCTCTCCTCGCAGATGGCCCAGGCCAAGTCGAGGATCGGATCGAGAAACCGGCCGTCGCGCTCAAGACATTCCGCCAGAACCATGCTGGCCAGACGCACGCGCCGGGCGAGATAGTAGTGCTCGTAGGCGAATCGCCTTCCGGTTCGCTTGACGTCGAGATAGAGCGTAGCCGGCAAGGCTGGAATAGGCTGATAGCGCGCTTCGTCGGCCTCGGCGACGACGCGGCGGGCCCAGCTGGCGGTGACGGGGGAGCGAGCGATTCCGCGCCAGGCGCTTCGTTGCGATGCGGCCGGGAAACTAAGCCGACCGGCGCCCGCTTCAAGCCATTCGGCGAGTGTGTTCGTCTCGGGCATGCTCACCAGACTGCTCTCCGTGATCGGGTCGCGCTGAACGCGTTCCACGGGCTGCTCCTGCAGGGCCGTGAGAGAAGAATAGCCTCTGCCGAATGCGCGTCAAACCCCTTGCGCAGACTGCCTCCGTCTTGCGGAAGGTCCGCTCGGAGGGGGAGGTCCTGCAGTAGAGGGAGTGCCCGGCGGGCCAGCGGGCGCGGTGAGAACCAAGGTCCGGGCGCTAATCCTTACCCAGGAGTTCGCGGACGTGTTCGATCAGCCGCTCCATACGGAACGGTTTGGTGAAGTAGCCTTCGGCGCCGAGGGATTCGGCCCAGACTTGGTGGCGTTTTCCGGGATTGCCGGTGATCATGACAATGTGCGGCTTGGTGCCTCGGGGCTGCTTGGCTTTGAGGCGTTCAAGGACGAGGAACCCGCTGCGCTTGGGGAGCATGGCGTCGAGGATGATCAGGTCCGGCTTGTCGCGCACAGCCATCTCGACGGCCTCATTGCCGTCTTTGGCGGTTGCAACGGTCGCGCCGGCGTCTGTGAAGGCTGCATTGAGGGCGGTCAGGATGTCCTCCTCGTCGTCAACGATCAGAACGCTCTTGCCGTCAAATGGTTCGGCCACAACATATCTCCTGACTGAGTGTCCCTGCGCCATAGTCGAGTATAGTTAACCGCTTGCGTCGATGCAAGCTGTGCCGCTGGATGGCGCAGGGCGGACAGGATCAGTACGCTTTTCTTGGGCGGTCCTCCCGGCCGAAGGGCACGCCGGGCCGCGTCGGGCCCGACGGTGTCCCCGTGCAGCTCGGGAAAGGTGCACGGCAAGAGCACGGCGCTCAAGAGGATGCGGCGCCGCACCCGGCTCGTCCGGCGCACTAGTCGCGATCGGGAAGCAGTCGCCGCATGCGTGTCAGCGATGCGGCCGAGTCCCCTGCTGGGAAGTACTCCAGGCCGAAGCAGCCGCTGTAACCGGCGTCGGCAATAGCTTCGACGATGCGCGGGTAGTCAAGCTCGCCCGTGTCCAGCTCATGCCGGCCGGGCACGCCGGCCGAATGAAAATGACGGATCACGTCCAGGCTGGCGCGGATCGTTTCGATAACGTTTCCGCGCATGATCTGCATGTGGTAGATATCAAAGAGCAATGCCGCGTTGGGATGAGCCACCTCGCGCACGATGGCGGCCGCAGTGTCGGGCTGATCGAGGAAGTAGCCTCTGTGGTCCACGAGCGAGTTGAGGGGTTCGAGCACGAGCGTTACGTTCGACCGCGCGGCCAGGTCCCCGGCGGCTTTCAGGCCGTCAACGATGCTCTGCCGCTGTTGCTCAGGTGA
>CAYGAN010000300.1:0-883 GCA_964347585.1 uncultured Planctomycetales bacterium | reverse complement strand
AAGACCCGGCTGGACGTTCCCCGTGCACGTAATCATCATCGAAACATCCAGTTCGGTACAGCTCTGCAAAGACGATTCGATCTGGGCCAAGTACTTCGGCCGATCGTCAGGATTGGTCAAGGATCCACCGATCTGGCCGTCCGGACTGTTGGCGACGATGTTGTTGAGCCGGAGCCCGGCCGATTCGCAAGCCGCGCGCAGCCGCGGATACTGATCTCGTTCCAGATGCAGATCGGGGAACCAGACCTCGATCGCTTTGAAGCCGAGTTCCGCGATGCGCGCCGGCCGGTCAAGGTACGGCGCGTCCTCGAAGACGGTCTCCATGCAAACGTCAATGGTGATCATGATAGGGCTCCCAAAGGTTCTTGCCCCCCAGCCGAACCCGCCGCAACAGAGGCCCATCCAAGCTCCTGAAGAGGCCACTTACGGCATGAGCGCGGTAATATGCGAGAGCGACCCTCGATCCGTCAAGTGGCAAGCTGATCGCCGGCTTGGTGGTGGCGTTCTCGCGGGGCCGGTGCTATCCTGCGGCCATGAATTGGTCAACGCGTTGTTCTCTTGTGCTGCTCGCCGCGCTCTTGGAGATCTTGGCTATGGGTGCTTCGGACGGGTACGGCAAAGTGGTGCGCGTCTCGCTGGAGGAAGCTCAGGACTGGCTGCGGCATGTGATCCCTCTGCCTCGGGAGGCGGTCATTGACAAGAAGGTGACGGTTTCGGCGAACTTCGTCCGCGTGGTCATTCCCGATGACGCCACGGAGCTGCAGCACGAGGCAGCCAAGATGTTGACGGGGACGATCGCGGAGCGCACAGGAGTTCGCGTACCGGTAAGCGCTCGGGCTGCGGGAAGTGGATTCCAGCTCGTGCCTGGGTTGTTTGGTGAGTG
>CAYGAN010000299.1:1775-4463 GCA_964347585.1 uncultured Planctomycetales bacterium | reverse complement strand
TGCTGGCTCTCGTCGGCGCGCTGCTGGACGACGCGGAGCGTCACAACCGCCTCCAGGCCGGTCAGATCAGCCGTGGGCGACGATGCCCACACTACTACCGCGCCGTTGAGGTAGAACTGGCTTCGCAGACCGACCTCTGTGCCGGCCGTTTGCAACAGCTCGCCCGGGCTCAACTGGACCGTCCGGTCCTCCTTGCTCCTCGCCCGGGCCGAGTAGCTCGTAGCCGGGTCGTTCGAGGAAAGCGCCATGTCGATCCCGAAGTCCTGCGGGGTGGCCTGGTCGCTGAGCCGCGGGTCGTTGAACAAGGCTCTGGCCACGCCGGCCGCCACCACCTGCTCGGAGCTGCCAAAGCGGGTCAAAGCCGATCGGGCCTCCATCGGCAGCGTCGTAGCCGTCCCGGGGTACTCTTCGAACGCCGAATCGCTCGAGCCGCCCCCGCCGCTGACGCGCTCCTGCAGCGTGCTCTCGACCATCGCGCTCAGGTCGAGCACGGCGGCCATGCCTGCGCTCGCCAGCCACGTCGAAACGCCTACAGCTGCCGTCAGCGGCGCCCGCCGTCGGAGTATCAATCCCATTGTTCCTGTCCTGTTCTTCGGCCTCGTCGGCCCGACGAAGACCTTGCACGATTCGCCTACTAACCCGGACGGCGTTGCGTCGAGCTGCACAAGACCATCCCAGCACACTCTCAGCGCCGACCCCGCACAGAGGCCGACCAGACCCAAGTTAGCCGACCGCCAGCGCAAAGTCGAGCACCCTATTGGCTCACCGCGCCGGCGTGCGCGGCACCTGACCCTCTTTTGCGGCCGGGGGACAGATCAGGATCCAAGGGCGAGTCGCGGTTCGAGTCAGTCCCTCACCCCATCCTCCGCAGTGGGATGGGCCGCCTTTGTTGGGCGCAGCGAGCGCAAGACGCGGGTCTTCAGCAGATAGAAGCTCGGAATCAGCAGCGGCCGGACGATGAACGTGTCAATCAGAATCCCGGCCGCCAGGGCGAAGCCCAGTTGTTGCAGCAGCTCGAGCCTGCCCGCCCAGAGCGAACCGAGCGTGGCCGCCATGATCAGCCCGCAACTGCTGATCACCGGTCCGGTGCGGACGATCGCCCGCGCGGCGCCCTCCGCCAGTGAGAAGGACCGGATCTCCTGGAACAGTCTCGTGACCAGGAAGATGTTGTAGTCCTGCCCGACGGCCACGATGATCACGAACAGGAACATCCGGACCTTCCAATCGATCCCCCCCTCACCGAGCAGGCCGCTGAAAACCCATTGCGTCAGTCCGAGCGTGGTCCCGTATGTCAGCAGCGTGGCGGCGAGCATGAACAGCGACAGGAGCACGTCGCGCACGAGCACCAGCACCACCACCCAGATCGCCACCATCGCCAGGATCATCACGCGGCGCTGGTCAGCCTGAACCACCTTGCGGATGTTGATCATGTACGGCGTCGCGCCTTCAGCCAGGACCTCCGCGTCGGCGCCGAGTCGAGCCCGCGCGATCGCCCGCGTTTCGTCGATGGCCTGCTGCACGGCCGACATCGCCCGCGCAGAGAACGGTGGGTCGGCTGAGACCAACTCCAGGCGCAGCACCCCGGCATCGGCCGAGACATAGAACTCCCGCAGCCGGTCCGCGGCGAGCAATCGGGTCACCCGGTCCATCGCCGTCAGGCCCGCCCGCCGGCCGCTTGGATGCGCAAGGCTGCGAACATCGCCAACGCCGCGAATCGCCATGCACGCATCGCTGAGCTGACGTGAGAGCGTCTCGGGCGTCTGGCTCGCCCCCGCCAAGGTCCGCGAGCGAATAACGAGCGTCGTGGCGAAGAGCTCGCCCGGCGGGTAGTGCGCTTCAGCGATCCCCGCCCCCCGCGCCGCGCTCGTCCTGTCGGGCAGCTCGGCCAGCGTGTCAAACCGCACGGGCGTGATCACCGCCGTCGGCACGGGTAGCAGCAGAATCACCAACCCCACGCCCATCACCGCGAGCGGCCGGGCGACGACCGCTGCGCCAAGTCTGGGCCACACGCGCCGCTGACCCACGGACGCGACCGCGCCCGCTCGGCTCGGCCAGAACAGCCGCCGGTGCATGATCGACGCCATCGCCGGCACGAGCGTGAGCGCGGCCAGCAGGGCGATCACCAGCACGATCCCGAGCACCTTGCCGGCGTTGTGCGTGGGGCCCAGCTCGGCCGTCATCATCATCAACAGCCCGACAATGGTCGTGCCGGCGCTGGCCAGCAGGGCCGGGGCAACCGCATCCATCGACGCCGCTGCCGCCTCCGCGCGGCCGGTCGCCCCAGCCAACTCCTCACGATAGCGCGAGATCCAGAACAGTGCGTAATCCGTGCCGGCCCCGAACAACAGAACAACGGTAAAGATCCGCTCCATCGCCGTGACCGACCAGCCGGCGCCAGCGAGAAGGTCGAGCACGCTCATCGCGATGAAAACGCTCGTTCCAATCGAGACCAACGGCACCATCGCCGCCAGCGGCGCTCGGTACACCAGCACCAGGATGACCAGCACGGCTGTTACCGTCACCCAGGTGGTCCGGCGCAACGCGCGTTGGGCGGCCTCCGCGTAGTCGCGCCCGATGCCCGCCAAGCCAGTTAACTCGACGCCCAACCCGGCTGGACGCTCGCCGGGAGCGAGTGACTCGATCTTCTTTACAGACCGCGTTGCCTGGCGCGTGACGAAGTTCGCCGCG
>CAYGAN010000299.1:0-1765 GCA_964347585.1 uncultured Planctomycetales bacterium | reverse complement strand
ATCATCGCAGCCCTGCCGTCCTGGCTCACGAGGCGCAGGCGGTGGTAGGGCCCCATCGTCGGCGACAGAACGCTCCAGCCGCCCCGCCGCGACGCTTCCGCCAGCAGGCGCGACGTGTACTGGTTGATGAAGCGGTGATCCGCCCCGGTCAAGCCTTCGGGGCGCTCGATCACAACAATGGCCCGCGACCGACCAGCCCATTGCGGAAACGATCGATAGAGCAGTTCGACGGCGCGGTTGTGATCGGAATCCGGCGGCAACAGGCTCGGCGCTTCCGCACCGATCAGCCGGTCTCGATCCGGCGCGAGCGTCTTCGAGGTGACCGCCAATGCCGCCCACAGCCCGATCGTCAGGTACGGATGTCGCGCTACGAAACAACCCAGGAACCGAAACATCAGACAGCTTTTACCGGGGCAGCCGCGGGCCGTCAAAAACCTATTCGCCCGACCAGCAGGCATCTTGCGCAGGCCGACGCGGCGTGCGCGCGAGTCGCGCCGGCCGCCTCTTCATTTAGCGTGGCGCGATTCACCCGGCGCCCCACGTGTCCAGAGCCACCGAGACTGTGACCGACCCGGCCGCTCGCCGCGCCCCCGCACCAGTGGAAGCGACGTCCAATGCGTTAGCGGACCTGCGCGTAAGAGCCCGTTCGTGGGGCAGTGTACGGACAGGGGCCAATTCTCGTACAATGGTGTGGACCAGTATCCGGGGGTCATCAGGCACTTGGCTCGCGCAGCCAGGAGGAACATCATGCAAGTTTGCAGATCTGCACGTCAAACCCCCACGGCGATATCAGTGCGCATCTTGCTGACTCTTACTGTGCTCGCCGCTAGCCCTGCCACCGCGCAGAACCTGATCCTGAACCCCAATTTCGAGATGGGCGAGGGAGCGTACCCGGGCGTCGGGCTCTACTGGGAAACCAACGACGCACAGCCCCATCCCGAAATCGATGAGCTCGATCCGGTCATCAAGCACGAAGGCAACTACTCCCAGCATCTCAAGGCCAACCCGGTCTGGGACCTCGGCATGGTCCGACAGGTCACCGGCTACGGGAGCATCACCCCGGGCCAAATCTACCAAATCAGCGCGTGGATTCGCGCGCAGAACGTCGAAAACCCCGCCGGGTGGTACCTGTTCGGCATCTGGTGGTTCCAGAACGACACGGTGATCGGGGAAAAGAAGATGGACCAGCAGGAGACGCTGAACTACGACTGGCGGCTGATCACAATCGTGGACACGGCTCCTGCCGGCGCGAATCGGATCGGCGTGCTGCTCACACGACACACCGACGGCGACGCCTGGTACGACGAGGTCAGCGTAACGCTCGTCAGTGATCCGACCATCGAGCTTTCGACCCACCTGATCTCAGCCACCACGCTGGAGGGCCTCAATCCCCCGAACGACCCGTTCACGGTGACCAACACCGGCGGCGGCACGCTGAGCTACACGATCACTGACGATAGGACGTGGATGGCGGTCAACCCCCCGTCCGGCGCGTCCACCGGCGAGGCCGACACCATCAACGTGATCTACGACGCAGCCGGCCTCGCGCCGGGCAACTACTCTGGCACGATCACCGTCAGCGACCCCAACGCAACGAACGATCCGCAGACGATCACCGTCGAGCTCTCAGTCGGGCCAAGACCAAGCGTGCGTCCGGAGCCCGGCACGCTCATCTTCCAGGACGGGCGCAAGTTCCCCGACACGACTCTATACACCGGCACGAAGGACGCCCACATTCTTCAGGAGCATGCCTTGTACAACACCG
>CAYGAN010000298.1:2471-4550 GCA_964347585.1 uncultured Planctomycetales bacterium | reverse complement strand
ACTGTCACGGGTGCGACGTCCATGGCGCAGGCCATCCGCGAGCCGCACCGTGCGCCGGGGTTGAAGCCGAGCCACCGGGCTCCGGTGATCGTCCCGCCGACCTTGCCCAGATCGACCGTACCGGCCGCCAGCCCGGTGACAAAGATCTGCCCCGGTGCGTACCGGTGAACGGGAGGGTTCAACCCGTCGTCGATTGTCGCGCGGACGAAATAACCCTTCCCGCTCGGACGGATGGGCATGTGCGTGATGTTAACCGTGAAGGTCAACGTCTGCCCGCCGCTCTCCAGAAGCGGGGTGATGGCCGTCGCCGGCGGCGGCGGCGTGAGAATGATCAGTCCCGGGTCATTCCGATTCGTGAAATCATCGTTCGTCGGGTCCCGGTCCAGGTCGAGCATCAAGGTGATCCGGGCATCGTCGTCAGGATCGGCAGCGATCCACTGCAGCGTGACCTGATCATTGTGCACAACCGACATGTTCACCGTTGGCGCGGTAAAGATGAGTGTCGGCGGGGTATTGAGCGGGGCCGAACCTGGAGGCGTGATGATCAACAAACCCGGCGCAACGGCGTACACGACCGCGTTGACACCGTCGTTGGCGCTTGCACGGATCAGATACGAGTTCGGGTCGATGCCGGTGGTGTCCAGCTGGAAGGTGCTGCCCGCCGACAGTCGTCGGTTGGTCAAGACCGGCACCTCGTTGCCGTTGGCGATGATTGCGTCCAGGTCCAGCACGATGCTGATCAGTGGATCGTCGTCCGGGTCCTCGGCCGCCCACTCGATCGTCACGCGCGTTCCGGCGTTCACGGCGAGATCGCCCGCCGGCTGGATAATCGACAGCGTCGGCTGGGCGTTGAAGCCCATGCCCGCCAGCGTGCCCGGGTCCGGGCCTTTCACCGGCTCTAAGGTCGTCGGACAGCCCCACAGCGCCAAGCACCCTGAGACGCACACAACAACCGCCAGAATGCTCCGCCTGGCTCTCGCCGAAAGCAACTTGCCCCGCATGAGCGTACCTCCTGCAGCTCACTCGACGAGCTGGCGGCGGGCCGCTCTTGGCATACCACGTCGCACCGGCCGGGCGAGAACGACCCCCGCCTCGCGGCCGCGAACCAAGAGCCCCCTGCACGATCCCCTCTGGGACTCAGAGGACCTCCAGCACCGTCGAATGTTCTCCCGCCGATTCCCCCTGGTCACTACGTTGGCAGCTTAGCCGGGCTTGGCGAACACGAAACTAGCAGCCTGCCCGGGTTGGCTTCATGGGTTTGTAGGGCCTGCCGCACGGGGCGCCCATTGGTTGAGGGTTCGTGGCACAATCGTCTGCAAAACCTTTAGAGCACCGCGCCGCCCGACATCACCTCGCCGGCTCAGCACGCTCCCCACGTCTCCGTTCATTCTAGGCTGTTGACCACAAGCCCGTCAAGGCATTTGCGGCAATGTAAGTCCTCTCAGCAGCGGCGCCTAGCTCGCAGCTTCTTGCGTCCGTCGTGTTTCCCGCCGTGCTGCCAGCCGGCGGGGCCTGGGGCCACGGTATCTGGCGGCTGGGGTCCGCGTGCGCCCAGGCCGTTTTGCCACGGCGGCAGCCCTCCACACCCCCCTGCCCGATATTCTCCGCACAGGATGTTGCGCCACGCAGCCTTCTTAAGGGCGACATCCCGCCGGCAGGCAGCTCGACGGCTCAAGAACGAGTACACTATTCGGACCCTGCGGACGGTACGCCCACTGAGTTCCTTGCTTGCCTGGTTGATCCTTGCGCGCGCGGTTGGACTTTCGCGGGCCGAGCATCGGGTTGGCGATCAGCCGGCAGCGCGAGTCAAGCCTGTCAGTCTGAGCAGATACTTGTGGAACTCTTCAGTGAAGCCATCGATATCCTCGGTGATGTACCGTCGGAAGACCGCCTGGCCGAGGCTGAGGGGCTGGCCGGTTCGCGTGCGGGTCGCGGCGACATAGGCTCTCGCGCCGACCCGCATCCGCTCTGTGCCGGCATCCCGCCCCCCGAGCCTCCGGTGTCCGAGGGAACCGTGCGGCCGGAGCCGACGCGGCGGCTGCCGGCCGGGCTGCGACCGGACGACGCCGAGGCGGTCGA
>CAYGAN010000298.1:0-2461 GCA_964347585.1 uncultured Planctomycetales bacterium | reverse complement strand
CCGCTCTCTGCCGGCGTCGGCGAGCATGTTCACCAGGCCGCTGACGTACTTCCCGCCCGGAGCATGTCGCAGGAACACGATCAGCGCCCAGACCTGCGCGTAGTACGTGCGAACAGGTACCTCGGGCCTGACGACGGCCTCACCGGCGTCTGTGCTCAGCAGCTTGGCCAGCGGGATGAGTCCCTCGCCGACCAGCGCTTCACGCAAATGGTTCAACCGGTGGATGTTGTGTTCCGGCGTGAAGACCACGCTGCCGTCGCGAAACTCAAGCGCTTCACAGTAGCATGCCAACCCTTCGTTAAGCCAGGGGGGAATTCGCTCCGCCAGGTGCGTGTCGACGAACTGGTGCAGGCCTTCATGCACGAGGACCGACAACGTCCCGTGCCGACCGATGTAGTGCAGCACGGACACGCCTCGTTCTTGATACCCGCCGGCGTGAATGTGACCATAAACACGTGCCCGCGCCGGCGCGAAGCTCCTGGTGAACCGAAGCCAGTGATCGCGCGTCAAGAACACGTAGCCAGCCATCCGCTCGGCGGTCGGCTCAGCCGACGGAAGCAGCTTGCGGTATTGCTGATAGGCGCTTTCCAAGACGGTCGGCATGAGGCGCGAGAAACCCTCGTCGCGGACGGTCGTGTGTATGTCGTAGTGGTCCGTGATTAGGCGCTTCCCGGGCGCCGAGCCGAACTGCCAATCTTGCACCTGCAGCTGGAACCTCGGCGCGGGCTCGGCAGAGCGGCAACCCGTCAGCGCGATCAGCGCGGAAGCCCCTGCGAACACTAGCAGTCGGCGGATCGAAGGCCGCTGGGGCAAACACAACGCCATGGTGAGCAGAATTCCTTCAACTAAAAACCACCCCCGCCCGTCAGTTCGAAGGATAGGCCCGCGCCTCGCTACGGTCAAGCAGCACGCAGCCGACCGATGCCATAGTGGACACTGCACGTCACCGGCAACGAGTGGATCTTCAATTCGAGCAACCCACCCGAACGCGGGGCAGGCGATAACCGGCCCGCCGGTAGTTGAGCCATTCAAAGATATGGCCTGGTCGGCATGGCGCCGGTTTCTTCGAGAATCGTTGCAACGGCTGCGATCGGCTCGCCCGGCAGGCGGGAACCGTCAAAAAGCACCGGCGGGTCGGCCTGGCGCCAGCGAGGCCCGTGCGCGAGGATGTGATCGACCGCTCGATTCGCGTTGGCGAAGGGATTGCCCACGGGCACGGACGCGACGGCAGCGAAGATCCTCTTGACCCGCGCGCCGAGTTGCCGTGAGGCTGCCCGTGCCAGCGCCAGCTGGCGAGCATGAACCAGTTCCACGATTCGGTACAGCTCGCGGACGAAGACGTTGGCCGTGCTGACCAGCAGGCCGTCGTAGAGCCCCTTCATGGGCTTGAGCGACTCGGCGTAGTCGCCTTCAGCCCCGCGGACGAGAACGATGCCTGCGAAGTCTCTCCCGGAGCGCGCGACGCGATCCTGGCCGCTCGAATCCTTGAACAGATACAGCCCCGGCAGCCGGGCCGCCAGCAGGGCCAGCGTGCGCTCCGTCATCGAGCACTGCGTCACCTGCGGCAACTGATAGGCAGCCAGAGGCAGTCGCAGCCGGGCCGCTTGCCCGTAGTGATCGAGTATCGCCGCTTGCGTCGTATGTCGGCCCACCGGCGGACAGACGACCACGCCGGCCCATCCCAGGCTTCCCAGTGCCTTCAGGACCGTGCCATCGTCCGAGCCCGGGTCGGTGCCAGCGGCACGGGCAATCATGGAAGCGAAACGCAAGACCTCCTGCGTCGTGGGCCTGAGCGCCCCGATCACCACGCGCGGCTCGGCGCCAAAGACCTCGCGACGGCGGCTGAACGTCAGAAGTTGGCTGAACTGCGACTCGTCGATGTCCCAGCCGTCCCCGGTCGAGCCGGCGATCAGGAACCCCCGCACGAAGGGCCTAAGGGCCCGAACGTGGGTTGCCATTCGGTTTGTGTCGACGCGTGCCCGCCCGGCTTCGAGCCGGTAGTGCGTCAGAAGCGGACACCACAGCTTAGGGAGTCCTTCCGGAAACAGGTCCGACTTCCAGTCTTCTCGACTCAGGGACGTGCTCATATCTTGTAGGCCAGGACTCTGACCCGCCGTGCATCGCTATGCAGCATCGGGCAGAGCCGCGAGCGTGAGCGAGCCGGTCCGCCCTGCGCTCCGTGCGCGCCCCACTCAGTCTGCTTGATACCGAGCCCTGCCAGAATGAGCCGGCCTTGCTGGCTCCGGCCGAGCAAGTTTGCGTTACTGCTCAGATTGTAACAGGTTTGACGGATCGGTCGCATTGCCGAGACAAGATCTGATAAAGATCGCGGTGATCGGCGGGGACGGTAAGGGGCCAGAGGACATCGCTTCCCTGGTGGTCCGGGAGAACACGGAGGACCTGTACTTCGGGGGCGGGGGCTTTCTGCGCAAAGGCACGCCTGAGGAGGTCGCCACCCAGG
>CAYGAN010000297.1:4017-4571 GCA_964347585.1 uncultured Planctomycetales bacterium | reverse complement strand
GCTCGCGACTCGCACTCAGGTCGCGCCCAGGCGAGGCACCCGGCTGGAACGTTCCGACGTGAAGCGCTCCGCGCTCGGCGAGAGATATAACGTCGTCAGCCATCCCGGTGCGCTGCCCGGCGCAGAAAACCCGATCGTCCTATTGTAACTCGCTGATCTTCACTGCGGCTCGGTTCTTGGCGGCAAGCAACGCCGCCTCCAGAACACGCTGGGTCTCATACGCGTCGGCAAAGTCGGGCATCGGCACCACGGGCTTCTTGCCCGCCAGGATGTTCATTATGTCGGCGGCCATGTTCACGAAGCTGTGCTCATAGCCGATGATGTGCGCGTCCGGCCACCAGTTGGCGGCGTAAGGATGATTCCCGGCCGAGGTGCACATGATTCGCGTCCAGCCCTGCACCTTCGGATCCGCGGCGGCGTCGAAGTACCACAACAGGTTCATGTCCTCGAAGTCGAACTTGATCGCGCCCTTCTCGCCGTTGATCTCGATCCCGTTGGCGTTGAAGTTGCCGGTGGCCAGCCGCGTAGCCTCGAAACTCCCGACCGCGCCCTTG
>CAYGAN010000297.1:219-4007 GCA_964347585.1 uncultured Planctomycetales bacterium | reverse complement strand
CATCCATTCGATGCTGGCCGCCTTGTCGATGGGGACGATGCGTCCGCCTTCCGCGCCCTTGCGGAACCGGGTCAGGAACAAGACAGCGTCATCGACGTCGGACTTGCCCTTCTTCGCGCTGCCCCGGGCGCCGGCAGCAATGCCGCCCGCCGAGACCGCTGACGGAATGTCACGCTCCTTGATCCACGTCTCCGAGATCGCCCCGGTGACTTCCACCACCTCGTCACCGGTGATGAACCGAGCCATGTCGATGATGTGCGCGTTCAGGTCCCCGTGGGCGCCGCTGCCGGCCAGTTTCTTCTGGAACCGCCAGAGCAGCGGCGTTTCCGGCCCGCCCCAGCTCTGCAGATACACCGCGCGGACGTGATAGACGGGCCCGATCTTGCCGGCACGAACCAATTGATGGGCCAGCGCCACCGCAGGGCAACGGCGGTAGTTGTACCACACGAACGTCCTGGCGTTCTTGGCCTTCGCGGCCGCGTCCCGCATGGCTCGCGCGTCGGCAAGCGTCCCGGCAAGCGGCTTCTCCGTGGCTGTATGTTTGCCCGCCTCCAGTGCCGCCACCGCCATCGGCGCGTGCATGTAGTTGGGCGTCACCAAGTCGATCAGATCGATCAACGGATCACGAATTACCTCTTTCCAGTCGTGGCTGTGGTTGAGCCACCCCCAACGTTGCGCATAGACCTCGGGCTTCTCTTCAGGCAGGCCGAAGGTGGTGTGCATCACCGGCTGGATCGGAAGGTCAAAGAACTTCGAGACCTTCAGGTAGGCGTTCGCGTGAGTCCTGCCCATGAATCCCTGGCCGAGCAGGCCGATGTTGCATGTCCTAGCCATGACGCGGATCTCCTCGCACTGCTAGTATGGGGCTATTACAGCCAATCGCACCCCAGTCAGCCACGGGCCCGGGGCACCCAACGACGAGCCGACACATTAGCCGCACCGTTGGCGGCATTCAAGTCCCGACCACCCCGACCCACGCCCGCCCCGCGGCACGTTCATGGCCCGCCGTGCCCGGCTGGCTCGGCGCAGGGGGAGCGGCCGGCGCTACCGTGCGCGGAGCTCTTTGATCCGCTGGACGATCTGACGACGGAGTTCGTCTAGATTCCCACGGCCGTCGATCGTCTTGAGCCAGGCCCTCACGGCCGCCGTCTGTTTCGGTTTCTGCTGCTTGGACTCCAGCTCTTCGAGGATTTTGAGCAGCGTGGTCAGATAACGCACGTCGTCCACGCCTTCGCGCCAACCCTCCCACTGGATCGTGTCGATCGGCTTGTCCCCGGTGGGGTAGGCCATTGTGTGATTGCGGTACCGCTTGCCGGAGAAGTCGTCGTACGCCTTGCCCGGATCGTGTTCGTTGCTCTGATACTCGTAGTCAAATCCACCGTCGTATCCGGCCGCCCAAAGACGAATTCCGTAGTTGCGGCGATACGTCTCGGGCTTTTCGACGCCCGCCTGGGGATTGGCGTAGCTCATGATCTTGTAGCCGCGGGGGCGCACCTTCCTGGCCAGCTCCGGACGCAACGGGCCGCCGACCACGGGCATGTTCAACAGGTCACCGATGATATCGAAGTAGTCCGCGCCGCAAGCGACGAAGACCTTGCCCCCGGCTTCATTGACCGCAGCGAACGACTGACGCTCCGCCCGCAGCCGCTCGCCGGACGCTTCGTCGATGCCCTGGAAATAGACGTCGCTGTAGCCGTGCTCCCTGCCGAAGGCAACGAACTTCCGGACCATGCTGCGGATCGCCTCCAGCTGTTCCGGGGTGGACTGCGTGCCCACGGACGTCGTCACAAGAATGAGCGGATGGTCTTTTAGCCCGAGGCTGCGATAGATTCGGGTCAGTGCTTCGAGCTTCTCGAACGCCGGCCCGCCAGGCTTGAACGCGCCCCCGCCGACGTACGTGGACGGCATGTTGATCCCGTGTTCAACCTGATTTCTGATTTCCGCGGCCATCTGCTTGAGTACCGCGTCGTGCGGGCGTTTGTCCGTGAAGCGAAGACGGTAATACAGCGAGTACTGCAGCGTCGAATCCGCCAAGTCGAAATCATGCACCGTCAGCGTCAAGGGCACCTGCTTGAGCAACCGCGAGCCGGCCGATACCCGCACAGTCGCGCGATAGCGGCCCGGCGCCGCGTCGCCGGGAACGTGGAACGTCAGCCAAAACTGCTTCGACTCAAACGCGGGAACGTCGGCTGGGACGAGCTGCGGGCTATCCTGCGGATACCCGGTGAAGTTCAACCGGTTCTCGCGCGCGGCTGGATCCACGGTGATCAGGCCGCCGTTCCTGATCAGCAATTCCGGGAGCAGTGCCCTGCTTTGCCGGAAGACGCCCGTGGCGCCGGCCTGGTACCAACAGAGCACCTGATGCACGTCAACAATGCTCGGATCCAACCGGGCCTGCTTCTCGCCAACGAACTCGGACACCTGCACGCGGACTTGCTTCAGATCACGCGTCGCGAAGACAGTGAACGTGGCCGGCTCGAATTCGCCCCGACAAGCCAACACGTCAATCGGCCGATCGATCTGATCCGGTGTCGGCACGGTCCAGGGAAAGATCGGCACGTCGGAGATCGGCGGGGTGACATAGATAAGTGCGGCCTCTCCCAGCCGGCTAAAACGCAGGTTCAAAGCAAGCAATCGTCGCGCCCGCTCGTTAGCTGCATCGAGGCTCAGATCGAGCGGGCCCCACCGGCCCTTACCGACGAACTCCGCACCGATCTGGGTCAGGACGCGATCAGTGGCGGACGGGTCCGGCTTCGGCCTGGTCGTGCTACCACCGAACGGGCCGCAGAAAACCAGGTAGCCAAACCGACCGGGGCGTTGAAACGGTCCCCGCGTGGCTGACCAGGCGGTATGCTCTGAGACATCATCGTCGGCGTGTTTGCGCTTCGTGCGGTTGAGGTTCATGCCCCACAGGTCGCCCGCCTGCGGCTTCACACCGACCTGCTCGAAGAGAATCCTCACCTCGGCGTACCAGCCCTTGGCTGCTCGGGACACCGCCGCGTCCCACCCCGTGCCCGCCTCCAACAGGCCGTCCCCACCCGAGACCTTCTCAGCCGCAGCGTTGAAGATGAACTGACGGAAGCGGCTGCGCGTCGCCCGGGGGTCAAGAAAGATCTCAACGGAGTCGTCCTGCCATATTCCCACGTCGCCGGGCTGACGCGGCGCGACCACGAGCCGGTCGGGGTAGGGCTCCTGGCATCGTAGGACGAAGTAGATCGCTTCATCGTCATAGACAACCTGGCCGGCCGTTTCCATGCGCGCCTCTTCGCCGCTGCCGGCCACCACGAACTGCGACGTCAGCGGAGCCTTCGCCCACACACGGTCATCCGGTTCGCCGTCGATCTTCGGGGCGCGGAACACCCGCGAAGCGTAGTAAACCGGGAAATCGAGCTGCGCCGCGGCCCCGCTTGGAGCCGAGGACGGCCAGAGCACGGCGCCCCACGAGCCTGGAAACGTCTTGTCGAAGTCGCGGAACGCATCGTAGCGCCGGCGAGGCTTCAGGTCCGCGTCCATCAGGCCGTAGTTCTCCACGCCCTTCCCGTCGTTCAGCACCAGGTAATTGGCCTGAAACACGTAGTCCCACGCGGGCTTCTTCAATTCCGTGAGCACGTGGGTGAGCTTGTTCGCCAAGTCCTCTTCCGCGCCCGAGTTCCAGCCGTACTCCGTGATCCAGACGCCCTTATCAGCGTCACCGTTGGCGACCATGACCTTTCTCATATCGCGGATCGCCCGCCAGTGCAGCGGGTCCCCGTACGGGTGGATCGCGATCCCGTCGATGTGCGGGCCGG
>CAYGAN010000297.1:0-209 GCA_964347585.1 uncultured Planctomycetales bacterium | reverse complement strand
CATGCCTTGCACGTATTGGTAGCCGTGCGTCACCCCGGAGTGATAGTCCAGGTTGCCCGCGATCATCTTGGCGTCCGGGTCCATCTGCTTGACGGCCTGGCTGCAGCGGATCAGCCACTGCGTGTAGAGCGGATAGCTGTCGGAGTTCGCGCAGCCGTCGTTGATCCAGCTGCACCCGTTCGGCTCGTTCCAGAAGAAATAGTACTGGA
>CAYGAN010000296.1:0-4574 GCA_964347585.1 uncultured Planctomycetales bacterium | reverse complement strand
CAATCACCCGCACGACATCCGACCGGCTGGCCGAACCAGGCAACAGCTCGGGCAGCTTGTTCCGGCATCCGTCAAAGAACGATTCGTTCAGGAAGTTGCCGTCACGGTCCGGAAACAAGGCCAGGTACAGGATGTCCGATTCGACCAGCTCGTTGAAGAAGTGTGTTCCGAGCGAGACGTCAGGCACCAGATCCTCACGCATGGCGACGATTTCGCAGATGATCGCCGCTGTGCTGATCTCCGAGAAGGAAACCGGCACGCCGAGCGACGGCGTGGTCGTCGCCCACCGGCCTGGTCCAAGGATCATGATGTTCTCGAGCTGCTTGGCCCCTTCGAGGTGCATGAGCCGTCCGATGAGGCGTGCCACGGCGTAGCGATCTCTGATAGGCAACTGGCCGTACACGGGCGGGACGACGTAGATCATCCTATCAACGGTGACGAGCCGGCTCTGGCCGATCACCGCTCCGCGGGCCTCAAGGATCAAGTCCTCCCTCGCGATCTGAGCGGGCGGCTCTGGGATCGGGCCGCCGGCGACGACTTGAAGGGGGCGACACTGGACCAGGTTGATCTTGTAGGTGTTCTGGCCGGAGAAGTTCGCTGTGAACTCCGTATCGACCGGGCAACCATAGGCGTTTTGAAGCGTCCTGAGCATATCACGCATGTCTTTGGCGAACGACGTCTCCGACAGCAAGCGCTCAAATGTCAGGAGCCAGGCAAACCCCCCACGCTTGGCTCCGCCGTTAGCCCGACGCCGCGATGCTTCATCGCGCGAAGCGAATATCTCAATGGGCAGCTCGGAGCTCTGCTTGGCCACGTCACTGAAATCGTTGGAGACCAGCTGGTTCGCCAGCAGGTCCAACGTGTCGACCCTTCGCTGGGTGTAGCGCCTCACCTCATCGAAGCCCGCTTCCGGGCGCTTGTCCGGAGCGTTGAGTGCCGCCACGCGCGTGTAATCGTCATCGGCGCGATCGACCGCTCTCGTGCCCAGCCCGAACACGAGCCGAAGCATTCCGGCCTCGGGCTCGATCTGTTCGCTCCAGACATAAGGGTTGAAGGAAAATCCGACTCCGGCGACCTGGGGGAAGAATAGGTGCCCATAGAGCGAGCCAGACACCCGCTGAACAAGCAGCGACATCTGCTCGTCGCGATCCAGGATCCCGCGATCGGCCCGATAGCGCAAGGCCCTTTCACTCATGGCGCTCGCGTAAACGGTCCGCACCGCCGAGATAAAGTCGTCGAGGCGCTGCTCGCGCGACCCTTGGTTGGCGCAGAAGACACTCTCATACTTGCCCGCAAACGAGTTGCCGAAGTTGTCCTCCAGGAGACTGCTTGAGCGAACGATAAGGGGGTACTGCCCGAAGTAGTCGAGCATATCCGAGAACTCCTCTCGCGTATGCTCGGGAAACCTGCCGGTCAGAATGCGCCGTCGTGCCTCTTCGGACCCGTCGAGGAGACTCTCCGGGCTCTTCTGCTTCTGGCGGACCCACCAGCAGCCGTTCTCTACAAGGTACGTGTAGAAAACGTCCGAGCCGATGTAGAAGGAGTCATGGGCCTCGAGCAGCTGGCTCCACCGGTCATCTGCCTGTCGGAGGATGGCCCGTGCCAAAAGCATCCCGACCGATTTTCCCCCGATTAGGCCCGTGCCAATCATGCGCTCCCAAATGCCCAGGACGTCGCCGAGGCTCAAGTACTTCTCCGCTAGGCGTAGCATTCGCTCGTCGCGCGAGATCATCATCCTCAGGAGGCGGCGTACGAGGTCCTGCACATGCTCCGGCGAAGCGTGGTACCCGTACACGGGGTCCATAATCGCTCTGGCCTCGAGAAACGCCCGGTTCCAGATGCCCAGTCGGCTTCGACCGGGCTCCGACCCAGTCCACGGCATCAATGTCAGAATCTCTGAGATCGTCGAGCTATCCATGACCGGGACAAATGCGTCGCCTTCCCAGGCGTGAAGCATGTGCATAGTGGGCGAGTATCGCTGCTGGACCTTGATCGGATGGACGTAAAGCTTGCCGCCGTGACGATACGCATCCAGGTAGATCTGCGTCGTTCGCTCAATCGTAGCTGAGGCACTTAGCGATTGGCGATTCCGCAGCACGGCGAAGTAAGCTAGCGATCCCACGTCATAGACGTACGGGCAGGTCAGCATGAAGAAGTTGGCCAGCATGCAGTCGCTGGACCAATCAACGGCAAGATCAGACAGGCAATCGAAAACGTAGAGTCCGTCATCCCGCGTGCGCTCGATCACTTTGTGGATTTCCGTGATGAACCTCTCAAAGCCTGCTTCCGGATGTAGGCGATGGACCTCGGCGGCCGAGGCCCCGGACACAAGGGCCTCGTGGTCGGCAAAGCGGAAGTACACAAGTTTCTTGCCGCTGGCCAAGGCGTTCTCGCAATACCGTCTGGCGAAGGGCAGGTAGTCGTAGATCGAGTCAACCTGCCAGACGAGGTTGTCCCCGGGCATTAGTCCTTTGAGCACCCGGTCCATGCCGGCAAGTCCGGTCGACAGCTGCGCGCTGGCCATGGCTCTGCCACCTCCAGGACGTAACCTGCTTGGTCAGGTCGTGTGCGTCAATGCGCTGTCCGCCGTGCGACACGCGCGAAGTGCTTCTCTATGCAATTGTATTGCAGCCTGGCATCGCCACGTATGGGACCCGGCCTCCCACGCACCCCGGCCAAATTCTGAGTTCTGTAGTCTAAGGCATTGGCGGAGCGCCCAAGTACGGCAACAACAGCGACTTGAAATCGAGAATGTGGACACATCTCATACCCGCGGCAAGTCGCCCTCGCCTTTCGTGGGAAGCTGGCTCCAACCCGTCAGATACTTGTCCACGCCGCGGGCGGCCTCGCGTCCCTCCGAAATCGCCCACGCGACGAGCGACGGGCCCCGGCGTGCGTCGCCGGTAGCAAAGATCCCAGGCACGTTCGTCATGTAGTTCTCGTCCGAGTTGATGTTGCCCCGGTCGTCCAAAGCCACGCCGAGTTGTGCGATCATGCCGTCAGGCGCCGGGCCGACGAATCCGAGTGCGAGCAGCACCAAGTCAGCCAGCCACCGGCGCTGTGTGCCCGGTATCTCCTCGAACGACGCAGGTGTGTCGCCGGCGGCTGGCGTCCACGCGACGTTGACGGTCAGGAGGTGCTCGACGCTACCGTTCGAGCCGACGAACTGCTTGGTCAGAATGCTCCACTGGCGGTCGCAGCCTTCCTCGTGTGAGCTGCTCGTTCGCAGCTTGCCCGGCCAGAAGGGCCACGGCTGATGAGCCGGACGATCTTCCGGAGGCTTCGGTAGGATCTCGAACTGCGTGACCGACTTGGCTCCTTGTCGGTTGGCCGTCCCGACACAGTCGGCACCCGTATCGCCGCCGCCGATCACGATCACGTCCTTGCCGCCCGCGTAGATCTGTTCCATGCCACCTTGAGCCAAGTCATCTCCCGCCAAGCGCCGGTTCTGCTGCGTCAGGAAATCCATCGCAAAGTGGATCCCCTCGAGCTCACGCCCGGGGATGCGAAGGTCCCGCGGCCTAGACGCGCCGCAGCATAGCACGATCGCGTCGAAGGCCTTGAGCTTCTCGACCGGTAGGTTCTTGCCGACTTCTACGTTGGTCCTAAGGGTGATGCCCTCCTGCTGCATGATACTCAGACGACGGTCCAGGATGCGCTTTTCGAGCTTGAAATCCGGAATACCGTAGCGTAGCAATCCGCCGATCCGATCCGCTTGCTCGAGGACCGTGACGGAATGCCCCGCGCGGTTCAACTGCTGCGCGCACGCCAGACCCGCCGGCCCGGAACCGATCACCACGACGTCCTTGCCCGTCCGCCTTTCCGGCGGCTCAGGCTTGATCCAGCCGGCCTCGAAGGCGTGCTCGATGACCCGGAGTTCGATCTGCCGGATCGTCACTGGCGGCTCACTGATCCCGAGTGTGCACGCCTCCTCACACGGTGCCGGGCAGACGCGACCTGTGAACTCCGGGAAATTATTCGTCGCTTGCAGGGCGTCAACCGCCTGCCGCCATAAGTCGTGGTGCGCTAGGTCATTCCAATCCGGCGGCAAATTGGCGAGCGGACAGCCGCTATGGCAGAACGGCACGCCGCAGTCCATGCACCGCGCCGCCTGCCGCTGCAGAGCCTCTACAGGGAGCGGCTCGTAGATCTCGAGAGAGTCCCTGACGCGCTCGTCCGGCGGGCGCCTCTTGGCGACCTCTCGAACGTATTCCTTGAACCCAGTAGGTTTGCCCACGCTACACCTGCTGCAAGACCGCCGGCTGCCTTGCCGGAGGCTTTCCCAATCCGTCGTCGCTCGTGCGTTCGGCGGCAAGTCGCTGCAACGCCCGTCGGTAATCAACCGGCATTACCCTGAAGAACTTGCTCAGCATCGCGTCCCAGTTGTCGAGCACGTACTTGGCTCGCGAACTGTTTGTGTAACGGTAGTGGTTCTCGATCAGCTCGCGCAATTCGGCGATGTCGGTCGATTCGACCAGATCCTCCAGATCAACCATTTCAAGATTGCAGCGCAGTCGGCCGAAATCACCTCCTTCGTCGAGCACGTAGGCGATCCCGCCGCTCATGCCCGCAGC
>CAYGAN010000295.1:3777-4623 GCA_964347585.1 uncultured Planctomycetales bacterium | reverse complement strand
ACAAAGGCAATCGCGCCCCCGTTCTGCTTGAGAACAAGCAGCTCGCCAAGGCACTTCACCTGGGGGTCATCAAACCGATTGTTATAGCACCCCCCGCTCAGGATTACCGGCAGTTCGGTGTTGCTCAGCTGGCTCACGTTCGCGGCAGAAAGCGATCCGCCTGACATGCTCTGGACATTGCCGTGGCCGTAATACGCCGCCAGAGCCCTGCCCGCGTTAATCCGATTCACCGTATCCATGGTTGCCACGTTGTCATAGGCCGTGTCAACCGTGAATCCCATGTTCTCTAGTATCAGAGTGTGCCGAGGCGCATAAGCTGTCACTTCCGGGCTGTTGCCGAAGATCAGGACCTTCTTGCTGACGGGCTGATAATTGATGATCTTGTTGACGAGAATATCCGCTTCCTCCGCGCTGTTGACGGGCAGACGGCCGACCTTAATGTCCGGGAGGTAATCTTCAGAATCCATGGTGGCGTAGTAGAGGTCTGTGGCTATGTAGTCGTCGCCGCTCTGCTCGCCCGGATACGAGCGATAGTGGGGCGGAATGTAGTCACTGTCGCCGACCAGCAAGACATATGCAAGAAAAGAACCGAAAACGCCGTCTGCCGTTGCCGCGTCGTACTCGCTCCTGATGAAAGCTGCGATCTGATCGGCGGTTGGGTTCGCCGCGATGTCAGACGTCTTGACAACCTTGACCACAAGCCCCTGATTCTGCCTGGCCGTCACCAAGGGCGCGATGCTGTCATAGAAGTCGTCGTGGACAATGATGAGGTAGTCGGTGGCGGCCGGCCACCGGCAGCCAAAGACACAGAGGAAAGCTATGAAGCAGAACAGCAAGCTGCCGACC
>CAYGAN010000295.1:0-3767 GCA_964347585.1 uncultured Planctomycetales bacterium | reverse complement strand
TAGAAGTCGTCGTGGACGATGATGAGGTACTCCAACACATAGACCGGGGTGCATCCGAACACCCAGAAGAAGACAACGAGGGCGACCAGCAAGCTGCCGACCTGTAAGAGAGCATCATGCCGAAGTGAATACGCCGCGGCCTGCCTGTCAGAAGATCTCGCGCGCATGAGTCTCGCTCCTTTCGTGTCTGCGGTCACCGTGCCGGCCAAGCGTCCAGCTCAGCGCCGCGCCGCAGCAAGACGTGCGTCTCACGCCCCGACGTGCGAGCGACGCTACCTCAACGAACTCAGCCTGGTCCAGAGGAGTGCTGCAGCACCAAAATGCACCGCTGAAGCGTGATCATCCGGTGCCTCTCCCGGGATGGTGTGTACAGGAAGTCTATCAACTGGGGCGCGGGCGTCAATGGGCGATTTCGGCGGCTCTCTCGTCGATTGCTGTGGCGGCGGTGCAAGCGTATTGACAGTGGCCTGGAAGCGGGGACCATGGCGGGAGCGGTCGGCACGTGTTGGCTCGACGAGCACTCAGGCTCCGTCAGTGACGGGAGCGGCGCGATGACACGTACGCTACCTATCTGTGCGCTTCTGGCGGTGGCAACAGGCGGGGCGCAAGCCCTGGCGCCCGCAGCGCAGGTGCAGTATTACCTGGTCAGCTCCGGCGAACACGAGACCCCGGCGGTCAGCGAGATGCAAATCCGTCTCGTCGGCAAAGAGACCCTCGACGGCGGCGAGTACTGGTGGTCGCAGATGACGATGATCGAGCGGAGGGGCGGTCGATTCGGCGTGCGGCTATTAAGCAAGCACGTGCCGATGACTTGTGCCGCGGCACCAGGCCGGATCGCGCGCTACATCTATCGGCCAGCTGAGGGGCCTTGCCTGGACTATCGCAACGTTCGGACGGATCGCGCGCTGCTGCCGATGTTGGACTTCGTGCAGAACTGTCTGCCCATACCGGCCAAGGACGCGCGGTATGAAGAGGGCTTTGCCAGCAGCGGCCGGTTGCTGGGGCATTGTCTCGTGCGGCGAGCGGATAGGCCTGATTTCCCTGCGCTTGGGTTCGACGATGTCGTCGTGTTGCGCTTGCGCCCCGACCTGCTAATGGGCCCACAGGCGGCAATCAAGGCGATCGGCAAGCCGAAGAAACCCGGCGACGAGATCCCGACCGGGCCGTACGAGAAGGAGGATTTCGAGGCGATGATCGCCGCCGGGGGGAATCTCTTCCGCCCGACGGACGAACAACTGCCTTGGATCATCAATAAGCCGGTGTTCTTGCGGGGGCTTGTCTCGTTTCCTGATACGCTTTACCGCAGCAACTACTTGCCGGCACGCATGTTTCTTGACGAGCCGATGACCCGGCTCGGCTGGTCCGGCGGCATCCCCGATCAGGCGCTGGGTCCCGAGCAGGTCGCGAACATCCTGCGGATGCGGGTCGAGAAGCTGGTCAAGCCGAAGAGGCGCGAGCTTGCTTTTCGCGGTCAAGTGAATCCGCTTGGAACGATGAGCATCCTGGCGCCTCGGCCCCCGTCGTGGGAGACTGAGTACTGGTCGGCTTGGCACCAGCTTGCGGGCGGGGCAACCGGGATAATTCACGAAGGGCGGTACGTGCATCGAGGGTACGGCTGGGACCCCGAATCGCTCTTCGGCGAGGGCCTGGAGGGGCTATCCGACCGCGACCAGTTCAATTGCATGTTCGCGTTCCTTCGCGGGGCGGCGCGGGCCTTCGAGAAGTACTGGGGCATGAGCATCTACCCGGAGGCGGACCCGGCGCTGCACCTGCCGGCGATGATTCGCGCGTACCAGATGGGCGCGCGGTGCATCTGGTTCTGGTCGCACGGGGGCGGGCCGCACCCGACGCTGATGGACGTGCAATTGAAGCTGACCCGCGCCCTGAACGAATACGCCTCTGCCCACCCTCGCGGCAGCCAACAGGAGACTCTCCGCCAGGCGCGCGTCGGGATCGTGCTGCCGGCCGGATATGCGTTCAGCTGGTATGGCACGTGGGGCATGCGCCGAGAAGAGCTTAATCGGGCGGGCGTCAACTACGGCGACATATCGGCAGCCGCGATGTGGGAGGCCATCCTGTGCTCGCGCCGCGGGATCGAATTCGACTTCCTCGTGGAAAGCGAGCGCGTCGCGAGGCTGGGTTACGAGCGGCTCGTGCACGTCAGAGAGGACGGGACGGTCGATGTGGTACCGCCCTGGCCCGACAAGCGGGCGGCCGGTCCGTTGCGGCTGGCTCTATCGCCTCGGGAACAGCCGACGATCGCTGACCGGCTACCGGACAAGGCCGATTATGGCGCCACGCGGGCCGGCAAGATCACCATCGACGCGGACCTAAGCGACTGGGCTGAGGCCAAATGGATCACGCTCGGCCGTGACAAGCTCTTCGGCGATACGTTCGAGCTGGACGTCTCGGTCGCCAACAAGCAGACCGACGCTACTGCGAAGCTCAAGCCGCCTTTCTACCTGGGCGTGGAGTTTGCGCAGCTGACCGACGAACTCGCCACCAAGTATAAGTTAGAGCCGCACCCGAGAGGCGAGGGTGTCGTGCTGACCCGCGTGTTCCCCGACACGCCGGCCGCCGAGGCTGGCCTGCGCGAGGGTGATGTCGTCGTGCGCGCTCAGGGTCGGCGCATCCGGTGGCACTTCGAGCTGTGGGGCAGAATGCTCGAATGGCGCAAGCAGACGGGCGGGCAGATCGCTATGCATATCCTCCGCACCGGCATGGTTCGACTGGGCGGTGAGGACGACCTGGCGGCGCGCGTCGCGCTGCAGGTGGACGATGAGAACCTGTATCTGGCTGCGGACGTTGTCGACGATGTCCACAGTCAACCGTTCCACCGCTGGTTCCTTTGGCAGGGGGATTCCGTTCAGCTCGCGTTGGATCCGACGGCCGAACGGCGAGCCGACGACTACGGCGAGCAGGATCACGAGCTGGGGTTCGTGCTCAAAGACGACCGGCCGATTGTCTGGCGCTGGAAGGGGCGCCGGGGCCAGCCGCTCGGGCAGCTCCAGTCCGCGCGCCTGGCCGCCAGGCGAACGGACGGCCGGACGATCTACGAGGCCGTGGTGCCACTGACCGAGTTGGCGCCACTCGTGCCCGACCTGTGGCCTCGGGCGGGTTTCAACCTCGTCGTCAACGACCACGACGGCGCCAAGCCACACCGAAAGAGCCGGCTCGAGCTGCGGCACGGCGCGATGACTCGGGGCAAGCATCCGAAAGAGTTTGCTGTTCTGACGTTGCCTGCTTCGCCGGAGCCCCAGAACGTCTGGGCGACGGTGCTCTGGAACAAACGCTGCATGGCCGAAGGGGGTCAGCTGGCGTTGACCGTGGCCGTTCGCTCACCAGCGACGACGTCCGGCTCCGTGCGTGCCAAACTGCAATCGCTCGACGCACCTGCGACAAAGCCGACAGAAGCTACTGTTCCTATCGCTGTCACACCGGACGTGCGCGAGTGGGATCTGGCCGTGGCGACGGAGTCGGTGCCGGGGCGGTACAAGTTGACGGTCGAGGTGCTGGACCCGACGGGCCGCCGCTGTGCACGCGACGCGCTGCCGGTCTATATCCACCCGGCGGAGGTACGGCAGTGAGGCCGGCAAGCAACTGAATCGGCCTCGCGCCGGCTGCTGGAAACGAGCGCACATCGGACTGCCGATCGTGCTCTTGTGCCAATCTGGCCCGTTTTGAGCTCCCCTCGCCCGCTCGGAATCGGGGTGACTGGATTTGAACCAGCGACCTCTGCGTCCCGAACGCAGCGCTCTAGCCAGGCT
>CAYGAN010000294.1:0-4653 GCA_964347585.1 uncultured Planctomycetales bacterium | reverse complement strand
GTAGGCAGGCCCGAGAGCACGTAAGTGCCATCAGCCTCCGTTGCCGTGGTGGTGACCGCCTCACGGTCAGCATGCTCCAAGCTGGCGGGGCATGTCGTGCGGTTGCGAGTAGCCCGGACCTTGTTGCCGGTCCCTCTGCCGATGGTGACTGGAAACTCGCATGAGGGACTACTGACAACGAACCTGGATCAAGATCCCGGACGGCGTTGACAGAATGGGAGGAATACCATGCGATTAATGGACTGGAACATCGAATGGATGAACAATTGGTTTGTCGGAAATGGGCAGGTGGCATGGCGCCAGCAGCACAGCGGAATCGCTAGCGTCGCGGGCTTGGCGCGGCGCGTCGCGAACGTGATCACGGCAATTGACCCCGACGTTCTAACCCTCCAGGAGGGCCCAAGCGATCCGCGCGAAATGGATTTGTTCGTCAACGGGTTTCTGTCCGACGCTAGTGGACAGCCACTCTTCGACGCATTCGGGGAACTCGACGGCGGCGCGCAGAAGATTTACGCCCTTGTCAAGCGAGGCGGAGCGCTCATGAACGCTCGGCTCGCCAGCGACGGCCTCACCGATCATCTGTTCGACGAGTGGATGGCTGACGTGGACGGCGATGCCCAGCTCGAATCGTACGGGTTTACCCGTGACCCGTTGGTAGTCGATGGGGAACTGAGCGGGACCGGTGAGACGATACGGATCTTGACGCTCCACACCAAGTCCAAGTTCGTGAACCAGCAGCAAGCGATGTGGAATGACCTCGATCGTCGGCAGGCGTTCATCGTCGCGGCGCTGAAGAACCGCCGTCGCATCAGCACCGAAGCGATGCACACACGTGTATACCTCGACGATCTGTACCACGCCGATCCGTCCCGGCTGGTAGTCGTGACCGGTGACTTCAACGACGGGCCCGGCATGGACTATTTCGAGAAGAATTACCTGACCCACGGTGTCGCAGACATACTCATGGGCAGCAGCTACCACCCCGAGCGCCGGTTCGAACACGCACTGATCGGCAACGTCCCGAATGGTGAGTTGTACACCGCCCGCTTCAACGATTTCATAGATAACATAAACAACCGCCCTCTTCTGCTGGATCACGTGCTCGTCTCACCAGCCCTGCGAGGCCGCTATACGAACTGTCGAATAGCCCACGCGGAGCATCACGCTCAGGAAGACACGACACGACCACCGGGCGACAGGGATCGGTTCCCAAGTGACCACCGGCCGGTCATGGCCGAGATCAATTGATGACTGCAATGCCCGTTGCCCGCCGCCCCTTCGGCTTCGAGCGATCGGTACACCTGCGTGGCGCGCGCATGTTGCGACGATGGAAGATGCTATTGGTTAACGGCCTAACAAGTCGGCGTAGGCGACCATCAAGGCTGGGGCGGCTTGGGCGGTGGCCGAGCTCTTCATTCTCGGTAGCCAACGATTGGGGAATGAGACGTTCCGCCAGAAGATCCGGCCCCTAACGCTACATTCGCTCGACCGGCGTCCAGCTTCTAACTCAGCCGCCCACGGGAAGTGCACGACGTCGGCGACAGAACACCATAGCAAGCGACTGCTCCCCCTGACGTAGGAAGGCACGTGAATAGGCTCACGTGAAGCGTCCACCTCGGAAAGCAACGCCCCCAAGCACCAGTCGGCAGAGCACGGCCAGCGTCCGGGCGCCTGAGGCGGCGCCGGTCGTCGATTAGGCAAGTCGTCGTGAGCGCCACACGCGCCCTGCCGCCGCGCTTGCGGTCGGGCTATTCTCCGCTGGCTTCAAGCGTGGCATCGATGTCGGCGGTCTCCGTACCGGCCGTCACCTCAACGTCGGCCACTTCGACGCCCTCGTACCCCGTGGCCGAAAAGCTCACCGTGTACGTGCCGGTAGGCAGGCCCGAGAGCACGTAAGTCCCGTCCGCCTCCGTTGCCGTGGTAGTGACCGTCTCGCCGTCGGCCAAGGCGGCGACCGTCACGTCCTTCAGGGCGTTCTGCCCACCATCGGTAACCGTACCGGCAATTGAGCCCGCTTCGACAATGTTGATCAGCCTCATCGCCAGCGAAGGCGCAAACGTGAAGTCTGTGATGCTGTCGGGGTCCTCAATGTCGCCGGCAGGGATTGGTTGGAAAGCGCGGCTCAGGTCCACGTCGAGCAGCAACACCGTCTCCGCGTCGGCGCTGACCTCGAACTCGAAGTGCAACTTGATGCCAGTCTGAGGGCCGCTGGGCACGGTCAGGACGAACTCGCGCTCGTCCTCCTCCCCCTCGCCTATGACGATGCGCCCCTGGGTCACAATCAAGCGCATCTGCGTGTAGGTTCCCGCCTCGATCTCTGCATTTGCCAGTAGATCCGTCCTGCCGTTCTGCAGGTCAAGCAGATTGAATTCTTGTGGCTCATCTTGGATGACTACCCAAGGCGAACCGCCATCGTCTGCGTCGTCACCGTTTCCGCCCGTCTCGTCGCCGGCCTCGTCGTTCTCACCCTCAGCGTCATCGGTGTTGGCACGTCGGACTTCAACACGCGTGACAGTGATCGTCGCCTCCTTAATCAAGCCGAAGGGGAAAGGCTTGTCGGTTATGAGGACCTTCAGTGTTCCTGTGCCGCCGAACAGCGGGCTCCCATCACAACCTGCCAGACAAAAGGCCCCGAGAACAACCATAAGGCAAGCGAACGAACAGATACTGACGGCTATACGATTGGACTGCATCTTTCCTCTCCTTATAGGACCTGAGAAGCTCTGAGTGCGTGAAGCAGCCACCTTGGCAGCTCCTGCGAGCGGCGAGCATTTGGATCGAGGCCGTTCAGCACCTCGACATACACATGCAGCATGCAATACCTTGTTAAAATGGGCAAGTTTCTTTTTCGACGCCCGGCTCAGCATTTTCGAACGGTCCCAGAAAAGCCCGCCAGACCCTTCAGGAACCGCCTATTTCCTCTGCGCTCCTTTCATGACTCCCGCAGTCAGAAGAGGCCTGTGTCAACTCGGCCCGGCCCCTTGTGGTTGTAGCCGATGGAGGCGAGTACCGAAGAACGCGGCCCTCGATGCTGGTTCTCGGCGCGCCGGCGGTGAGTCTGACCCTAGGCGCGAGCGCGGCAAGTGAGACCGCCACGTCGGCCGGTAGATCCACTTGCGTGAGTTACTGCCCGGACAACAGGGAATAGTCGTTCCACGCTACGGACGATGTACTGCCCCCGCACCCGCGACAGTCGAGGACGGCCTGGGAGACGCGTTCCAGCGACGCGCCCCCCTTGCCTGCCGACGGTGAAGCGTGCTTGCGGAGCGACGTTATCATCACTTCAGGAGGATCAACGCATGAAGCGCACGGCGCCTCTACTCGCGACCACGATTGGCATATTGATCGGTTCATCAGGCTGCCGCGACCGGCCGTACTTTGTGGGCCTCGGCGATCTGCCTGGCGGGGCCATCTTTGTCAGTATAGCCTTGGCCATCTCAGGCGACGGGGTCACAGCGGTCGGCTGCAGCACCTCCGCACCGGGGGACAAAGCCTTCAGCCGGACGGGAGCAGCTGGGCTGGTCGGCTTCGGTGACCTGCCGGGCGGCGATTTCGGGAGCTAAGCGCGGGGCGTCTCAGCGGACGGATCGGTGATCGTCGGCGCAGGCGCGTCCGCGCGGGGAAAGCCGGAGGCGTTCCGCTGGACTGCCGCTACCGGCATGGTCGGACTGGCTGACCTGCCGGGCGGGTTCTTCGGGAGCGTCGCGTTCGACGTCTCGGCGGATGGGTCGGTCATCGTGGGCCACAGTAGCTCCGCCTCAGGGAAGGAAGCGTTTCGTTGGACTGCCGCTACAGGCATGGTCGGACTCGGTGACCTGCCGGGCGGCCGTTTCGAGAGCAAAGCGTGGGGCGTCTCGGGGGACGGATCGATCGTCGTGGGCGCGGCTACTACCGCTTCGGGAGACGAGGCGTTCATCTGGGATGCAGCCAATGGCATGCGCAACCTGCGCGACGTGCTGGTCAACGACTTCCGTCTGGACCTGACCGGATGGACCTTGGTTAGTGCGTACGACGTCTCTGCAGACGGCTCGACCATTGTCGGCAGCGGGATCAGCCCCAACGGTAAGGAAGCGTGGATTGCTCATATTCCCTAGAACTGTCCCACTCTCGCTGCTCGCCCTCGGCTGGGCCGCGCACAGGTTCGGGGGCATATCGCGAAAGGAGCTAGCATGAACTCGTAGTGCACCTCCCGGGTGATTCGAAGATGATCGCCCATTTTGAGCAAACGCGATTGGAGGTGCACGATGAAGACGTTTGTCGGCGTGGATTACCACAAGGCGTTCAGCTATGGGACCATTATGAGCCGGACCGGCGAGATTCCCAAGCAGGGCCGATTCGGGAACCATCCCGAGGGGGTGGCCCGGTTTCTCGGTGAGCATGCCGGGGCCCACTGATGGGTGCCCCGTCCTTCGCGTCCGCGCGAAGGGCGGGGGACGGACCTCGTCAACCAGCCCAGACGCGCCTTCGCTCAGCCTGAAGCCTTCAGCCTTCTTCGCCCGTGATCCGCTGCTGCCTGAGACGGACAGCAAGGGTCTAAAGCTGTCGCGCTGCCGGACTTGTGCTGCGCCGCCGCAGCGCCGGCCCGCGGAACAAAACAACAAAGCGGGCCACAGGTATCGTCCCATGGCCCGGCGGTGCTAGGCGTGCTGTGGT
>CAYGAN010000293.1:0-4670 GCA_964347585.1 uncultured Planctomycetales bacterium | reverse complement strand
CGCTCATAGCCGCTGGACTGGTCGGAATCTGGTCGGGCTTGCGCGACGCGCGGAACCGGCGGAATCTGATGAACGGTTCCATGCAAGCCGCGTCCTACCTGAGCGGCTTTCTCGTGTTGTGGGCGCTGTTCGCCCTGCTGAACGCAGCGGCCGCCTTAGCGTTGGAAGTGCACGGGTGGTTCCGCGCCATTGAGGCACACGTGCACATCGACGACGACGTGCTGCTGCTCTTGAGTTGGCTGGTGCCGAACCTGACGTGCCTCGCCATATACTTGGTTCTGGTCGCGCGGATCACGGCCGGTGCGCGATATGCCAACAAGTAGTGCCTCGTCCCTCCTGCGTGGCGGGAAAACGGCAACCGGACGATCGGACAAAGGAGAGCATTGCGTAATGTTCGAGCGAATCTCAGAGAACCTCTATCTTTACCGCGACATCTGCAATGTCTATGTACTCAGGAACGGATCGCGCGCGATCCTGATCGACTTCGGCAGCGGCGCCGTGCTCGACCATCTCGGCGACATCGGCGTCAGCTCCGTCGAGTGGGTCCTCCACACGCACCATCACCGCGATCAGTGCCAAGCCGATCACATCGCCAACGAGCGCGGTATTCCTATAGCGGTGCCCGCGCACGAGCGCCCGTACTTCGACGAGGTCGAGGTCTTCTGGGGCTCGCGACAGATCTACAACATCTACGACGTCAGGCAGACGTTTTTCACGCTGGCCGAGAGCATCCGCGTCGATCGCTCGCTGATCGACTATGAGACGTTTGAGTGGGGCCCGTATCGGCTGTTCGTCCAGCCCACGCCGGGGCACTCTTTGGGGCACATCGCGCTGGTCGGCCAGATCGACGGCAGAAAGATCGCCTTTACCGGCGACCTCGTCCGCACGCCCGGCCGGGTGCACACCCTGTACGACCTGCAGTACGGCTACGGCCAGCACGACGGGTGCGACTATCTAGTCTATTCGCTAGCCAAGCTGCGGGCCCACGGCGTCGAACTGGCTTGCCCGTCACACGGCGATCCGTTCGACGGCGTCAACGCGGTGCTGCAGGAGCTGGAAACAAGACTCAGGCAGTACATGGCGCACCGCTGGGGCGTTGAAACGCCCACGGCTGACGTGCGGCCCTACGCCGTCCTGCCGCACCTGATGCACATTCCCGGCTGCTCCAACACCTGGGTCGTCATCAGCGACAGCGGCAAGGCGTTGTTCGTCGATTACGGCTCGCAGAGCGGGACGTTCATGTTCTCGGCTGCGGCCTATTTCGAGGCGAACAACCGCTTGCGGATGCTGGAGCATAATCTGGACCTGCTGCGCGAAGACTTCGGCATGCGCAAGGTCGATATCGCCATGCCCAGCCACTACCACGACGACCACGTCAACGGCCTGCCCTATCTGCAGCGCCACGAAGGTGCGCAGATCTGGTGCTATCACAACATGACGGACATCCTCGAAAACCCGCACGGCTACAAGCTGGGCTGCACGTTCGCCGAGCCGCTCAAGGTCAACCGCGCGTTACGCCAGGGCGAGACGTTCCGCTGGGAGGAATTCGAGTTCCAGGTCTTCCACGCGCCCGGCCACGCCGACTACCACATGGCCATGTTCGGTGCGATCGACGGGACGCGTGTCGCGTTCACCGGCGACGAGCTCGGCCAGCAGGCGGGCGGGTACGCCTCCAACAACATCTGGCGGAACCACGTCCACGCCAACAGCCACGAGATCACCGGCCGGCTCTTCCTCAAGCACAGCCCGGAGCTGGCCTGTCCGGGCCACGGCGGGCCGTTCCGAATGAACCGGGAAGATTGGCGCCAGTTCCACGATTGGTGCCTGACCGAGCACGAGCACTGGCGGCGGCTCGCAGCAAGCCAGAACATTGAGCAGGCCATCTACCCCGACTACGTGTTCCTTTATCCCTATCAGCCGCCGTGCGCACCGGGTGCGTCCGTGCCCATGCAGGTCTGGTATGAGAACATCTTCGAGAAGCCTTCGACGCTCGAGTTCGTGATCAACGTTCCGGCCGGCTGGCGCGCCAAGCCCGACCGCGGCAAGGCGACCGCCGCCCCGGGCGAGAAGGCCGTCGTTGACTTCGTTCTGAGCGTTCCCGCCACGCAATCGACCGCCTACCGCCGGCGCATCATCACGCTCGACGCCGTCATCGACGGCTGCGCCTGCGGCCAACTGGCCGAAGCCCTCGTGGATCTCCGCCCTGAAGCCGACTGGGCAAGACTAAGAAAGTGAACATGCCCGCACCGCGAGGAACGTGGCCAAGCGTTCCTGGACCGAGATTCGCATCTCGGTCCTTATGCACCCACGGGCAGAGAAGCGCACCTGGACCGAGATTCCGATCTCGGTCCTTGCTCCGTCCACTGTCAGACAGGGCTCATTCCTTCTCCTCGGCCGGCTTTGGGATGGTTTGCAGGAGTTGCTTTGCCCACTGCTTGGTGGCGGGTGTGACGTCATCCGTTTTGATGACAGCTTCGAGGTCGTGGCGGGCCTCGTCGCGGCGACCGGCCCGCATTTTCGCAATGGCTATGAAGACCATGCCCGCTTCGCGCAGACGAGTCGTTCCATCGAACGCCGCCGTCGCAGCCGTGTCTAGGTCCAGCAGTTGTCGGAAGGCCTGCAACGCTTCGTCGGGCTTGAGGCGATGCAGCAACAGCTTTCCGCGAAACAGCTCGTAGTCGCCGTGGAACTGGGCGAACTGCTTTACCTTTTCGAGACGTCGCTCAAGCTTGTCGAGCTGGCTGACGGTCATCGCACCCCAGTTCTGAAAGTTGAGCACTCTCAGCGCCCTCAGGTGGTCGATCGGACGTGTCTCGGAGTCGATTTGGTGGTCAGTAAGCGGGAAGAAACTCGCGACGGAGATGACTTTGACCCCTGCCTCCTTGCTCAGGTAGTCTTGAAGGTAATAGCAGTGCGCGGACCCGAAGACCAGCGCGATTCTCTTGCCCTTGTGTTGGCGAGACAGCTTCGTCACGTTGGCGAGGATCTTCGCGTTCCATTCCTCCCAAGGAGTCTTTTGACCGTACAGCTTGTGCAGCGCTGCGTGATAGTTCCGCCAGAGCGCGTACTGCTCTTCGCTGTTCAGGAACTCACACGTCATCACACGTTTGGCGCTTTCCTGCTGGAACCGCGTTTCGTTCGTTTGGAGTTCCTGTGATTTGCCCGCGTTCTGGATTGCCTGCACCATGGTAGCCAGCTGCGCCTGGTATCTTGGCTCATGCCAGCCGACGGGCACTGCCGCCAGACCGCGTTCGTCCGCCCATGGCTTCGTGATCCACTGCAGATCGAGGGGCGCGAACGCCCACGGGTCCCCCACGTTCGCTGGCGTCTCCACCGCCAACAGGTCCGGTGATATCTTCTTGAGCAGTGCCCGCAGATGCCCGGGCGTGTACCCTTCGGGCATGTCCGAGATGAAATGTTGAGTTCCCACGATCACGACTTCTGCGAGCTCAGCCGGCCTGGAAGCGGGCTGCGTGCACCCGGCTGCCGCAGCACACGACCATGCCGCGAGACCCGCGGTCACCGCGGCGAACACCGTTGATCCGTGCACTTTCTGAGTCATGGTTGTTGCCCCTTTCTCGCAGTAGGAAATGCGGGCGGAATCGTACCCGGTGGCCGCGCTCCGGTCAAAGCGCGCTTCCATGTCTTCCTCTTACGTACGAGCCACAACGCCAGGCGTTGAGCGGTGACTCTACGAAGCTCGAATGTTCTGCTTCCCAAACAGAGCAGGTGTTTCACCAACACGATCATGGGTTGCGTCGCGTGCTCTGTCGTCGGATACTTGCCTCACGAAGTGGTCGTGGATAAAGGAGCGTCACCCGTGTTCAGTCGAGATCATCTCGCCATCACGCTAGCAGTCGCCGCGGTCCTGCCCGTTGCGGGCCATGCGAAAGGACAAGCCGTGCCCGACGTTCTGCGAGTTGCCGCCGTCCAGATGGAGATATCCACGCAGGTTAACGTCAATCTCGATCGCATTCTGCGGGGCATCGCCGAGGCAAAACAGGCGGCCGCGCGCGTGGCGGTCTTTCCCGAGACGGCCCTGTCGGGGTTTGATTCAGCCACCATCGCTGCGATCGAGTGGGACAAGCTCGAGAAGGCCATGCAGCGGATCGCCGAGGCGGCGCGCTCCCACGGTATCTACGTGCTGTACGGCAGCGCGACGAGGTCACCTGCCCAGAAACCCTACAACTCGGCCGTCCTCGTCGGACCGGACGGCGCCGAGGTGATGCGATATCACAAGATGGTCCCCGAACGGTGGTTCGAGCCCGGGGATCACTTGGCACGCTTTGAGATCGACGGCGTGCCCTGCACAGCCATCATCTGTCACGACGAGCGCTTCCCGGAACTGGTCCGGATACCCGTGTTGGCAGGCGCGCGGGTCTGCTTCTACGTCGGCTACGAGGTCAACTCGCTGGCTGTGGCAATCCGCAAGATGGAAGGTTATCGCGCCCAGCTCGTGGCCCGCGCCGCAGAGAACGGGATCTGGGTCGTCCAGGCCAGCGGGATCGGCTCGCCTGGCGCAAGCGACTCGGTCAGCCTGGGTCAGAGTCGTGTGATCGACCCGCGGGGCGTGGTGGTGGCCGAAGCGCCCGCCCTGAAGGAGGCCACGATCGTTGAAGACATCCGGCCCGCCGCGGCCAAGCGCAAGAACGCACTCGAGAGCCTTGACA
>CAYGAN010000292.1:0-4697 GCA_964347585.1 uncultured Planctomycetales bacterium | reverse complement strand
GGTCCCACGACGAATAGCCGGACATCTTCGCGCCGCGCTCGCTGTCCTGGTGGGACGTATAGCAGGTGCCGATCTTGCCGTTGACGCGGATGCCGATGCCGCGAACGGCTGAGCTTGAGGCGGTCCGGCTGGCGATCTCGTCCAGGAGGTTAAAGACGAGCTGCTGCACCTCCGGCCGAAGCGGGTCGAGCGTCTCGTTGTTGAACGCCTTGACGTAGTTCCCGTCCGAGCCCATTTGGTAGGAATCATTGCCGATCGGCAAGCCGCTTGTGTACGTCGGGTGCTTGAGCGAGGTGATTAGTGGCACGAGTTCGACGCCTTCGGCCTCGGCAATCGGGGGGAGTTCAGCCAGCAGGTCGCCGGCCGAGTTCCAGTCGAAGTGTGCGCCGCCCGGGTACCAGGTCTTGCCAGTGCGGTCAGAACCGTTGATCGCGTTGAACACGATGTAGTTGAACCCGCAGAACCTGAAGTGCCGGACCATGCGCTGGAGGCCTTCCTGGCGGTGACTCAGCAGGCGGACCGGCGTGCCGTAATGGGCGTAGAAGTACCAGGGGTGCGTCATGTGCAGACCAATGCGGCGCTCCTGAGCGGGATCTGTCGGCGGCGTATGCGCGGGGTAGCGATCGGGCATTGCATCGACGAACTCGAAGACCCACATTTGGGAAACCGCTCCGCCGTCGGTGCTGCTGCGATACAGATTGCAGCCCAGGCTCGAGACGACCGCTCGGACGGTGGTCGTCTTGGGATGAAAGATCATGCCGATGTTGAAGGGCTGATTGTCGATAGGCAGTTCTCGGCCGGTATAGGTGGCCAGACCAACACCCGGGCCGAAGCACGGGCCTTGCTGAGTCCGCTCGATGTTCTGCTCATACCACGGATCGCCCCATGGGTTGATCGTCGGTTCGCCGGTATAGGGCGGTGCCCAAGGCAGGCCGGGCTCGACCGAGATGCCATCGGCGTGATGGATAGCCAGACTGGTGTAGCGTTCCTGGTCGTTGGACGACTCAGCCACAAGCAGGTGCGGCACGCCGGCGGTCCCGCCTGTCGCGACGTCATAGGAGTAGTAGTACGTGGCGAACCCGTCATCCGGCGCGGCGGTGACGCGAAACGTCTTGCCACTGATGTTCATCAGCCGCGACGGCTGGTTCGGGTGGGGCGAATCCGGCCACTTGTTGGCGTCCGTGAAGTTGTGGTCGGTCTGCGTGCAATCGACGTAGTCGGTCAGTTGAACGACCACCGGCTGCGGCACCGCCTCCGCGTCGTAGTTGTCCGCGATTGTTTTCTTCAAATCGGGCAGCGGCACTCCGGGGTGAGCTGCGTTGTGAGCGGCCAGGTCCACGTAGTACACACACTCATCGTCCACAGCGCGATACGTCGTGCCGTTACACTCAACGGTGTAGTTCCCGCTGATCGTGCAGACCGCGACGGCGCGCGACGCACCGAGGACGACGACGCCCGCCCAAATCCGGAAGTGATGCTGCATTCTCATGCTTCCATCCTGAAATAAGACTCTCGTAACCAAGTTGCAGGCGAGTCTTCGCCTGTCGCCGTCATTGTAGATGCAGACCAAGTGGCTACGCGGCAGAGGGTACGCCCCCACGCCCCATTAACGAGCGCGGCGACACGGCCACACGAGGGGCCGCAAGGGCTTTTCCAGGCGCTACGAACGCGATAGGCCGGTGGTAAGCTCATGCCTTGCGGCTTCGCCGCCGCGTGAGGACACCGACCGAACCCAGGGCCACCAAGCACAATCCCGAAGGCTCGGGAACGCCCTGATAGAGATGGATATTGCCGTCTCCCGCACCGATCAGCACGTCGAGAAGACCGTCGCCGGTCCAATCGCAAACGAACGGCCTGGATCGCGGCGTCCCGGGAAGGTCAATCGCAAGACCACCGGCTTCGACGAATGAGTACCCGGCAAAAGCCGGTGCGGCGTCGGTGCCGACGTTGCTATAGAAGACAAGCTGGCCGTCGGTGTTGCCGCTGAGCAGGTCTTTCCTGCCGTCCCCGTCCAGATCGAGAACGGCGGGGCTGGAGCGCTCCGACGGCACGACAAGATCTTCAGCGCCTGCCTGCGCAAGCATCTCGCTGAGGAAGTCGGGGGCGTCATCGGTGCCCTCGTTCAGAAAGACGTGCAGCATGCCATCGAGGGCGCCGACAGCCAGGTCTTTCCTGCCGTCGCTGTTCCAATCGACGACGATCGAGGTGGCGCGCAGTCCCACGTCGATATCCGCTTTGGCTTCGGCCGGACCCACCTGGAGCAACGTCCCGCCGTCAAAAGTCGGGGTCTCGTCGGTGCCCGTATTCAGGAAGAGCTTGACAGTTCCGTCGGCCTGTCCGATGAGCAGGTCCTTGCGGGCGTCGCCGTCCCAATAGACCGTGCGGGGGAACAGGCCCAGGCAGCCGCTCCCCGGTACGGTGAGGTCCGAGCCGTTGGACTGGGCATAGAAGTAATCCGAGAATTGCGGGGCGGATGACGTGCCCACATTCGGGTACACGCGCACTTTTGCGTCCGGAAAGGCTCCGCTGCCTTCGCCGACGACCAGATCGCCGAGGCCGTCGTTGTTCCAGTCCACGAAGGATGGCACGGAGTACCCGGGCACGTCGATGTCCGCGCCGTCGGCTTGGACAAGCTCCTCAGGTCCGAGATTCAGTTGACCTGCAGCTGGGTGGGTCGCCAATGTCAGAATTGCGTACGCCAGACCTCCGGCGCATAAAGAACGCTCCCATCCTCTCCCATGCATCTTTTCAGCCCTCTCTCTTTCCCACGCGCTGCGACACCAGGCCGCAATGCAACGAGACCATTATAGTCCAGGCTGCCGCACCGACGCAATTGCCTCAGCCGCATTGTCGCGCCCGGCTCCCGAACCTTTTTTGGGGCACGGCACGCGAGTTATCGGGCCTGGAGGCCGGTCACGTGTAGCGCCCGCATTCCTCCGCCAGCGGGACGAGCGCCTCGAGTTTCGCCGGCTCCACGCGAGGTGGCACGGAGCAGGCGCTGCTGAGAATGTAGCCGCCGCCCGGCGCAGCGATCGCAAGGCGACGCCTGACGTCCTGCTCGACGGCTTCCAGACCGCCCTCGAGCAGTGTATTGACCGGACCGATGTTCCCCTTGATGAAGGCCTGGCCGGCGAGCTGCTGCTTGGCCTGGGCCAACTCGACGGTTCCGAGCGGCGGCGGGTCGAGCGTGTCGATGCCGTCGGTGCCGGTTTGGAGCATCAGGTCGAGCCGATCGCCGATGGCACCGCACGTGTGCGTGTAGATCGGCAGGTCGTGTCGGGTCTTTACGCCTTCGATCAGTTGTCTCTCGTACGGCGAGACGAACTGCTCATACATGTCGCGACTGATAAAGCCGGCCCCTGCGAATGCTGAGCTAATCAGTACCGCATCGACACTTGCCGAGGCGTGCCGACACGCGAGATCGGTCGCGCCAGCCGTCAGCCGCTGGAGGCAGGCACGCACTTTGGCCGGGTCCTCGACCAACGCCAGCAGGCCTGCCTCGCAGCCGAGCAGCTCCAGCAGTTGCGAAAACGGCGAAAAGACCTCGGCGTGCACGGAGACCTCATGGCCGGTTCTCGCGATCACGGCGCGGATCGTCTCGTGGTGGTATGAGGGAAAGAAGTCGTCGAATCCGGCCGGCTGGTCCGCGAAGGCCCACGTGTACGGATAGCTGACTTCAGTGATGTCCCACGGTTCCACGTAGTAGAGCTGGTCGGGATCAATGTCCTCGAATCGTGGCAGTGGCCGAGCCCCATCCGGGCGGAAGTAATGCACGTTGTCGTCGAGGGGCACGGTTGAATACCCGCCGTTGCGCCACTGCACCGTACAGCCGCTGTCGCCGCAGTCGATTCTCGTGGCGAACTTGCGCCAGTCCGGCGGACGGCCGGGCAGATTCACGAGGATCCCGTCAAACCGATAGCGCCTCTGCAGCCGGACCAAGGCCTCAGCGAACCCCTCGCTGGAGAACCAGATCTCCAGCGGATCGATGCCGGCGTTCAGGAAGTAGTGCCCGAGGGTCAGTTGGCACATCACCGGCACGCGATCGGGCGTGCCGAGCCACATGGCCACGTTCATTCGGTCTTTGCCAATCATTGCTCCTCGGCCGGCACATGCAGTTGCACGTGCTTTTCAATCGTGCCGACCCAAGTCTCGCCCAATGGCGCGTACGTACGCCCGCGGGTCTTGGTATATGGACAACGCGCTGCTTCTTTCGATCCGAGAAGTTTCAGGTCAATACCGTGCTGACCGGGGTCGAAGTTGTGCCCGGTCGGCGGCGGCCAATCGACTGACGCGCTGCCCGATGGAGCCGGTAACTGAACCAGCCCCAGCAGTTCCCAGTGAGCTGTCTGCTGGACACGTGCCCACAGCTCCGCACTGATTGAGACGGGCAGGGCGAAAACAGGCCGGAGCCATAGCCGGCTCGAAAGCGCTTGTCCCAGCCCTGGGTCCGCCACGACTCTGACTTGCTGCGGCTTGAGCAACCCGCCCTCGCGCTCAAGGTGGCGCCGAGCCTTGTCCAGCGTCCAATAGGCCGGTCGCCGGAATCCGGCGTTCACGTGGCCCGTGCTATCCGGGTGCTGAAGGGCAACGTGTGTGTCCGGGATGAACTCGAACTCGGCCACGAACGAAGGGCCTGGCCTGCCCTGGAAGCCGAGCAACGGGACTATGAGGCCGAGGACGCCCTGCTGCAGAAATCG
>CAYGAN010000291.1:0-4705 GCA_964347585.1 uncultured Planctomycetales bacterium | reverse complement strand
TCGCAGCCATAGAGGCAATACTTGTGAGAACACGGATGAGTCAGGACAGGGCCATGCTCAACCTGGCTTTCTGCGGCAACGACTGCCGCTGCTGCCCCAGATATGTTGCCACGCAGGCCGGCGACGTGGAGCGCCTGAAGGAGGCTGCCGCCCTCTGGAGGAAAGTCGGCTGGCGGGAGACTCTCGTGCCGCCAGAGGAGATGACGTGCCACGGCTGCCGCAGCGCGACCTGGTGCAGGTACCAGGTCAAAGAGTGCGCCCAGGCCAGGAACGTGAGCCACTGTGCGGAATGCAAGGACTACCCTTGCGAAACGATCCAGGAGGCCTTTGCCCGGACCGAGTCCTACGCCCGATCAGCCAGGCAGAGTTGCACGAACGAAGAATACGCAGTGCTGCAGGAAGCCTTCTTCTCGAAGAAGCGGCGACTGGATGAACTCAGGAACCGTTAAGGAACAGCGAATCAGCCAAAGACTGGGTCCGTGGTAGGGGGCAATCGGCGAGCGCCAGTGCGAACATCATGTCCCTGCACAGGGAATCCTACTGAAAACACGGCAAGGCAGAAGAGATCGCCAGTCGTGACTGAGCTGAAGGGCTTTGATCGCTTCGTTGCGCGGTGCATGAGGGATTGGCATGTGCCGGGCTGCGCGGTGGGCGTCGTCAAGGGGCAGCGCACGATCTACGCCAGCAGTTTCGGCCTGCGCGATGTGAAGCGACGGCTGCCTGTAACCGAGAGCACAAAGTTCTACACGGCATCATTCGGCAAGGCGTTCACGGCGACGTTGGCGGCAATGCTCGTCGAAGAGGGCAAGCTTGAGTGGGATAGGCCGGTCCAAGATTACCTTCCGTCCTTCAGGATGTACGACCCGGTGGCCACTGAGCGAGCGACTCTGCGCGATTTCCTGGCGCAGCGGACGGGTCTGGGCCGACACGGTGGGCTGTGGGTGAACTCCCCTCTTATTCGCTCAGACATCCTTCAGAGGCTCAGGTATCTGGAGCCATGCAAAGAGTTCCGCTCCGCGTTCGAGTACAGTAACGTGAACTACATCGTTGCAGGGGCTTTGATGGAACACGTCACGGGGCGGACCTGGGAAGACTTGGTCAGATCGCGCATTCTTGAGCCGCTGGGGATGAAGGCCAGCCGGTTCGTGACGGACGACCTCTCGGGAGAGGCTGACATCGCCACTGGCTACGAGTGGGATGGGAGGCGGGTCCTACCCTTCTTTCGTAGTTTCCGCAAAGACTGGGACCTCGCGAGGATCAACGGGCCTTGCGCGCCGGCTGGGGCGATTCTCTCAGACGTCGGCGACATGTGCCGGTATCTTCGACTGCACATGCACGGCGGAAAGGTCGGCAGGCGCAGAATTGTCGGCGAGCGGAATCTCAAGGAAACCCACACGCCTCACGTGTTCTGGCCCGGACTCGGCAACGGCAGAGAGTTGCTCGAAGCGTTCTACACGATGGGGTGGCTTGTTCAGCCGTATCGCGGTTATCGATGCGTTCGCACCGGCGGAAACGCCTACGGCTTCGGCGTTCACGTGGCGTTCTTCCCGGGCGAGTCCTTCGGGGTCGTTGTGCTGACCAATCAGGTACACACGCTCATGGCGAAGATCGTCGCGCGAAATCTCTGTGATCGGCTGCTGGGGTTGGACCCGATTCCGTGGAACAGGAGATACCTGCGGCTGAGCGAGCGGCAGCGATGCAGTTCCCGGAGGAGAGCGATCGGCCGCGATAGGAAACGGAGGACGGCTCCTGCGCGTGCTTCTCAGGACTACGTTGGCGAGTACGAGCACCCTGCGTACGGCAGACTCGCGGTAACTTGCCACGGCGGGCGGTTGAGGTTGGAGCACAACGGGTTTCCTTTTAGCATGAAGTACGATCACGATGAGGTGTTCACAATCAGCCTTCCGACAGGCTACGCGCAGAGCGCCTCGTTCAAACGGAACGAGGCGGGAAAGATCATCTCGGTCGCGATTCCGTTCGCGCCGGGCGTTGGAGATATCGTGTTCACAAGGCTTGGCCGCTGATGAGAAGAACCCGGCGCCCTGCCGTTTGGAAATAAGAGCGGGGCTGCTGAGAAGGAGATGTAGCGTGCACGAGACTCACGCTATCGAACGAGAGCTTCGGCAGGAGGCCGAAGGTCTGAGCCAGAGATATGACGGCGCTCCCGTTGTGATCATCGTTGGCGGTAATCAAAGAGCAGGTGTGCCCCGGTGCATGTTGGGCTCGAGCTTGCAGGGCCGCCGTCTGCGCGATCTGCTTGGCATACTGGAAGCCGCGAAGCAAATCGTGACACTGAAACACTTCCGGGTGGGGCCGTTCGCTGAGCCGACGTCCCAGGCGCCCGAGGTCGAGACGGATGAGGTGGGGTAGTCGGCGCGCGCGGCGCGTGGATCCAAGCCGATGCCGCCCGGCGGGTTTCATTCCGGGGGCGCTGGCTGTGAAGCCGGCGATTCGGATAAGAGCTTCCTGACGTCCGGTGGGAGGTTGAAACGCTCGGCGGGTATGTCAACGTTGTGCTCAATGGTTTCGGTGGTGAACGTCAGCTCCATGCCCGCGATTTTGTGGACGACAGTGCACGCGTAGAGAATCCCGTCGAACGCTTTGTAGTCGGTGTAGATCTCCTCAATGGTCTGCTCGCCGAATACGTCCAGCTCGAGGGTGTACTTGACGCCGATGAGCAGGTGGTCGGCGAGGTCGTAATACATTGTTTCGGGCGGGCCTTTCTTGGGCGTCATCACGACCTCGTAACAGCGACGGCCCCCGAAATCGGCCAGGCCCGTGCACCGGGCTTGCTTGTACAACTCGGGCCACTTGAGCTCGCCGTGAAGAACGGCCTGGCGAAGCGCCAGGTCTCGCTGGTCGCCGGTCATGAGCGACGCGCCCTCCTGAGGGGTGATCTCCCAGGCGATCGTGCCGTCCACTCCCTCCTCGGCGATCGTGAGCGGGCCCATCGACATCTTCATGTACGCCCGGGCGGGTTCGGCATTGTAGGATTCAAACCGAGCCTGCATGCCGGCGATGTTGGCGGCTCCTCGCTTCACGACGTTGTGAATACGTTCGCGGGCTTCTCGCCCGCCGGTGGCGGCGACGTGCGCGTCGAGGATTTCCTGCGCAGCGGGGAGAGCTTGTGTGGTCGAAGTGGGCGGCTTTGGCCGTGCCGCGGCGAGAGCCAGCAGGACCCAGCCGATCTGGTCAACAAGCTTGCCGGCGTTGGTCAGCACGATCACGCCGATGGCCGGGTCGCGAAGGAATCCGATGAACGCGAAGTGGCCGTCCACGCCGCCGTTGTGCCAGACCACGTCGCCGATGCCCTCTGCCGGGGTGATATGCCAGCCGAGACCTACGGCCCCGTCCCAACCGCCGGTCAGGCGCTGCGGGGTATGCAGCTCGGTTAGCGTTCCACCGGAGACCGGCCTTACGTCTGCTTGCCCCGCCTTGAGCTGAAGCGAGAGGAAACGTGCCAGGTCTGCGACGGAGGAGACCAGCGCGCCCGCCCCTTCGAGACAGCCGAAATTCCATGGCGATGCCTTCTTGCGAAAGTCTCTGCCCTTGTAGCCGACGGTGAGCATTCTTCGCTGGCGTGATGTCAGCGTTACGCTCGTGTCTTTCATCCCGAGAGGATCGAGCAGGTGCTTTGCGAGCAGCTTCTCGTAGGGCTCGCCGGCGGCTCGCTCCAGGACGTGTCCGAGAAGGCCCGCGCCGAGAGTGGAGTAGCGGCACTCCGCGCCGACGGGGCGGACGAGCTTTACCTGCCCCAGACCGGCGTAAAGCTGTTCGACGGTATAGCCGCCGTAGGGATCGCGCCCTTTGGCGGTCAGGTTCGGTGGCAGGCGAGGCAGGCCCGAAGTATGGGTGGCCAGGTGACGCAAGGTGATCTCCGGCGCCCCGCGGGGGTCGGATGGAAGCTTCACCCCCTCGGGCAGGTATTTCGAGATGGGATCATCGAGGCGCAGGATACCCCGGTCACGAAGGATGCACATCAGTGTGGTGGTGAAGACCTTGGTCACCGAGCCGATGTAGTAGAGACTCTCGGGAGTGGCTTGGCGACCGCTCGCCCGGTCGGCCAATCCGTAGCCCTTCGCGAAGTGCAGGCCCTGGCCGTCCACGATCCCGATGCTGAGGCTCGGGTACCCGCCCTTCTTGAGTTCCGTGGTGGTGTAGGCTTCAATTGCGGCCTCATCAATTCGCGGTTCATCGGCCCTGGCGGGAATGGCTGGCACGGAACTGGCGGCCAGGACAAGCACAAGCTGGCTGGCGTTCAGGCGACCGCCCGTCATGGTTCGCTCCTCCCTTGGTCGGCTCGGCTCTCCAGTGGATCAGATGCAGTCGTGCCCGATCTGTGACGGCTTTTCTCGACCGGCAGCCTGCTCTGTCCTCTCGATTCCGGGGACTACGGCTAGCCGGACAGGTCCTGGAACATCTATCCCACAAGGACTACTTGCGGGCTCGGGGACTGGCCATCTCATTGCCGGAGGCCACACCGACTCTCATGGTGGGACTGCGACGGCAATCGTGTTCCCCGTTAAGCCAGCCTATTCCCGCCCGGCGCGTTGAACTCATGGAGCGAATTCCATGAGGTGCTTCCAGTGCTTTTCGAACTCCTGCCGGCCGAGTCTTGTTATCTTGTACGTGGTGTGCGGCATCTTGCCGACAAACTCCTTGCTCACTTCGATGTAGCTGGCCGCCTCCAGGCTGTTCACGTGCG
>CAYGAN010000290.1:3750-4749 GCA_964347585.1 uncultured Planctomycetales bacterium | reverse complement strand
CAGTATCATTCAAGACGGGGTCGGGTTGGGCGCTCGTAGCTCAGCAGGACAGAGCAGCGGTTTCCTAAACCGCAGGTCGGAGGTTCGAGTCCTCCCGGGCGCGATCGGTCTGGCAGCAAACTGGGACGCGCTGTCGTCGGGCACGTGCGGCCACGATCCACTGGAAGATCAATAGAAGAGCCAAGTCGGAGAACAGGCTAACGGTTCGTCACTCTCGTCGTGCGAGGAGAGCCGATGTCAAAGGACTATTCGCGACGGAGCTTTCTGTCGCAAATCGCAGGCGGGGCGGCTGCTTCGCTCTTGGCCTCGGGCCAAAGCCGGCCGCGACCTGAGCAGCTCAACGTGCTGTTCCTGATGACCGATCAGCAGCACCACTTCGCCCTCGGTGCCGCTGGTAACGAAAGGATTCGCACGCCGCACCTCGATCGCCTCGCGAGAGAGGGCGTCCTGTTCACGGCAGCGACTTGCCCGACGCCCTTCTGCTCGCCCAGCCGCGCTTCGATCCTGACCGGCCTCTACCCGCACCGCCACGGCTTGAACCGCAATGTACAAGGCGGGGAGAGCTGGCTGCGCGACGGGCTACGCCCCTTCACCGAAGGAATGCTCGCGGCGTCAGGCTACGTGGCCGGCCACTTCGGCAAGTGGCACTTGGGCAAGAAGAACGAGGTAGATTGCTATCGAGACACAGCCCGCGGGGGGTACGCTGGTTGGGGGTACCACCAGCACCTGAGCCGGTGGTCGCCGGCCAGTCGGGTCTCGCCGGGCAAAGGCGATCCCGTCGTCTGGGGTCATCCGGTTGAGATGGTGCCCGCTGTCCGCCAGGCGCACAGCAAGTACCGGGAGTGGCCCCGGCGATCAAAACAGGACATTGCCATAATCGGCAGGACCCCGGTTCCGCTGGACTACCTTCCGGAAGGGCACATCACCCGGCTTGCCATTGAATGGCTCAGGCGGCACCGGGACGAATCCTGGTTCCTGACGGTCTCCTTTTCGCCACCG
>CAYGAN010000290.1:2978-3718 GCA_964347585.1 uncultured Planctomycetales bacterium | reverse complement strand
TGCACAATACAGCGAACAGGTGGGCAAGAAACTCGGCACTTTCCTGGGGCCGGACGGGATTCGGGAGTATCTCGGTTGCTACTACGGTCAGGTAACCGCTATGGATGCTCTGTTCGGGCGAATACTGGCTGTACTGGAACGCCTCGGCCTTTCCCGCCGAACCCTTGTCGTCTTCACGAGCGACCACGGCGACATGCAGGGCCGTCACGGCGTCGTGGGCAAAGCGATCGCAGCGTTCTATGACGACATTCTGCGCGTCCCGCTGATCATGCGCCTTCCGGGGACGATTGCGGCCGGCCGAACGGTGCGAACCCAGGTCAGCCACGTGGATCTCATGCCGACAATTCTCGACTACTTACAGAGAGCTGCGCCGCCTGGGATTCACGGGTTGAGTTTGAGGCCCTTCATTGAGGGAAAGGAGGACCCGAAGCGACTGGCCTTCTCCGAGCGAAGCAGAGCGGACGGACGGCGGCTTCAACGCATGGTGCGGTCGAACCGGCACAAGTACGTCTGGCACAGCCGCGGCGAGTGTGAACTCTTCGATCTTGCGAGCGACCCGGCGGAGAACGTCAACCGCTTCAAAGAGTCTTCCTATCACCAAGCGGCGCGACACCTGCACGCCGAGCTGGGCAAGTGGCTCAAGGCCACCGGTGATCCCTGGAGGGAGAGTTTGCCGGCCGAACCGCCTTCGATCGGCAGTGGTACGCCGGGCGCGGGCGTCTCGACGTGAGGTACGCCCC
>CAYGAN010000290.1:271-2968 GCA_964347585.1 uncultured Planctomycetales bacterium | reverse complement strand
GGGAAGTCCCGGCTCCGGGTCCAGCGCCGGCCGTCGTAGTGGTCGAAGCTCGTGCCGCGCATCCGGAGGCTCGCGAAGGGCGCGGGCGTCTCGACGTGAGGTATGCCCCGAGGCGACTCGATCTGCGACATCCATTGCCGGGCGCCGGATGAGTGCTCGCCCAAGAGTTGACGCACGCGCTTCAGCGGCTCGGCGGTCGCTCGTAAAGCTGAGCCAAGCTTAACATAGCGCCCGACTTCCCAACTAAGGCACGCGATCCGACGACGTGCCTCATTCTGGAGAATGCCCGGGCGCCTTCCAGGCGAGTTCAGAACCGCTGAATGATCGCCGGAATGTCATCCGCGAAGCGCGGTGCCGAACACGCGCTTGCGGCGGGTCACAGTTGACCGTGTAGGTATCGGTCGATGCTGTCGGCGGCGCGCTTGCCGTCCCCCATGGCCAGGATGACGGTGGCTGCGCCACGCACAATGTCGCCGCCGGCGAAGACGCCCCGTTTGCTGGTCATGCCGTTCTCGTCGATCTTGATGTAGCCCGACTTGTCGAGCTTCAAGTCGGGTGTGCTCGAGGTCAGCAGCGGGTTTGCTCTGACCCCGATGGCCTCAATGAAGGTCTCGCAGGGGATTTCGAAGTTGCTGCCGTCGACGGGTATAGGCCGGCATCGTCCGGAAGCATCGGGCTGGCCCAGCTCCATGCGGATGCATTCGAGCCCGCGCACCCATCCTTTTGCATCTCCCAGGATGCGTACCGGATTTGTCAGGAGCTCGAAGACGATGCCTTCCTGTTCGGCGTGTTTGATCTCTTCGAGGCGCGCAGGCATCTCCTGGCGGCTTCGGCGATAGACCAAGGTAGCCTGCTTTGCCCCGAGGCGTTTTGCGGTCCGGACGGCATCCATCGCCGTGTTCCCGCCGCCCGCGACCACGGCATGACTGCCCATCAGCACGGGCGTATCGTATTCGGGGAACCGATATGCGCACATCAGGTTCACCCGGGTCAGGAATTCGCTAGCCGAATACACGCCCTTGAGGTTCTCTCCGGGGATGTTCATGAACACGGGCAAGCCCGCACCGTTGGCAATGAAGACGGCCTCAAAGCCCTCTTCGCTCATCAACTCGTCGATCGTGTAGGTCTTTCCTATCACGACGTTGGTCTCGATTCTGACGCCGAAGCCTCGTAGATTCTCGATCTCCGCCTCGACGACTGCGTTGGGCAGACGGAACTCGGGAATGCCGTACACCAGCACCCCGCCTGGTATGTGCAGCGCCTCGAAGACGGTAACCTCATGTCCCTTCTTGGCCAGTTCGCCGGCTGCGGTCAGCCCGGCCGGACCGGACCCCACCACTGCCACTTTCCTGCCCGTCGACCGGGCCTTCGGGGCGGGCTGGTTGCTCATGTGCTCGCGCGCCCAGTCGGCGATGAGTCGCTCCAAGTGCCCGATCGCCACGGGAGTACCCTTGGCAGCCCGAACGCACGCGACCTCACACTGGGTTTCCTGTGGACAGACGCGGCCGGTGACCCCTGGCAGGACGTTGTCCTTAAACATCACCTCGGCGGCGGCGCGGAAGTCGCCCTCGGCTATAAGGTTCAGGAACTTGGGGATGTCCACGCCGACGGGACAGCCGTCGATGCACTTGGCCTGTTTGCATTGGATGCATCGTCGGGCTTCTATCATCGCGACGTGCTCGGCGAAGCCTAGGTTTACCTCGCCGAAGTCTGTGGACCGCTCGGCCGGATCCCGCTCAGGCATTTCCTGTCGCGGGATCTTTATTCGTTCGGATGGTTTCAAATGCTGTTGGATGGACATCAGGTACTGTCTCGAAGGCACGGATCGTTCAATCTTCAGTTGTTGACTGAGTCTGTCTTGCCCATTGCTCATCGAGGCGACATTTCCGTGCATCGAGTCGCCTGAGCGCTTCGCGCTCCTGTGCATGGTAAGGACTGAGCCGATCCGCCAGTTGCCTGAAGTCCACCTGGTGTGCGTCGAACTCGGGACCGTCAACACAGGCGAATTTCATCTGCCCATCGACGCTGACTCGGCATCCACCGCACATCCCCGTCCCGTCAACCATGATGGGGTTTAGCGAAACGATCGTGCGGATGCGGTGCGGTCGGGTCAGCTCGGCGACGGCCTCCATCATCGGCACCGGGCCGGCAGCGTAGACGGCATCGACGTTCGGCCGCCCTGCTGCGATCAACTCCGCCAGCTTGCCGGTCACGAACCCGTGGTACCCATAGCTGCCGTCGTCGGTGCAGGGATAGACACGGTCGCACACCTGCCCAAGCAGGTCTTCAAGGATCACGTTCGCCTTGCTGCGCCCACCGATGATCGCTGATACCTCGTTGCCGATTCGCCTGAGTGCTGCAGCCTGCGGATAGATCACCGCTGTTCCCACGCCTCCGCCGACGACCACGACGTGTCCGAACTCCTCGATCTCCGTTGGCCTTCCGAGGGGCCCAGCAACATCAGAGATCGCATCGCCCGCCTCCATCGCACAGAGCTGGCGGGTCGTGGCCCCCACCGCTTGCACGATCAGGGCCACCGTGCCCTGGTCCGGATGGGCGTCGGCGATTGTCAGCGGGATCCGCTCGCCTGTCTGATTCAGCCGAATGATGACGAACTGTCCCGGCTGGTGGCGTCTGGCCACCCGGGGTGCTCGGATCAACAACCACCTGACGTCCGGCGCCAGACTACGACTCACG
>CAYGAN010000290.1:0-261 GCA_964347585.1 uncultured Planctomycetales bacterium | reverse complement strand
GGGGCTTGCTCTCGCCCTCACCATTATTGGAGAAATGTGTTCCCTGAGCAAGCGGGAGCGGCATCTGAGCCTACACAGCATCACCGAGCTGGCGCGATTGCTTACACGTAAGCCCCAGGGCGCGTGGCGCTCAGGCCACGAATGCTTGCGCTGCCTGCCTTGTGATTACCGCCTCGAAGACTCACGCCGATTCGGGCGAAGCGGAGGGGTCAGTGAGTGTGTGACTGACCATCGATGGCAAGACGGCAACGGCTCAGAGTG
>CAYGAN010000289.1:4499-4760 GCA_964347585.1 uncultured Planctomycetales bacterium | reverse complement strand
AGGCAGCGCGAAGGCCGATGCGGTGAATGTACGAAGGGTCGGAGCGCGTCGCTCCGTACGCTCAATAAGGGGCATCAAGCCCTCCAGATATTCCGCAACTTCTCCCCATCGCCTGCAGGCCTTGGCATGCATTCCCCTCAATCCACGAATGAATCTGAGCCGTCTCCTTGCCGACCCAACGTTGCTGATGAGAGAGAGATTCTTCTTGGCACATTCGACAGCCTCAGGGGCGATGTCTGAGGCAACGATCGTCGGGAACCT
>CAYGAN010000289.1:0-4489 GCA_964347585.1 uncultured Planctomycetales bacterium | reverse complement strand
GCATCTCGGGTTTCACGCTCACCGGCGGCTCGGCGGTTTGGGGCGGCGGAGTCCGCATTCTGAACGGTTCTCCGGAGATCGTCGGGAACCTCTCGGCAAAGAACAGACAGGCGATACTCACTACCAATCCTGTGCCGCAAAATGGGTCCCACAGCACCGGCGGTCCCTTCGTTGGCCGGGTAGATATGTGTTCGACCAGACTGTAGGACAACTTCGGCGAGAAACGACACGCATCGGACCCCGGATATCGGTACAGTACGCGCCCATGTGCAAAGAACTCAGGAGAGAAGAATTGAGCAGTGCTAGCGCTGGTCATGGCGACAGCGTCTCTCCAGAAAACGTCCGGGATCACCCGCTGGGATTACGACCGCAGCGAGTCTACCACAGCCGGCGTTCATGCGGTGGTTAGCCAGTCTCTTCCTGCTCCTTCGACTCGAAGTCCTCAAGAATCCTCTTCTTGAGTTCCTCGTCTCTGTTGGGACCGATCTTCCACCTGAGGAGTCTCTCGAGAACCAGAAGAAGAAGATAGCCCACAGCCAAGACGATACCAGCGACGACGACAGAGGTACCGAGAAAATCTAGGACTTCGCCTGGACCGAATAACAACAAGAGCACGAGGATAAGGGCGCCGGCCAAGAGCATCTTGATCTGGACCAACTGGGTCCTAATCTGCTCTAGTTGCTTATCGAGAGAAGCGTTTTGTCGGTCTGAATCCATTGTATCTCTCCTCCTGGCTAACGATGCGCCTCACGTGCGGCGGCCTCGCCGTCGGGTGCAGCCGACCGTTAGATGGTCATTGCCTCCTTCTCATTCCAAGTCTAATCGCTATGTACGGCAGCAGGAAGAACAAGAAGATGCACCCCTTGGTTACGGCGATTGCAACGTACTGGACGGAGTCAAATTGCTGTCTGGGTATTGGAATAAGCCGGCTGTGAACGCTGTAGGTGAAGTCTCCAGCCAATACCAAGATAGCGAGCCAGAGAACCATCAGAGCTATGCCCATGACAAAACATCTGATCAAAACTCTGGCGATGGCGCCGAGAAGATCGTCTGATTGCTTGATCTCATTCATTAGTCTGACCTCCTTGAATCATGCATCTGACGGCCAAGCTCAGCCGTCCGTTGCAGCCGCCGGCTTTGCGACCGTACGGTCATTTCACAATCACGTCCCCACTGTAAGCTTTCAGGTCCTGGAGCGTTTCCTGATACAGCGGCGGCACGCCGTCGGGAAGCTCATCGACGGCAAAGAAGCCCGCATCCGCTGTCTCGTCGGTCCGCACCAATAGCTCTCCCTGCCAATCTTCGATCAGGAAAACGACGCCGAGCATCTGGTACGGATCCCCAAACGCTGTTGTGAAGGAGTACCTGGGATCGGAGTAGATCGCGATCGGGGTAGCCTTCTTGACCTCGATCCCGGTTTCTTCTCTTACCTCTCGTCTCACACAGTCAACGATGGACTCGCCCAACTCGATGCTTCCTGCGGGCATCACCCAAGCGCCGCTGTCCTTGCGGCGAAGAAACAGCACGCGCCCCTCAGCGTCTTTGACGATAGCCCTCGCTCCTACTGAGATCAGCTTCCTCTTGCCGACCAACTTCCTCAGCTGGCCAAGGTAGGACTTCTCAGGTGGGATTGGCAAGTGTCTGTTCTCCTCGGATAACGTTGTGGCTCACCGGCGGCGCTTAGCCGTCCGGTGCGAGGCTTGCTTTGGGTTTCGGGCTCCTGTCGTCGTCAGATGGCGCCGCGATGTCCGCCGCAGCGATGTCGCCCTGTACCAGAACCTCCGGAGTCGAAAACATACCTTCGCGGTACTCGTTCAGTGGGACGGACGTCAGCTCGTACAGTTTGGTGAGGAGCGCGGCTGCCTCAGGGTTCCGGGGCCTTCCTCCTTGTCCTTGGAGATACATCAGCGCGATCGAGGCGAAGTCCATTTCGGCAACGCGGCAGCGCGAGGCGTTGACGGTGATCTCCACATGGACATAGCCGCGCTTGCTACCCCACATCTTGTCGTCCTCAGGTCGCAGCCAGCAGTAGACGACCCCACGCCTCATCTGGAGCCCGAGGTCGTCGAAGGCGGATCGAGCTCGGAGGCCGTCCCGCAGGATCGCGTCGAGCTGCGTACGCGGTACCGAATGGAGTAGCTTAACTGAATCTGATGCCATCGTGCACGCGGACTACATACGTTGCAGCGTTTGCCGAAGGCAGCCTCCGCGATAGCGTGGACGTGTCTTCTGCATGTCAAGCCCATTACGGCCGAGGTGGCGCACGCGGGTCATGGGGCAGCAAGTCCGGATGGAGCCGCAGTGGCTCCGCTTTGTGATCCGCACAAGGCCTCGCGCTCGACGCGCGGCAGGCCGTCAGGTTCTCGCGCCGACCTGTGCACGCGCGCTATCCCGCGAGCATGCCGCCCAAGCGAGCGGGTTGGCGGACATGCGGATAGGTTAATACGCGGCACCTACAGCGGCAATGACAAAGGTCCCGCGCGTTCGGCCCTGCTCAAAGGATCGGGGATGCTCACGCTACCGCGGGAGCATGTCGCCGGCCAGGAGGTCTGGCGGTCAAGGGACTGCTCGAGAGCAGTGGCACGCACGATTTCTCCAGCGCGCCGTGAAATAAGCAGCGGCCGGCGAAATGGCCGGCCGCGCGTTGGTGCTTCTACCCGCTAGCGCTTGAAGGTTGGTTTGGCTCTTGCTGTCCGCCTGACGCTGTCGCCGCCTGTCCGCGGGCACCTTCATACTCGCCCGGCTGGCATGGGCCGCCGCTAACGCTACTGGCAGCCTCCGGCCTGCTGCTTTAGACGCTGGATCGCGCATTTCTTGCAGAAGCAGGTAGCGAAGAGTTCCTTGGAGAGCGGCTCGCCATCGTCCTCAAACTCGATATACGCCGCCGGCAAAGGCTTGGCCGACAGGGTGCCTCCCATCGTGTCAGCCAGCAGCTGCGGGGCATTCTGCCATCCCATGGGAAAGGCGTTCCCCTCGAGCGGCGAGAGCAAGAACGCCTGATCCAGCAGCAACCGCCTCGCCGACGCCGTTATGTCCATCAGCGCGTTCGGATCGACGACATGATTCAGCCCGAGAAGGTGTCCGACCTCGTGGCTGGCCACATTGCCGATGCACTGACCCATGGCCGTCACCGTGGGGTTTAGCGGCATGAACAACGCGAATGTGTCCGTAAAGATCACCGCCTCCTGCGTCGGGATCGAGTTATAGGGATCGACACTGTCCGCCAGGCCGAGCAGCGCCGCGTTGTAGGTGCCGAAATAGACCGCGGTAACGCCGTCGGTCGGGGCCCCCGGATCGGTCGAGCGATAGAACGCCACGTTCAGCCCGGAGAAGTCATTCTGCACCGCGGCCACGATGGCCTGAATCATCTCCTCCGTCCTGCCCGCATAATTCGAATGGATCACAGCGGCGTCAAAGGGTGGAATATCCAGCGGCGTGAGGCCGCCGATCTGCACACTGCCCTGTCCGTCGAAGTCCAGGACCACGACCGCTGGCGTCGGGGCTGGGACTTGCTGATCCGGTATCCGGCTGAGCGTGATCGCGTAGTCACCCGTCACGCTCAATCCGGGACTCGCAGACACGACCAGGTAGCAGCTGTCCGCGGACCGTCGAGCCGTCATGTCGATGTACGGGTCCAGCCAGCCTCGGTAATAGTCCCGGTCGTCGTTGATCAGTAGGGCGTTGCCTGGTCCTTCAAAGATCCCGGCAGTCAGGTCCGCGCCACCCGCGGCCACGTCCGCCACGATCCGATCGGCGTGCCCGAGCGGACCGAGCTCGTACACGTCGATGTCGCTCGGCGCACTGATGCTCCCGACGATCCGGATCGTCCCGCCCGCCGGCATTGCGACCGGGTCAGCCTGACTGAAACCGTCATTCGGCTCGGCCTCTTGATGGTCCGGGTCGGCCTGGCCCGCAAGGATGTCCGAGCCGTCCCCCCCGGGAGGCTGGCACCCCACGACCGCTAAGGCGGCCACGACCCCCAGCGCGCACCGCAACAGCCTGCTTGTTTCGCCTCCGCAGTTCCGCTTCACGATCTGCCCCCCCGACGGTACTGTGAGTTCCCCCCATTACGTTGGGCTTGGCGCGCGTACGCGGCGCCGGTCTAAGAAGTCGGGCCTAGCCCCCCGCCGCTTTAGTTTCCGCGCCGAATATCAGTACTGGAAAATGTGTTTTCAGCGCCGAGCGTGCAGTTCTCGGACGTCAGAGCGGTCCCGAACGGCTAAGCAGGCACGAGAGGTCACGGCCAACGGACGTCCGCCGGGTGTGATGTGGTGGCCCGCCAACTTCCAGCGATGGCTGGCTTTCGCCGCTTGTTCCGCGTCGCCCAAGCCGCTCGGTACAATGCACAAACCGAACGGGGAGCCGTCCATGTCCGACTCATCGGAAATGTCCGAAGTACCGGCTCTGCCGCGAAAGCGCAGGCGCTGGAGGCGATGGATCGCGCTGTTCATCGTGGTCCTGCTGTGCGGCTGGTTCGGGCACTTCGCGT
>CAYGAN010000288.1:0-4794 GCA_964347585.1 uncultured Planctomycetales bacterium | reverse complement strand
GATCCACGTGTTCCCCGGTGACGGCCTGGTGTTCATGAACCCGGGGTTCGAGCTGGCCTCTGAGCCTCCGGACGCGCATTTGCCGCACTTCTGGACGCCCGAGGTCGATCCCGCGCCTTCTGAGAACTACGGCCTGGACGACATGATCTTCCGCGGCGGGAGCCGTTCGCTCAAGCTCACGCAAACGGCGGCGGACAACAACGGCGTTTATCAGGTGACGGTCAAGCGATCAGCCACCGGAAGCGAGTCGTATCGCGCGCGCGTCTGGTGCAAGACCGAAGATGTCTCCGGTCTGACAGCCGAGTTCTATATGCGCTTTCGTGACATAGACGGTGCGCCGAAGGGGCCGAAGCGCTGGGCGACTGACGTAACGGGCAACTCCGATTGGCAGCAGATGGAAGTCATCGCCACCGCGCCGGGCGGCACCAGTCGCATCGAGGTCGGCTGCTACGTCAACGGCATCGGAACGGCGTGGTTCGATGACGTGACGATCTCGATGACCAGCCAGGCCGAGACCGGCACCGTCCGCGGCTACACGCTTGACGAAGGCCAGATCCCGGTACCCTCTTGCATTGTCAGGGCCACAACGAACGGCTTCCAGGTTGTTTCAGACGAGAATGGCTATTACGACATGCAAAACGTACCAACGGGCACCTATGACTTTGTCTGTCGCAAGCCCGGCTACGTGCCGCATCGCGTCAAGAATCAGACCGTCGCCGCCGGTAAGCTCACCTTTGTCAGCTTCAACATGGGCATCCCGAAGCCGGGCCTGACGGTAACGCAGGTCACGTGCGATAAAGACGTCGTCGCCCTTGACGAGCCGGTGAACGTGACGGTGACGGTGGCCAACTCGAAACCGTATCCGAACATGATCTCGGAGGTAAACGTCTTCGTCGAGCTGGACGGACAAGACGCCAGCGATCGGTTCAGCATCCGCACGGCCGAGAGCAATCCGAAGGTGATGCCCGCCTCTGATGAGGCAGCGTTCGCGTTCACGCTGACGCCGCAGTCCGGCCCGGAGGGCCAATCCTTCGAGGTGAACGCCTACGCGTTCGGGCAGGAAGATCGGCCCAACATGGTGGAGAACGGCGGGTTCGACACGGAGCCCTGGGATTATCATTGGTCCTTTACCGGCGGCGCGCGCACGTTAACCTGGGAACCTGACGAGACGGACTACTATTCGCCGCCTCGTTCGTTGAAATGCTACGTTTACGATTACGACTACACGTGGAATTGGGCGAATAACTGGTCGGCATACGGGCCGAACGCTACCGAGGCATATCCCGCGCGCAACTACACCGTCGGCGTGTACCACAAGGACAACATCACCGGCGGCGTGAGCGTCGATCTGTTCATCCAGGAGTATTACTACGACGGCAATGACTGGTACTACAACGGAAGACGCTTTGCAGCTGTACCCCACAGAAGCGTCTGGGCCCACGACGTGATAATGTATGAAACAGGGGATCCGAATGTAACGCAGGGCCTGTATTCTACCAATCGCCTAGTCGTCTCGTGCGGGCCGTGCACGAGCCCGACCGTTGGATCCGGCGACAATTGGTGGGACGATCTTTATCTCAAGGAAACGGGGGACTGGCTGGCGGATGACCGCGGGGACACAGGGGCAAGCCTGACGGTGGGCTCCGTTGCACTGCGCCCGGAGCCGGGCACCCTGGTCTTCCAGGACGGCAGACGGTATCCAGACGAGACGAGCTACAGCGGCACGGCAGACAGCCACCTCGTCCAGCACCACGAACTGTACAACACGGGCGGGTGCGACGTGCTGGAAGCCTGCCGCCAGTTCGGCGGCGATCCCACCGACGACCGCAGCATCGTCATCAAGTTCACCGACCTGGATACGAGCTGGGAAGCCGGCAGGGTTCTCCAGCAAGCAGTCCTGACCCTGGATTACTTCGGGTCGCGCGACGACCCTGGTGGAGTGCAGAAAACGCTCTACGTCCACAAGCTCTTGCACGATTGGGGCGAGGGAAACAAGACTGGCATCGACGGCGCCTGGGCTGACGTCGGCGAAGTCTGCTGGACCAAGCCCTTCGGGACGGAGGATAACGGCAATCCTAACTGGGCGGGTACGCTTGACGATCAGTACGCCGATCCGGCCGCCCTCGACAGTGCCACGCTGAGTTCTGGCGCATACGGTGCGGTCAGCTTCGACGTGACTGAGGCGGTGCGGGAACACCTGGGCAATCCCGGCCAGAACTTCGGTTTCGTGATTCGCGAGGAGCTAGGTAGTGAGAACCCCCAGGACGGCACGCGCCAGTTCCGCTCGCGCAAAGTCGGGAGCATCTCAGCTCGGCCGTCGCTGACACTGACGTTCGTCGATCAGCCGCCGCCGGTCAGCATCGAGTCGGTACAGACCATGGCCGACCACGGCGCACCCGGCGAGCTGGGCCTCAACGTGGACCTGACCGCATCCACGCTGCCGGCCGATAGCGCCCTCGTCACCACCGAGAGCCGGGAGGCAGGCATTACCAAGCTGGTAATCGACTGCGACGGCGACGTGACGCTGCCCAATCCGCCGGAGAGTCTCGTTGAGTCCATCGGTGGAGTAAACAACGGCGACGTCACGCCCAAGGTGGTCAGCGTGACGGCTGTCGCGGACGTGATTACGATCAACCTGAACACGCTTCCGGATCAGGACACCTACACGGTCATGCTGGCCGATTCGGTGATCGCCGGAGACAACGACTTCATGGTCCGGGCACTGCAAGGCGAAGTGAATAGCGACGGGACGTTATCGCAGGTGGTCAATGCCATGGACTTGAGCGAGATTCGGATGCACTTCGGGGCCGAGGTGGCTGCTGGGAACAATGCCGTGTACGACATCGTCTCGGACGGCGTGATCAACGCGCTGGACTTGTCTGCCTGTCGGACCAAGTTCGCGCACACGGCCCCCTAGGCGCCGCGGGACCCGATGCTAAGCGGCGCGGCCGGCGCACTCGGTCTTTCAGCCTTCGCGAAGGGGTGCACTTGGCGGGATGTTGTGCCGGAGACGCCGGTGCAGGTCGACGGAGCCCATCGCTCTTTGGGGTGCCGGCCTGTCGCGCGGCCCAGCGACATTGATCAGGCCGAGGGCCTTGAGTCCGGTAGGCTCCACCGGGTATCAAGCTAACTCCAGCGCGTAGGGCCGGAATCGATATGGCTGCATCGCCCGGGTTTCGCTGCCTGCTGGTGCACGGCAATGCGGCCGCGCGGTTCGATAGGTCGCACTTCGGTGCGGAGAACTGAGCGCCAAGAGGTAGAGGGCATGTCAGGGACCTATTGCATCGCCAGGGCGGACGCGCACCCGCTTTCGGGCCCACGCGTCTGTCGAACAGTGCTTCTGGGCTTTTCGGTCGTCTATGGTTTCGCCGTCCTGGCGGGGCCGGCTCTAGGCGCGATCGTCAACGTGGACTTCGCCGTCGTCGTCGGTACGCAGCCGCTGCACTGGGGAACCAACGAGGTGCCCAGCATTACGGCGGATAGCAGCGTGACCTCGCAGCGGCTTGGCGAGATCGGAACCTGCATATGCAGGTGCTGGATCGACACGTGGGCGTTCGACCGAGGCCTGCATCCGGGTCCGGGCCAGTGGAACTTTTCCGCGCTCGACGGGTTCGTGGACAAGATTATCGCTGCCGGTGCAAAGCCGATGATCTGTTTCGCGGGCATTCCCGGCTGGATGGCCGTACATGATTACACCGCGGAGGGGAAGCCGGCAGCCTGGAATCATCCGCGTAACCTGGACGAGTGGGCGGACTATTGTGCCGGAGTCGCGCAGCACTACCGAGACAGGGGCGATCCGGTCGAGACGTGGTACTTCTCGATCTGGAACGAGCCGAACAACTACGGCTCGTCCGGAAGTTGGTCAACCAGCGAGTTCTTCGATCTCTATGATGCTGCTGCGGCTGCCCTGCGGTCGGTTGAGCCGAACATCAAGGTCGGCGGGCCCTCGACGGATGGCAACCCCTCCTCTTGGATTCAGCCGCTGTTGTATGACGGTCACGACATACAGTTCATCACGTGGCATCGCTATGGCGCGTGGGACCCCGGCCTGAGCAAACCGGATTCGGAGTACATGGCGGAGACACTGCACTACCGGGGCGCGGCAAGTGATGTGGAAAGCTGGATTGACACCTATCGGCCCGGCGAGGGCATCCTCAACTTCTGCGGTGAGCTGAATATGAATGCCTACTGCTGTCCCATCGACTCCCGCATCTGGCAGGATTTCATGATTCCCTGGTATGCCTCAGTGATGAAGCACCTGTTGGAGAACGGCTGCGACGCTGAGCTCGTCTTTACGGGCACTGACAAGTCTTGGCCGAACTACGGCATCTTTCTTGGCCACGGCGATGACGCCGGCCTGCGCTCGCACGCGTACTTCACAAAGAAGCTCTATTCCTTGCACGCCCCCCCGGGTAGTCAACTTGTCAGTACCGGCGTCTCCGGTTCCACCGATCTCGAAGCTCTCGCCGTCATTTCGGAAGACGACTACAACGTCTTTCTCATCAACAAGACGACGCAGAGCACCTCTATCACCGTTAACATCTCCGGAGTCCCGATCGGCGGCGGAACACGCTACACGATCGACGAGACTTCTTACAGTGCTGGCGGGATTTCCGATGAGCCCGCGCCGCCGGGCAACACCCAGAACGTCACCTTGTACGGATATGCGATGACGGTGCTGAGCCTCTCACCGCCTCCTCCCCCGTTGGTTCAGCCCGAGCCCGGCGCGTTGATCTTCCAGGACGGCCGGCAGTACCCCGACCAGGCCATCTACACCGGCACAAAGGACGCCCA
>CAYGAN010000287.1:3113-4851 GCA_964347585.1 uncultured Planctomycetales bacterium | reverse complement strand
GTCAATGCAACGTACCGGCGCCGAACACGGGCTTCGTGGCCGTCGCGGGGGGCCATCATCACAGTCTCGGGCTGAAGGCCGACGGCTTGGTCGTGGCGTGGGGATACAACCCCCACGGCCAATGCGACGTACCGGCGCCGAATGAGGACTTCGTGGCCGTGGCGGGGGGCGGGTCTCACAGTCTCGGTCTGAAGGCCGACACCTCGATCGTGGCGTGGGGATTGTTCGAGAACGTGCCGACGCCGAACACGGACTTCGTGGCCGTGGCGGGGGGCTGGTATCACAGCCTCGCTCTCAGGCAGGGGGTCGCCATCGAGTCGGTCGCGAGCATGGCCGAGCACGGTGACGACGAACTCGGCCTCGACGTGAACCTGGCCGCCGAGACACTGCCCGACGACAGCGCCCTGGTGACAACCGAGAGCCGCGAGGAGGGCATCACCAAGCTGGTAATCGACTGCGACGGCGACGTAGTGCTGCCGGATCCGCCCGAGAGCCTGGTGGCCTCGATCATTGGCGTGAACAACGGCGACGTGACCGGCAACGTCCTGAGCGTAACGGCCGTCGCCGACGTGATCACGATCAATCTGAGCGCGCTACCGGATCAGGACACCTACACGGTTACCTTGGGCGCCGATCCAATCGCGGGCGACAACGACTTCATGATCCGGGCGCTTCAGGGCGAGGTAAACAACGCTAATGATCCTGCTCCGCAGGTGGTAAATGCTCTGGACCTGAGTGCCGTTCGGCTGAACTTCACGGCCGACGTGACGGTCGGCGACAATGCCAAGTACGACATCGTCTCCGACGGCAGCATCAATGCGATCGACATGTCGCGGTGTCGGCTCCAGTTCACGAACACGGCGCCGTAGCGCCTGTGCGACAGTTCGCCGCGGTCATTCTGTGCCCGGCAGGCTGAGGGCGCGTGAGACATGGTGCTGTTAATCTATTCCCGGAAGGAGCGTTTGCGCACGGCGCGCCGACGCCGGTGGAGAAGGCCATGAAACGAACACAGTGGTCCAAGGGATTCGTCTCGGCTTTTGTCATAGTGGCGACGACAGCCGCGCCGGTGAACGCAACGTGGGTCAAGGAGTACGACTCGCAAGAAGACGAAAACACGACCAGCGGCACCCACGATGGGCTACTTCCGTGGGGCGAGGCGAACGGCTTTGGCATTAGCTCCTGGTATCTCATCGCGGCCGCTCCCGATGCTAAGATCGAGCGTCTAAGCCTCTATGTTCACAATGTCGCCGGCATGCCGAATGCGTACGACTGGGGATACCGGATCAAGATCGGCCCGACGAGCGACACGGCGATCACGGACGATCCAGACAGCCAGGTCTCTGCATATACCACGGTGCGTGACGTGTGGGACCCCGCAGACACCTTTCTAGGCCCCGGCTGGCACGACGTGGACCTGACGACGCCATACATTACCAGCTCGGCCAGCAATTACATTCTCAAGTTCGAGTATCTGGGAGACAGCAACCCGCTGCCCAATCAGGACAACTACTGGTACTCGCGGGGCGACCGTCTCGATCATGACTGCTACGCGCAGGTTTGGGCGGACGGGCAGACGCACCGGATCGACTATCTGCCGCGGCTTCGCATGTATGCGAACCGGGCAGACCTTGAGCCGGTGATCCTGAGGGTCTCGCCCGACGTGCTCTGGTCGAACCGATTGGTTCATCTGACGCTGGATTTCCGCAACGCCAGTGACGCGGACGTGACCGAGAACTAC
>CAYGAN010000287.1:2731-3093 GCA_964347585.1 uncultured Planctomycetales bacterium | reverse complement strand
TCCTGCAGTACCTGCAGGAAGGATATTCTGAGTGGAACGACTTGGGTGGGCCCCGAGAGGTGGCCGGTCATCCGGCTCGGCAATGGAAGACGCTTTCGTGGGTCTGGCTACCGGATGGGGCCGCGTTTTACTTCTTCCGCGTGAAGGTTGACATCAATGATGAGGTGTTTGAGACGGACGAGGACAACAATGAACTCCCGCGTTTCGGCGGGTACGGGAGTTATCAAGTGAAGGATCCCCCGTCGCCGCCGATCAGAACGCTGATCCTGGCGGACTCGTCGATGATGGTCTATCGCGGGTACTCCCAGGGTGACGTGGACACCCTGATGACCAAACTTGATTATCTTGCGCAGAACGACCCA
>CAYGAN010000287.1:335-2721 GCA_964347585.1 uncultured Planctomycetales bacterium | reverse complement strand
TGCTCAATATCGGCGATTTCTCAACCGATTCGGAGCTGTTACACACGCGGGATCAGCAGTGGGACGCGAACATGGGGAATCGCGATAACACGAAGTCGGGCACGAACGCGTACGTCGAAGCCCTCGACTGGCTGATTGAAACGAAGCACCACTGCTACTACCCGGACCTCAGGCAAGTCATCATCGTCGGTAGTCACGAGATCATCCCGATGCACGTGCGGACCGATGAGGTCGGTGAGCCCGCGGGCGCGCTGCGGGAGATCGACTGGTCCCCGAATTATGACGCAGACACCGACATGCGCCTTTTGTATGAGGTGCCCGCTCCGGGCAACTATCTGACCGACGCCAAATATGCTGACCTCGGCTATGCGGACGATGCTGTCGAGTCACATCTGACACGAGAGCTGGTCGTTGCCCGGCTGGTTGAGACGCCCGCACAGATCTGCGCCGTGATCGACAACTACTTCGCTGTCAGCGGCACGAACCCGATGGACGAGACCGCGTGCATCGGCTCCTTCGATTTCAAGGACGGCGCGTACAAGGCGGGCAAGGACCTGGAAGACTACGGCTATAGCCCCGACAAGACGCTCATCGCCGATAGCGTTGACTCCACCTTGGTCGCGCCGAAGATGGAAGCTTATGACGACCTGATCTACATCGGCGGCCATTCGACCTATAACAACGCCGCGACCGCTGGATACTATGACGAGAACGACAACAAAGTGATCACCGATCGCTTCTGGGCGGGCGATCACGCAAGCGAAGGGGATACGGAGCAGCTCGATTCTCTTCCAACCGCCGCAGTCATCGCGGCCGGCTGCCACGGCGGAGCGCTGCTGCCGAACAAGACCTACCATGAGCCCGACGCCGGCGGGACGCAATATCACGACTTCCCCGAGGAATTCGCCTCGAAGGGCGCGATCGCCTATCTCGGCGCAACCGCATACACCTGGATCACGACCCCTGACGGAGGCTCAGAAGACATTACGACCAACAATAGTGAGCAGCTCTGTTCGGAAACAGTGCGCAAATTCGCAGCCGGCTGGACCATTGGCCAGGCCTACCGTCGGGCGGCCAACGACTACTATCTGGAGAAGAAGGACAAGGTGATGATGAACCTCTACCGAAAGGTGCTGGGGGTTCATCAGCTTTATGGAATCCCGGGATACAAGAAGGAGACCGGGGTCCAGCCGCCGCCCGGAGGTTTCCACTTCGAGGAGAACAGCCGGGAGCAATACGGCGACAGAATCGTCGTGCGGACAACGCTCTGTATCGACAGCTGGATTCCTCCGCCGGACGGCACCGTGCTGATACCCGGGACCAACTACACGGGCGGTCCGCAAACCCCGGTCTTGCCCGTGATCCGCTACGAAGAGCCGGACGCAGTTCCCCCAGGAACGCGTCTGAACAAGGTTTATTTGTACGAGTCGCTCTCCCAGGCGTACGAATTCGCCAACGTGGTTCCCACGCAGGCCCTGGCACAGAGCGATTCGTTCGTCCCCGCCGAGCCGTTCGCCTATCCAGACTACTACCCCACTGTGGCGTATTCGGGCTTCGTGATTCTCAACGAAGGCGCTGAGGACGCGAGCGTCGGCATGGTCCTCCGGCCCGTCCAGTTCAATCCGATGACGGGGATGACGCGCGTGTGGGAGCAGATGGTCCTGGAATTCGAATATGATATGACTCAGGTCGCGTTCGCCGACTCATTCGCGGGCGGGGACCTGGCCAAATGGACGGTCGCCGAGCAAGGAGCAGCCAGCGTCGAGCTGGATCACGCCGATGCTGCCAGCATGCCGTACTGCGTGCGCATCATCGGGGCATCCGCTCAAGGAGACAGGGTCAAGCTCGAGTCTTGTCCAATTGATGTTGACTTCACCAAGCCCTACCGCATCGAGTGCTTGTTCCGGTACTCGAGCTTCCACTGGGACCGATTTCTCATCTTCGGCCATGTGCGGCTGGTTCTGGACCAAGCGTCCCTGCCCCTGCTGTACGATCCGGTGGGAGACAACTCCTTCGTCGGGAACAGCATTGGGCCCGCTTTCAGTAGCTACGCGCCCTCCGGCACATGGATGCCAGTGGAAGTGTATGTCGATCCGGCCACACGCGAGTACACCGTTCGCATCAATGACACCCTCGTGGGCACGGTGACCTACCAGGACACGGTCGAGCCTTCACAGACCATCTGGTTCGAGGATAACGGTAGTTCCGGGAATTATCTGAACGCCTGGTATGATGACTTCCTCGTCGGCGGCAGTTCGCCTCCGCCGCAGGTCGAGCGGGTCTGGAGCATGGCTGATCACGGCGTTGCGGGCGCGCTCGGGCTTGAAGTGAATCTCGAGGCGTCAACGTTACCGGATGATAGCGCTGTTGTGACCACGGAGAGCCG
>CAYGAN010000287.1:0-325 GCA_964347585.1 uncultured Planctomycetales bacterium | reverse complement strand
CGAGGACCTGGTGGCCTCGATCATCGGCGTCAATAACGGCGACGTGACCGGCAACGTCCTGACGGTAACGGCAGTCGGCGATGTCGTCACGATCAACCTGACTCCGCTACCGGATCAGGATACGTACACGGTCACGTTGGCCAGCTCGGTGATAGCTGGAGACAACGATTTCATGATCCGGGCGCTTCAGGGCGAGGTGAACAACGCGGGTGGGGGCGCCGGAGGGAGCCAGGTCGTCAACGCGTTGGACCTGAGTGCCGTTCGGCTGAACTTCACGGCCGACGTGACCGTCGGTGACAATGCCAAGTACGACATGGTCTCGGAC
>CAYGAN010000286.1:0-4890 GCA_964347585.1 uncultured Planctomycetales bacterium | reverse complement strand
ATCACCGCGAGCTTTCGGGCGCAGATGAGCGCGGCCGCCAGGTCGTGAAAGGCTTGGAAGTGTTCGCCCGTCCGTTCATAGCAGATCTTCAGTCGTCGACAATTGCCGAACCAAGCTTGGGTGCGCTCGACCACGTAACGCAGCACACCCAGACCGCTGCCGTGCGAGGTGCCGGGCTTGCCGAGGATCGGATGGATGCCGCGCTCGCGGCAGCCGCAGTAGTTCCGCGCTGTCCCGTACGCCCGGTCGCCGAGCAAGACGTCCGGCCTTCGACGAGGACGACCACGCGGACCCCCGATCGTCGGGATACGGTCCACCATCCCCATGGCCGGCAGCGAGTCGTGTACGTTCGCCGGGCTGATGCAGACGACAAGGGGAACGCCGTACGCATCCGTGATCAAGTGCCGTTTGCAGCCGCTTTTCGCACGATCCGTTGGGTTCGGCCCCGTGTGCTTGCCCCCAAAACGGCACGCATCGAGGCGCTGTCGATGACCGCCAGGGAGGCATCGATCCGTCCGGCCCGTCCCAATCGCCCCAGCAGGCGCTGGTGGATCTTCGGCCAGACGCCCGCCTGCATCCATTCGTGCAGCCGGCGCCAGCAGGTGACCCCGCTGCCGCAGGCGAGTTCCCGGGGCACGAATCGCCAGGGCATGCCCGTGCGCAGGACATATACGATGCCTGTCAAACAGGCCCGATCGGGCACGCGGGGACGGCCGCCCTGGGGCTTGGGCGGCTCCTTGGGCAGCAACGGCTCGATCTCGTGCCACAGTTCGTCAGAGACCAGTGTGAATGCCATGGCTTCGCCTCCATGCTACGCTCGGCATTCCCATCATCGGCTAGATCAAGGGTTTTGAAACAGCCTTTAAGACTATCGGATTGGAAAGGCTCGGGGCTATCGAAGGTGTGGCCCGCGCGGCAAACCGATTCTCGTCGAGCTTCAGCGCACAGAGCTTGATTGCACGTTGCGTGCGGCCTCGTCGTCTTCGGCATGCTGACGCGGTGTCGAACGCATCACGCGCAGCGGGGACGAAGGGATCGATCTGGGAAAGGCCGCTGCTGTGGGCGATCGCCTAGGCTCTTTTTTCTGCGAGCAACCTTGCCACCGAGTCCACGGCCTCGTCCGCGAAAGGCCTGGATTCCAAGGTATGAGCCGAGCCGCTGTCGGCATGTACGAGCGTAATCGTTTTCTGCCCTTCGATTTCTCGCGGAACGATCTTCACCGGCCCTGCAAAGTGCTTCTTCGTGGTCGCCTGTATACCTGGAAAGCGGATGGTAACGTTGGGATGGACCTCGCCGGCGACGTTGATTTGCTGTACGGCCTTCGCCTCGGCCGTCTCCCGGGCCTGCTGTAGTTCCTCAAGGACTTTATCGGCATCGGACTCGAGTTCCGTCGCCTCGCATAGCAGCTCGGTGGCCCTTTCCTTTTGCTCCGAGGTCAGCCTCTTTTGATTCTCGAGCAAGGGCTCAACGATCCCCTTGACCTTCGAGGCCTTGCGGCGGTGGTCTTGGATTGCACGCAGTCTCTTGTTGCACAGCCTTCGGAGGTTTTCGTCAATCCCGACCTCGATCAACGTCTTCACACTGCCATCCGAACCCAACTCCTTGCACGTAATTCCCCCGTTGGCAGTGACGTGTCCCGCCAACAGTCGGCCGTTCTCGACGGTAAGCCGGCCGCCACAGACCACCCGACAGTGGACGATTTCCGATCGGATGGTGATGTCATTCCCGGCCTCAACGGTTGAATTACTTACGTATTTGGCCAGAATGTCATGTCCAGCTCGGAAAAAGCCCTTTTCCTTTCCGGCGATCCCGCCGTCGGCGCGCAGGTCGCCCGCGGCGTGGATTTCAGCTCCTTCAACTATGCCGTGAACTGTGATGTTGGCGCTGCTTGTGACCTTGAATAGGTCCAGAACATTCCTTTTGATCACCACGTCGCCTGGGAAATCGATGTAGCCGGTCGAGAAGTCAACATCACCAGCGATCTCCAATACTGGATCAATCCATACCTTGCCGCGATCGACGTTTAGTTTGCCTGCCGCGGTGGCCTTGACCGTGGCACCGTCCTCGGCCATTTCGACGTTCCGCCCGAGCACGATCCTGGCAGCTGTGCCCCGTTTTCGAGGAATTCTCTTGCCGAAGACGTCCACGCCGTCCTGACCTTCGACCGGGGCGATGAGGCGCAATATCTCTTGTGCGGCCTTTACCGTGATGATATTGCTGCGCTCGTAGTGGCTGACCCTCCCATGGGTGGCGGCGCCGGACTTCGAGGATTGAGGGATCAGCATCTGGATTCGGCCAGGCGTGTCGTGGACGGGTGCTCGGCCCGTTGCGACTATGATGGGCTTGGGGATCTTGCCGCTGGCGAATTCGGCCGCGAACGCCTCGATCCGAGGAGCACAGTCCTGCTTGACCTGGAGCTTCATCTGGCCCAGCAGACCTGTGATCTCCCTGGTGGCAATCTGACGGGGGGGCATATCGGGATTGACGGTGATCGTCGCCGAGAGACGGTCATCGGGAATATCAATCTTGAGGAGGTCGTGCTTAGTAACGAGCATGATTGTTTGTCCCATACGCCGGCGATCTGCCGCGGGTGGGTGCCCGGGTCCTCCGTTTTGTAGGTCAGACCTTGACGCCCGCTTTCTCCAATGTCTGCCTAATCTTGTCCAGCAGGGCGTCAGGCGTGAAAGGCTTGACCACGTAGTTATTGACGCCCGCCTTTATGGCATCGATCACCCGTGACTTCTCCGCCTCTGTCGTCACCATGATCAGCGGCGTTCTCCTATTCTTCTCGCGCACCTTGGTGACCAGGGCGAAGCCGTCCATGTTCGGCATGTTCCAGTCAATTAGCATCAGGTCGAAACCTTCAGCCGCGCCCGATATTGCAGTCAACGCCTCAACACCGTCGCTGGCTTCGATGACCTCCGTGTTCTCCAAGGAGGTCAGCACCTTCCTGACGATGTTCCGCATGCTTCTTGAATCATCTACCACTAGGACTCTCATCACATATCCCCTTGCGCTACCGGTGTTAGCTGTTTAATGCTGATCTCGATGACAAAGTCGCCGACATCCGTTGTGCAGGGAATAGCGACGCAGGGCACATCATGACGCCAGCCGATCCGACGGTCGGGCCCGATTACGACGTTGGGTATGGTAATGTTGGTTTGCAGCCCGAAGTCCTTCTTAGCATTGCCGGCGATCATGTTGCACAATTCGCCGATCGCGTCGGCAAAAACGGGGTCCTCGGGCGCAATCTGCTCACCGGTGAAGGCGGCCACTAGGCTGACAGCGGCGTCTTCCAGGAAGCTGACCACCAGCGAGCCGATCACCTCGCCGGAGAACCCGATGATCCCCGAAACGTCATAGCTGGGAGCCGGCTCGGCCTTGAGACGTGGCTTCGCCGCCTTGGGTCTAACGCCGGTCATTGTGCTGAACACCCGCTCAACCGAGGTGACAAACGGCACGATCAACCTCGGATTGAGTTCCAGTTGTTCCGATTCCCCCATGTGGATCTCTCTACTGGGGAATGTCCCTGATGGCAGCGGGGCCGTTCTGGTTTGGGGATCTTGGTGACACCCACGCGCGGCGGAATGGCTAGCCAAAGCGGCTTCGCCGCCGCAGGGGCGCCGACGCCGACCGTTATGATTGGCCCGGGGTTCGTCGCCCCGTCGACGATGGTGCGGGGTCCGAAGGATCCTTCTGAGGGCCACAACGCCATCTGTCTTGCCATCCAGTTGCAACCGTCTCGCATAGATAGCTAGGACTGGTCTTGCCAAGCAGCCACCCTCGGGCGATGGACGCCGGCACGACCTTGCCAACCGTTCGCTGCGTCCGCTGCCCACCCGGTCAGCGTCGCTGCTGGTGGCCCCGGTGCGCACAGCGCACATCGCGTCCGCCAGCGCAGCCTCCCTCGGCCAGCCGTGCCGATCCCAAGCCGCTGGCTGCTTCGCGGCGACGTAAGCTGTTGCAGAGCAACTACCTCCCTGACGACGGGCCGTTCCAATAACCGCCCGTGTCATTACCCGTCGGTTAGGCAGAGGTTGGACTTTAGTTCGCGCTGCGTCGATCCTTTGCGGACACGGTATCCTCGGGCTTCCTGGGGCCTCCACGCTTGGACCCCGCACTTACCCCTGCTGCTGGGCACTCAGTGGCTGCAAGGGTCCGGTACAGCGGGACAGGACCTGAATGGACTGCAGGGCCGGCTCACGTCGGCTCACCGGGCATGTGCGGTCAGCTGACGTTGCCGTCCTTCGGGTTTCCTCCCGTCGCCGCTGTCGGAATGGGCGCCACGCTGGCGCGTCCGGTAATCCGGCTCGGCCGTGTTTGAGCAGCCTGCCTTGCATTGCTTGGGTTCCAGACGGCTTTGCTTCCCTAGTCTGAATCATCACGCCGAACCGGGCGCGCTTGATGGCGCCTGCTCAGCTGGCCCAAAGCCCGGTTCGCGGCCGTCATGCGCCAGCGTCGCCGGGCCAAATGGGACTGGCCAGATCGGCTTGACGGTAATGCTCGGCGTATCTATCCTGGTTGTCGATCTTTCAGCGGCATCCAGATCGCGTGGGTGACAGAATGCTGCAGCCGACCAGCTGGGGATTCAGCGCGGGATACTACGGATCGCCGCACGTCTTCTTGGGCTGCCGAATGGACGCGGCACCTGCTGACAGGCGTGAAGGGCCTGGGCCGAGCGGCCACAACGGCTGTTGCGGCCGGGCGTGCCGGGCCGGTCGGGTGTGCGGCTATCGACTCGGGCGCGAATGACCTCGGCTGCGGGAAGCAAGTGATCAGGTGACCGACTGGATCACAAGACCGGACTCCGACGCTGCTTGGGCAGGTAGCTCAGGTGGTAGAGCAACGGACTGAAAATCCGTGTGTCGGCGGTTCAATTCCGCCCCTGCC
>CAYGAN010000285.1:2474-4893 GCA_964347585.1 uncultured Planctomycetales bacterium | reverse complement strand
GAGGGCATTCGCACCGTCTATGTGGACATGTTCCAGTCGAAGGAGTTCCGCCGGGGCATCGAGATGCGGCTGACCGAGGCGGTGCGAAAACAGATCGATCTGAAGACGCCGTACCGCAACGCCCCGCGCAATCGTGCCGATACCGTGCTGAGCGGGGAAGTGGTGGAGTTCCGCCAGGCTACGCTGGGCAGGGATTTTGTGACTTACTTGCCGCGGGAAGTCGGTGGTCAGCTCATCGTCGGCTTCCGCTGGAAGGACCGACGGACCGGAAAGATTCTTGCTGAGAACCCGCACCTCGTGCAGCAGGTGGAGTACATTCCGCCGGTAGGGGAAACCGAATTCAGGGGCCTCGCCGAAGCCGTCGAAGACATGGCCGAGCGGATCGTCGATCAGTTGGAAAGGCCGTGGTAGTGCGCCTATTATGAGGCGGCTGGTTGGTTCGGTACTCCGCCCCGGGGGAGAAGATTCATGGCCGAAGGCAATAGAGATCCCGACAAGAAGCCCAAGCCCGGCCCGCCGCTGCGCATGTCGCGCGGGATCTTCGGGTGGATCGTCTTTGTCGGGATCGCGTTGATGTTGTTCGTACTGCTCCGCCAGCAGTTGGACGAGGCCCGCGAGATTACCGCCAGCGAGTTCTGGCGGCACGTCGAGAACAACGACATCGAAGTGCTCACGATCAAAGAGAAATCTGTGGAAGGCCAGCTCAAGAAGACGCAAGGCCGACCAAAGGGTCAGTCGCTCAAATTCAGATGCACGTACATGCCGAACGCTATGGATCATGAATTCGCTCTTTGGATTAAGGAGCAATGTGATGCCGAGGTCACGTACAAGGAATCAAGCAACTACTTCTTGCAGGTCGTCCTGCCTTTGATTCCTTGGATTCTGATCTTCGGCTTCATCTGGTTTTTCGTGTTTCGCCAGCTGCGCAGTGCCGGCGGGGGTGCGGGGATGCTCGGTAGCTTCGGTCGGTCGCGCCACCGCGTTACCAGCAAGGAGCACACCAATGTTACCTTCGAGGACGTGGCCGGCATCGACGAGGCCAAGGAGGAGGTCACCGAGCTGATCGAGTTCCTCAAGAACCCCAAACGATTCCAGCGCCTTGGCGGGCGGATTCCGCGAGGCGTGCTGTTGGTGGGCGAGCCCGGTTGCGGCAAGACGCTGCTGGCCAAGGCAATTGCAGGCGAGGCGGACGTGCCCTTCTTCTCCATCAGCGGGTCCGACTTTGTGGAGATGTTCGTCGGCGTGGGGGCCTCGCGCGTGCGCGACCTGTTCAAGCAAGCCAAGGAGAATTCCCCTTGCATCATCTTCCTGGACGAGATCGACGCCGTCGGCCGGCGCCGGGGCGCGGGCTACAACGGTGGGGGCCACGATGAACGCGAACAGACGCTCAACGCCATCCTCGTCGAGATGGACGGCTTCGAGACTTCCGACCAGGTCATCGTCATCGCGGCAACCAACCGGGCCGACGTGCTCGACCAGGCATTAATCCGGCCCGGGCGTTTTGATCGTCAGGTGTACGTGCCCTTGCCGGACATCAAGGGGCGCCTGGAGATCCTGAAAATCTATGCCAAGAAGATCAAGCTCGGGCGCGACGTGGACTTGATGCGGCTTGCGCGCGGCACGCCGATGTTCAGTGGGGCGGATCTGGCGGCCATTATCAACGAGGGGGCCCTGCTCGCGACCATGGCCAACAAGGAATGCGTCGAGATGGCGGATCTGGAGGAGGCGCGCGACAAGGTCCGTTGGGGCCGGGCTAAGAAGAGCCGCGTCATCGACGAAAAGGACAAGCTCGTTACGGCATACCACGAAGCCGGCCACGCGCTGGTGCAGGCCCTCCAGCCCGAGGCCGACCCCGTGCACAAGGTCAGCATCATCCCCCGCGGCCCGATGGGCGGGGCGACATTCTCCCTGCCCGAGCGCGACCGGTTGGTCTATGGTCGATCGTACCTGATGGCCATGCTGAGAACATGCTTCGGTGGGCGCATCGCTGAGGAGCTTTTCTGCGAAGACATCAGCAGCGGCGCCGCTTCCGACATCAAGCAGGTCACGGAAATCGTCCGTCGAATGGTCGTCGAGTGGGGCATGAACGAGAAGATCGGGTTCGTTTACTACGGCGACGAAGAGCACAAGACCCGCTGGTTGGATCTCGGCTCGCGCGAGTACTCGGACCGCACAGCCCAGATGATCGATGAAGAAATCAAGAAGCTGGTTGATCAAGCGTACGAAAGCGCCAAGCAGCTCGTGGTAGCAAACCGCGACAAACTGGAGGCTCTTGCCCAGGCGCTGCTGAAGTACGAGACGCTGGATGGCGAAGAGGTCAACCGTATCATCCACGGCCAGCCGCTGGACAAGCCCAGCGTCGCTGACCTGTTGGACGCTGAGCCGCCAACCGCTGAGAAACCTTCCATCGAGCCCGCAC
>CAYGAN010000285.1:871-2464 GCA_964347585.1 uncultured Planctomycetales bacterium | reverse complement strand
TGCGAAACCCGATCTAGGCGCCGGTCCATTGCCTCAGCCCGGATAATCGCCGCCCTTGAACTCGGTCGCGCCGCTGGTCGGCGTCCGTTTCCTGACAGTCCATTCCGCCGAGTCGCGTGTCCTGCCAACTCCGCCGGCAGTGCCAGCGGCGTTGGGATCCCTCCAGCACGTACACATCGTTGTCATTTCGAACGGTACCTCGTCGCGACTCCCTTGACGGCAGATCGGCTCAGCGAGAAGGCAGGGGAAACAGTCGTTTCCAGAATGGCGGGCGTGCGGCCGGCGTATTAAGATCCAATCTAAATCCTGGCAAGGTGGTAAGCTCTGAAAGGAGGCTGGAAGATGGCAGCCTGGTCTTGCTTGTGCACGATCGTGGCTCTTGGCTTTGGCCCGAGCGTCCGCCGCGGCGGGGAGATTGCGTCTTCCGACGTAGTGAATGTCCGAGAGCTCGGTGCCAGAGGGAACGGCAAGTCGGATGACACGCGGGCTTTCCTCGAAGCGGTGGCGCGGGGCAGAACCGAGGGCAAACAGATCTACGTACCACGCGGCCGTTACCGGATTTCGAGAACCGTCGAATTGGACAACGTGGGCATAACCGGCCCTGTCGTAGGGGCTTGGCCCGCGGACGTCCTTGCCCTGCCGTCGATCCTGCCGGCTCACCGCGGAAGCCCGGCGTTCCGTCTTCTCGCGGGCGGTGCCCTGCGCGGGCTGGACATCACCTACGAATGGCGCGACGAGCCCAACAAAGGTCCGCCCGCCGTTCTCGTCAGCGGCATCGGGGCTTACATCAGCAACGTCCGCATCCGCTACGCTTGGGATGGGATTGTAACCGACGGGCGGAACAATGTCGGTCGGCTCAACATCGAGAATGTCTTCATGGTCGCGATCCGCAATGTAGGAGTGCGCGTGACCGGGACGTGGGACGTACCCAGGCTGAGCAACATTGAGGTCTGGAACGCGGGCCGGGTTCCCCATGGTTTCCAGAAAGGCATCGGTTTTCACCTGGGAAAGAACGACCTGATCCGGGTGACGGATTGCTTTGTGTTCGCCATGTCTCGTGGGTTCCTGCTTGAGGACCGTATCGAAGGGTGCGAGATCGAAGGGGGAACGTGGGGCGTGATGACCGGTTGTTCGACGGACTTCTGCCCCACGGGAATTGAAGTGCGAGGAAAGCACACCGTTACGATCAACGGTGGGACTTTCTGGGAGCATCAGGTAAGTCTTCTGGTCGATGGGCCCGAATCGCGCGTGCGCGTCTGCGGTGCAGAGCTGAAGTCGAACGGAGCGCCGGCCGTGGTCATCAAAGACTGTGATCACACGGTGATCAGCGGCTGCAGTCTGCTCCGTCCAATGGAGAGCTTCGACGCGCCAGCCGTTTCGCTCGAAGGCGGCCGCGTTGTCCTGGGCTCAAATCACATCACCTCAAAGGGCCACGGGATTCGCATCGGTCGCGGCGTTCGCTCCGCCGTCATCCACGGCAACATGATCGATGCCACCGCACACCCGCCGATCAATCTCGATCGGGGCCCAGATTCGAACGTGCTCATCGGTGACAACCTGGAGGAGAAGGCAGGCCAGCAGGACCCCCGGCGT
>CAYGAN010000285.1:0-861 GCA_964347585.1 uncultured Planctomycetales bacterium | reverse complement strand
TGGCAGCGGGGACCGCACCGACAACGGCAACTGAGTCCAGGTCTTTGGGATCGTCCCGAGGCTCTGAGGATCAACGTCCGCCCGCGTCGGTCTGCGGTTCGTCCCGAGTGAGATACGGTGCGGCCGGAAGACATGTGCGTTCCCAAGACCGCCTGCTTTGCACCCACCCCTTGACGTCAGAGCCGCATCGGTGGCCCGGGTGAATCGGCTAGGCCTCACGGAGCTGCGTGCGCAAACAGCGTCCGACACTGTGATAGATCCAGGGCGTTGATCGCTCCGTCCGAGACGATGTCATACTTGGCATTATTGCCGACAGTCACGTCGGCGCCGAAGTTCATCCGAACCTCACTCAAGTCCAGCGCGTTAACGACTTGCGCCGACACTCCGGCGTTGTCCACCTCGCCCTCCAGCGCCCGGATCAGGAAATCATTGTCGCCCGCGATCACCGAGCCGGCGAGCGTCACGGTATAGGTGTCCTGATCCGGCAGCGGATTCAGGCTGATCGTAACCACGTCTCCGATGGCTGTAACGCTTGCGACGTTCGCCGTCACGTCCCCGTTGTTTACTCCAACGATCGAGACGACCAGGTTTTCCGGCGGGTCGGGCAACGTCACCTCGCCGTCGCAGCCGATCGCCAGCTTGGTGATACCGGCCTGGCGGGACTCAGTCGTCACCAGCGCGCTGTCGTCCGGCAGTGTGGCGGCTGCGAGGTCCACGTCCAGGCCGAGCTGGCCCGCGACGCCGTGATCGGAAAGGCTCGCGACCGACTCGATGTTGACTGGCGGCGGCTGATCCACGAACGTCAGCGTCAGCGAGGGACGATCCAGGACGTCCGCGTCCGTTCCTGTACCCGCGTACTCC
>CAYGAN010000284.1:0-4907 GCA_964347585.1 uncultured Planctomycetales bacterium | reverse complement strand
TGACGGGCCGGGCACCGATCTGTCCTTTATCTGGTTAGACGCCAATGGCAAGGGCCGGTTCCATCCGGCCAGGGCAAATTCCTTCCGAACCCCTTGGCCGAGAACAATTGTGGCATGGCCCGATAGTTGGGTCAATGCCGCTTCTCGGCAGGCCAAGCTCGAACAGCGTTATTGGGCCAACGGAGGGCGCGTGGCACGCTCAAGGGCGGCTCGCGTGGGATCTGGATGCCCTCTATCGTTCCTCAAGAAAGCGTGTGATCGGTAACCGGAAGCGTGTTGACCGAGGCAGCGGGAAGCGCTCGACCTCGATAAGTCTCTCCTCGATCGCGCGTGCCGGGAATCCCGTCCGGTACTGGTCGGTATGAATGAGTACATAGGACGCGACGTTGCCAGGCGGCGCCCGCCAATCGTGCGGCCGGGGCGAATCGGTGATTAACTCGCTGGCAGTCTGATCGGCAATCTGACCCGACCACGATGGCGTGGTGCCCTCAAAGCCGAAGCCATCCGTCATGAAGGTCGTGGCCTCAGACGCCAGCATCCAGCGTTTGCCCTGAGGCGTCTGGTTCACGATGCCGAAGGCTCCTTCGAACCGGACGCCGGCCACCTCGGCGGCGCGGCAGAAACCACTGAACACGAGATAGGCTCCCCACGCCGATTCGATGCACACGGCGACGGCGTCGGGACCGGCGACTCCGGGGACGGCCAGCCGCTCTGCCCGCCGGATCGGCATGGAGCGATCCGGACCATTCGGTTCGTGCACCGCGACAAAAATGCTCTCGAGAGCTTTGCCCTCGCGGATGACGTCGAGGTACCGGACCCTTCGGCCGGCCTGTTCGCGCGTCTGCTGGCCGGGACCGTTGGAGGCTTCGACCCTATCAGCTTGGCAGAGCAGCCAGACCCGGTACCGGCGATCCGGCTCCCGCCACGTCGCTTGCCACGCACCTGGCGGATCATCGACGCCGCGCACGTCGCGAAGGCCCAAGATGTCCTCCCGTTTGAGGCTCGCACCCACTTTGGGCAGCGGCTCTTCTTTGGGCATCTTGAGTCCAGTGAATTCAAGCGTGCCCTCCGGAACATCGCTGGACGCGAGGTCACTAAAAAGCCGGTAGTCGTGCCGGTCGCCTCCCTTAACGCGAAAAACATCTACGGCAAAGGTCTGCGAGCCGGGTCCCTTGATCATAGCGACGAGGCGACGGTACTCGCGGCACTGGTCATACACCTGCGAGGAAGCTTCTACCAGGGAGACCTTCGGCGAGGTGACAAAGCGGTGGAGTTGCGGACATCGGCCGTGGTGACGCTGCCCGGCGTTGTCCACGATCACCAGGTTGTGGCTGAACGTGCTGTGGACCCAGGCGTTGACCGGCATGTCACGGACATAGCCGTGGTCGCCGAGCACGGCATGCCCGCGCTCCGTGTAGAACAGGGCAAGGTTATCCTCATGGCGGTGGCCCCCGGCCGGCGAGAAGGTGAGCGTCAGCATGCTGGCGTCCGTGCCTTGGCCGTGGCGCAGGATGGCGGTCATCCATGCGGGGAAGTAGATCTCGGGCAGGTTCAAGCCTTTGTCCCGACCGACATGCTCGGGGGCGAGATTGAACACGGCATATCCCGTTGGGGCGCGCCCTCGATAAAGGGCGGGCAGTGCGCCATCGTAGTATCGGGGGTAGTGCTTCTGTCCCAGTTCCATCAGGTGCGCACTGGGGCGGGCGTTCACCATCGTGTCGGACAGAGGCGGCAGGCGACCGTCCGGGCGGAGTTGATCGATCATCGCCTGAAACATGAGCCGAAGGCGGGCATCCGTCTCGTAGAGGTCCACCACGGCCTCTCCTCTGCCAGATCCGACCGGCCAGCGAAAGCCATCAAGCGCTTCGGGGATCTGAAGCAGTTGCGAGAGGTACATGTTGTTGTAGGAGGGACTTTCCCGGCAGTATCCGTCGAAAGTGAAGGACTTGTCGCGCACGGCCTCGTACCCTCGCAGGGCGGTATCGGCCATGTCCGGCAGCCCGAGGCACTGAGCGACGGCCGCTTGGGCACGATAGACTGCCGGGGTCTTGTTGTTGACAGCGGCGGCCTTGCCGGGCCCGCCAACGAAAGGCTCCGCGCCCATGATGTATTCGAGGAGCAGGTCGCGCTCCACTTTTGCCCGGTCACCGGCGTTCCACAGGGAAAAGCCGTCGCAGTCATGCGCGTCGCACAGCAGGTCGTAGGCCAGCGCGAGGGTTGCCGCGAGGCCGATTGCGTCCGTGCTGGGGTGGATCCGCCCGGCGCCCCAATAGCTTTGGAGCATCGTGGCACGGTCGAGCTGGTCCTGTTCGTAGGCGCTGGCGCAAAGATGCCGTTTCCACTCGATGCGAAGCTGTTTGTCGTGGTAGGCAGCGTACATGGGATCGCAGTCGGCGATCGTGTCCCAGTAGTCGTGATACAGCCAGTTGCGGTAGCACCGGGCCAGGCGAACGAGGATCTGTATCCCCTTCTGCGCATATCGAGTGTCTCCACTGAACCGGTGCGCCACGGCAAGACTGTAAGCTGCGCCGATCATGAAACGGATCCTCTGGCCGCGAATGACGCCGGTGAAACTGACGTGGATAGGGTGACCAACCCAGTGCCACGCGTGCTTGCCCGTGCGATCTTCGGGATGTTTGCGCTCCTGATCGTTAAGATAGTACGTAAATACCTGCTGCGAGCGAGGACAGACGAGCCTGGCCGTTTCCGGGTACTTCTCGCTCGGGTAAACGTGCCCGCAGCGCCGGCAGGAGCACACATCCGGGTTGCGCCAATCCCACGCCATCAGAGAAATGCCGACTGCTTCCTGTGATTTCCTGCCCACACAGTTGGGGCACGTGAACCCGTACCCGTGGGTCGGGGTCAGCTCGGGCACCATTCTCTTGACGTAATCATCACTTTGATTGGCGATGTGGTCGGCCAAATCCTTATGTTGTTGATACCACCCGCGCGCCCACTCCGCGGCTTCGATATTGCGCCGGGCTTGTGCAATATCCGCATCTGTTAGTAGTACCGGGTGCTTGACCTCGGCTCGCGCGGCGAGCATCTCATCTTTGCGTCGTTCGATGGCTTGTCTGAACGCACGCTCGTCATCGGAAAGCCCCTTGTCCTGCCAAGGCAGGAATCCTGCGCCGCGGGTGACGGCGGATATGTACTCAGCCCTGCGATCGGGTTTCCTACCTCGTATGGGGGCCCCGTTGTGCTTTGCAGGGCTCGCGTTCCCGCCTGCCCCCGCGAAAGCCGAGCTGCAGTAACCGATGCTGAAAAAGAAGGGGATGGCTCTGCCGCGCAGTTGTGCGTACATCGATGGCCTTTCGCTTTCCGAGTTCGTGCTGGCGCTGTCAGCCGGACCGCTTCACGCGGACACGTCCTCCCATTCGATGCCGAGATGTTTGATCGCGTAGCCCACCTCCTTGCGACAGTCGCCGTAGGCCAGCATCCAATGGAACCCCCGCATGTCCGCCACGAGCCGGCGCCAGTCACCGTCGATGGCGACGTCAACCTGCGATCGGCAGATGGCGTGGAACGGGTTGGACTCGATCGTGCCCTTTGCGCCGACCCACTTGCGACATTCGAAGTCCGGGACCACCATGGTGACCTCCTGGCCCTTGGTCATCTCCACCTTGGGGGCCGCCCCGTAGTCCGACTCGAAATGGGTGTGAATCTGCGTGGGCTCGTAGGTCTTGCCGTTCATCTTCCGGGGGGCTGTGCAGTGAGCGAGCGTCACGATCCCGTGGTGCGGCCAAGTGGGATCGTTCAGGAACACCGGCGTTCCCAGGATGTGATGCATCAACATGCCGGAGGGGATCACAACGAAGTCCGATTCACAAAAAGCCAAGTAGCCCTCGTCGTTCAGCAGGCTCAGTGGCAGGCAGGCGGTAGTCTCGGCGATGGGGATGACGGTGGTCATGCATCCCGCGATTGTGATCGCCGTGGCTTGGTGCTCGGCGAGCAGGTCCCTGAACACGCGATACAGCAAGAACGCCTTCTCGACGTACTTCTTGTCGCTGTGCAAAGTCAGGTTCGGCTGGCGTAGGTACCGGTCGGCCTGCTGGCGGGCGTCCGTCACTGCGCTGTCATCCTGTTTGAGCTTCTCGATCCGTTTACCGAGGTCGGGGTAATCCGCGGTTCGAATGTCGAGATGCCATTTCTCTCGTGCGATCGGCGGGGCCAACCTGTTGCCCGAGCCCCATCCTGACGGTCCGCCGATTGCGACGATGCGCTGCCCAAGCGTTCGGCGGAGCCCCAGCAGCGCGCGAAGCCGCCAAGCCAGGTCTTCGCACTTGTCCACGACAACGTCCTGTACGTCCAAGCCGGTGTCGGCGTACTGGTCCGTTGCCTTGCGCAGGAACGCGGGATGCAGGACTTCGTACCAAAGCGAGACCGGTCCCGACCTGTGCCGCAGGAACACAAGCGTCGGCCGGTCCGGCGAAATCAGTGCTGTGAGAACGTGACCGCCGCCGCCGGATGCGTAGATGAGCATCACGTCGCAGGGGCTTTGCTTCGCCTTTGTGGCTTGCTGTGGGTTCTGAACCTTGGCGATGGGGAGCACCTTCAGGGCGAGCCCGGTACTTGCCATCAGCTGCTGCAGTTCCTTCTCGATCCGCTGGGCTTCTTCGTCGACGTCGGCAGCGTTGTGCAGTCCGCCCCAGGGCCGCCAGCTTGTCTGCTCACGCCGCTTGTGCAGCGCGTAGGTCAGCACCGGCAGGACGACCAGCTCGTTGGCCGGCCTGGTGGTGGAACCGGCAGGCGCCTGCGGCTCCCCTGCCGACGCGGTACGGTTGGCCAGGACCCAGCTTCCCACCGCGGCGGTGCCCGCACCCAGGATCAGATGCCGCCGCGTCAGGCCCGCCCGGCGTGCCGCGTCGTAAGCGGCCTTCAACCCGGCCGAGCAGCCGCACGAGCAC
>CAYGAN010000283.1:0-4907 GCA_964347585.1 uncultured Planctomycetales bacterium | reverse complement strand
GGGGCGGGTCTGGCTGACGATTTCGCGTCGTTGCTCGGACCGAACTTGTGGCCCGAGTACGTGCTGCCTTGCTGGGAGCAGTACTATCGAGGGATCACCACCGGGCCCAGATCGGCCCACGTCGAGAACCTCTGTGCGGACCACGTCCCGCTGATCCGCCGGGCGGGCATCACGAATTTCGACCCCTCCATATCACCCAGGCTCTCGCCTCGCATCATCCGCGAACGCTTCGAGGGCCGGTTCTGCTGGCGGCTCCCCAGTTTCGAGATCCCCTACATGTCCATCGATCAGGTCAGGCGTTGGGTGTTCAACGCTGCCCGAGACGGGGCCTCGGCGGCGGTTACGATCATCGAAGAGAACGTGTGTGACGACGTCAATCGGCCGAAGATCGATGCCTTCGTGACCGCGGCACGCCGCATCCAGGCCAGCGCCAGATCACCTAAAGAGCTTGAGGACGCCTGAAAGCGCCGAAATAGCTCCCTCAGGGGTTGACTCTGCCTGGCCGAACGCTATATTGGTGCGTTGACCCGGGGCACCTCTGCGAATAGGGAGGTTCCAGGACTGCCTGGGGAGGAATAAGGGTGATTCGCTTCAGGACACACGAGGTCTGACCAGCCGCCTCGGCGGCACCGCAGCGGAGACGGTGCGCGCCCAGCGAGCTGGGATTCGTGGCCGTAGCGAATCCACCGGGATCTTACCGAACCACCGGCAATCAAGTAGCTACTAGAAGGAACGACATGGCCACGAATCCCGTGTCCGCGGGAGAGTGGCTTTTTTGCGCGTTGACGTAGGTGAGATATGAACATGGATGGCAAGAGTAACGACGGGTTTTACAGCGACCTCGGTTGGGAACTGCCGGCCCAGATTCGGCTCGTGGCTCAAGCCACGTGCAGCAGCAGCGATCAGGAGCCGACAGCATTCGCCCTGGCCGATATCTCAGCCCAGGGGCGGTTCGCTCAGACTTGGCTGGTCCTGATCGGCCATGAGTTGGCGATCGTCGATCCGGCCGCCGCGGATCGCTGTCGGCAGGTTCCGCTCGACGAGAAGACCGAGGTAGCCATCATCGAGGGCATGGGCGCGAACCGGTTCCGCGTTGTGCGAAACGGTCAGCTCGCGGAGGAGTTCCGTTACAGCCGGCGGCAGGCGAAGCGATTCGGCGATCTGCACCACAAGTGCGAGATCGCTATCAAAGGCGAGCCGGACGAAGCCCTGCTGGAAGGCGCGGCCAAAGGCACCCGCGCGCCGGACGACGAGAAGATCTGCGAGAAGTGCGGCCGGCTGGTGCCCGACTGGGCTGAGACCTGTCCGCGATGTTTGCAGAAGCGCAAGATCCTGTGGCGTCTTCTGGCCTTCGCCAAGCCGTACAAAGGACTCGCCACCGGCGGGTTCCTTGCGGCGGCAGTGATGACGCTCCTGATGCTCGTTCCTCCCGTCCTGACGCAGCACTTGATCGACGACGTGCTCAAGCCGCAGGACAAGAGCATGGCTTGGTGGATGTGGACGCTGCTGGGGATGTTCGCGTTGGTGGTCGCTGTGCGTGTCGTTTGTGCGCATTTCCGGCTGAGGCTGCTGGCCTACCTCAGCGAGAAGATGACGCACGACCTTCGTGCGAAGGCCTACGCGCACCTGCAGAAGCTGTCCCTGGCGTTTTTCAACAAGAAGCCCACCGGCCAACTCATTTCGCGCATCAGCCACGACACGGATCGCCTGTGGGACTTCATCGCTTTCGGCGTTATCGAGGTGGTGATGGCGGCGGCCACCGTGCTCGGCGTATGCGTGGTGATGTTCTGGAAGGCGCCGATACTCGCATCGCTGACGCTGATTCCACTGCCCGTAGGGGTCGTGCTTACGTACTTTCACACCCGTCGCATGCGGCGGTTCTTTCGGCGGATCTGGCGCAAGTGGTCTCGAATGACCGCGCACCTGAGTGACACGATTCCCGGCGCTCGGGTGATCAAGGCGTTTACACAGGAGCAACGCGAGGTCGATCGTTTCACGCAGCGCAGTCGGGCCGTGCATGACGAAGCCATCGATCTTCACCAGGAGTGGACCGCGTACTGGCCGAAGGTCACGCTCTTGCTACAGCTCGGCAACCTGATCATTTGGGCCTATGCGGGACCCAGGATTCTCCTTGGCGAGTTTACGCTGGGCACGTTCGTGATGTTTACGGGGATGATCTGGATGTTCTACGGCCCGATCGAGGAGCTGGGCATGATGAACCGGATGTTCCAGCGTGCGGCCACAAGCGCCCAGCGTGTCTTCGAGATCATGGATACAGCCCCGACGATCTTTACGCCCGCGCACGCGAGCCACAAGCCGCGAATCGACGGGCGCGTAACGTTCCGGAACGTGAGCTTCAGCTACGACGGCGTGAAACGAGTGCTCCAGGACATCAGTTTCGACGTCCACCCAGGTGAAATGATCGGATTCGCCGGCCCGTCAGGTGGCGGCAAGACGACCACGGTAAATCTCATTTGTCGCTTCTACGACGTCATCAGCGGGCGGCTTCTGGTTGACGGTATCGACGTCCGTGAGATGGACCTTCATGAGCTGCGCAGTCAGATCGGCATCGTGCTTCAGGAGCCGTACCTGTTCAGCGGCGCGATCGCTGAGAACATCGCGTACGGTCGGCAGGATGCAAGCATGGAGGAGATCATCGCTGCCGCCCAGGCCGCCAATGCCCACGACTTCATCGTCGGGTTTCCCGACGGCTACGACACGATGGTCGGCGAGCGTGGCCAGACACTCTCCGGTGGAGAGCGTCAGCGGATCAGCATCGCCCGTGCCATCTTGAACAACCCGCGCATCCTGATCTTCGACGAGGCCACCAGCAGCGTGGACACCGAGACGGAAAAGAAGATCCAGGAGGCGATTGGGCGGTTGGTGTCCGGCAGGACGACGTTTGCCATCGCGCACCGACTCAGCACACTGCGAGCGGCGGATCGGCTGATCATTCTTGACAAGGGCAAGCTCGTTGAGATGGGCACGCACGAGGAACTGCTCGCCAACGAGCAGGGCACATACACAAAGCTCCATCGGATGCAGTCGGAACTGCACGCACTGTTCGCCGTCTGATGATTTGTGCGAAGCCGGGCTACGCAAGGGCATGAACAACGCAGAGGTATGAGCAGTGAACCCAACAATGTCAAATCCGAGAACGGATCGATCTGGTGATGCAGGCCGGGCGCCGTCCCTGCAGCGGGAGCAGAATGGGCACCTGACGTTTCTTCCCAGCGATGGCCGGGAGCCCGTCGCCAACTGCCGCGTGGCCAGGTGCTTCCCTTGGTCGCTGCCGGATGAGTTCATCTCCGTGCGCGATAAGGATGGCAACGAGGTGCACCTGTTCCGCTCGATCGAGGACGTGCCCGACGACAGCCGCCGGATCCTGATGGATGAACTGCTCGCGCAGGAATTCGTCCCGAAGATACTGCGCGTCCATGAAATCGACGACACGTTCGATATTCTTGTCTGGAAGGCTGACACGGACCACGGCCCGGTCGAGTTCCAGGTCAAAGACGATGAGGATATTCGGCCGATCTCTGAGAATCGGCTGGTGATCAAGGACCACGCCGGAATGCTCTTCGAGATCCCGGACCTGGAGGTCCTTGACGAGCACAGCAGGGGCCTGGTGGAGGACCGGCTGTCATAGCCATGGCTGTCGGCGCGCGGCGATCACGCCCTCGCATAGCCGCAGTGCTTTGTGTTAACCTAAGGGTAAGCCAGAAGGAGGAGGGGAGATCTGTGCATCCGGGGCCTGCGGGGACGTCTCTATGACTACGGCTGCCAGCAGGAAGGCCGTCGCCACCGGGGTCATGCTGCTCACGTCGGCCGCTCTGGTGACCCCGGCTCTCTCAGATTCGCCTTGGCTGTATGGAATCCATTGGTTCGGGCCAAGCTCCAATGCCGCCGACGTCAATGAGATGACCGGCGGCAAGCACCTGTGGGTCCTCGAGACCGTGATGACGAACGACGGATACGGACAGTGGGGCCCGGAGGGCCAACTGGCCAACTTCCAGAACACCGTCAGCCTAGGGCACACCATCATCATGCGGGTTCAGCCAGTCTGGGGAAAGGCCTTCCCGCTTCCCGGTGACACGAACCCGTCCATGGCGGAGTTCCTTGACCAAGTCACCCACACCGCAACGCTCTACCAGGACCTCTGTCATATCTGGCACCTTGGGAACGAAATGAACCTGTTGTTCGAGTGGGGTGGTCAGGCACTGCTGCCCGAGACGTACATTGATGCAGCCGTCCAGTTCAGTGACCGGATCAAAGCCGTTGGCAGCAGCCTCGGGCCGCAGATCGTGCTGGTCGGCCCAGCCGGTGTCGGTAATGAGGTGGGCGGCGACAAACACATGGGAAATACCGAGTACATCTCACGAATGTGCGACCACATCAACAACAACAATTATCACGACAAATTCGATGGCTTCGCCATCCATGCCTACGGGAACTGGTACTATACGGATCTACCCCGCATGTTGGGCCTGTTTGAGAGCGACGTCGGGTTCGGCTATCAACACCAGATCGGCATTATCGACTCCAAGGGCTTTACCGATTCGCTCATCTACATCACCGAGTGGAACCGCTACACAGCTAGCCCCAACGGCCCTGACGAGTATGCAAGCGCTCAGTTCCTCCATAACGCCCTATTCCGCCTCGACGGCTGGAATCAGTCCAACCACCCTGTGATGGGCGCTTGCTGGTTCATCTACCCGAACGACCCACAATGGGAGAACTACTCGCTCTTAGGCATGAAGAGCAGCGATACACCCGATCGCGATCTTTGGCACGCATTTCAATACGCCTGTACACTCGACCTGCCTGCAGGGGGTGCCCAGCCCGCCCCGCCGGTCCGTCCCGAGCCGGGCACGCTGATCTTCCAGGACGGGCGGCAGTATCCTGAT
>CAYGAN010000282.1:0-5066 GCA_964347585.1 uncultured Planctomycetales bacterium | reverse complement strand
CACCCGGCCCAGGCGGAAATAGACCTTGGAGTACTCGGGGTCTGCCGCTTTGGCTTTGAGCAGGTACTGCTCGGCTTCGTCGTAGCGGCCCTGTCGGAAGCGCGCCCAGGCGATGGTCTGGTACGCTGTGCACGGGTTGCCCGGCTTGCTGAGCTCCTTTCGAGCCAGGGCGACGGCTTCCTCGTAGCGGCCGGCGCGGATATGAGCCCAGGCTACCTGTTCGTGCACGCCGGCCTCGTCCGGGTATAGTTGAGCCGTTCGTCGACCGGACGACAGACTGTCTGCATAGTAGCCGGACACTTGCCACGAGACGCCCAACCAGGCGCAGCCAATTGTCACCAAGACGAGCGTGGCCGCGATGGTGGCGGAGCGTCGGGTGGACGTTGCCCGTGCGCCGTCGAGCAGAAAGACAACTCCGGCGGCCACGGCCCAATGCAGCCCGATATTGGGTAGATACGCGTATCGCTCCGCGGCCAGGACAGAGCGAGCGGCGACCACGTGCAACGTCGAGGCGATCGTGGCGAGGAACCACGTCATTCCGACCGGACCGGTGCGCCCCCACCGCATCGCGGCCGCGAACACGCAGAGCACGGGGATGACCACAGCCATGGCCTTGAGGACCTCGGCGTCGGACCAACTGACGTGCGCCGCCGGCGGATGCCAGGGTCCGAGCCCTGCCGGCCAGGCGTAGTGTTGTAAGTACCACCCCAGTGCCTGCAGCGCCCTGGCCAGGCGCGGGCCGGTCATCTGTTCGGCGGCCTTGGCGAAGATATCTCCCTTGGCGGTGGTGAAGACGGCCAGGCCGGTAAAGGCCGCCGTCACCAGCGTCGCGCCGACCCATCCGGCCCACCATTTGCGCTCCGGCCAGACACGCTGATAGAAGACCATCAGCACCAGCAGCGCCGGCAGCGCCACGCGCACCTTGCTCATCATGGTCAGCGCGACCAGCAACAGGCCGAGGGCCAGCAGCCAGTCACGTCGCGCGCGGCCCGGCGCGGACGGCGTTACGGGGCTTGTCTTACGCCAGGCGTCGAACGCAATCAGGCTCGCCAGGGCGAACAGGGTACTGAGCAGCATGGTTCGGCCGCTCAGCCATGCCACCGACTCAACCTGCAAGGGATGGACCGCAAAGGCCACGCCGGCCACAACTGCGGTCAACGGCCGGCTGCACATCCGTAGCACGAACCAGTACACGAACACCGCACACGCCACGTGCAGCACGACGTTGGTCAGGTGCAGCCCCCATGCCCGCCCGCCAAACAGCACGAAGTCGATCTGAAAGCTCAGCAGCGGGATCGGCTGGTAGAGGTCGCGGTGGATGATGCCGAATAGCTTGATCGCGTGCGTCAGCGACGGATGGTTGACGAGCACGTGATCGCGGATGAGCTGGACGTCATCGCCGCTGATGAACTGGCCTCTCAGCGACGGAGCGGCCATCGCGAAGGCAGTCGCCGCGACCACCAGGATGCCCCAGACGACGCTCGCACGAGGCGCGCGAACTCGGCTTTGTTCGCTCATAGCAGCTCAGCCACGCCCGCCAGACCGACGAGTTCGCGGATGCAGAACGGCTCGCCGTACTCAACGCCGATGCGGTCGCCGAAGTAGCGGTCGCGGGTTCGGATCATCTCCGGCACCTGGCCGGCCTGGTCGCCTCGGCCCAGGTAGAACTGGCTCTGGTAGGCGGCCAGGGCCGCCGTTTTCTTGGCGTAGTGCTCGCTGACGTCGAGAACGAAGGACGGTTCGGCGTGCAGGCGCAGGTGGGTGCAGTAGTAGTAGATGATTCTGCGCGGCTGGTGCGGCCGGCCGGGAAGGTCGGCCTTGGATAGCTTGGCGTCGAAGCAGGCGTCTTCAATGATTCGGGTGGCGGCGACGTGATCGGGATGGGCGTCCGGGTTGAACGGAGCAAACACCCAGCGTGGTCTGTGCCGTCGGATCACGCCGGCCACTTTCCACCGAGCCTCGAGCGTATGCTCAATGCGACGGTTGACCAGGTCCAGTTGCTCGCGAGCGGTCACGCCCAGGATCTCGCTGGCGCGCCGCGTCTCGGCGGTTCGGAGCTGCTTCGAGCCGTGAGGGGTTGGTTCGCCATCGCTCAGGTCGATCAGGGCGACGTCGCGACCTTCGGCGACGAACTTGGCGATGGCGGCGCCCATGCCTAACTCAGCGTCGTCGGGATGCGGCGCGAAGATGACGAACTCGGCCATCGGTGAGGTCTCGCCTGAGCTTTTCCTCGCAAGCGCGCCGGCCGAATGCCGGTCCGGCGTTCCTGCGGCGCGTGGATCATGTTATGTCCCCCGACGGCCGATTCCCAGTCCGATCAACGCTTCTGCACGGTGAGATCGAACGAGTACAGCAGGATGCGTTTGCCGCGGCGACGGCGGTCGGATTCGACAAAGCAGGGGCGCCGGCGGGGGCCGACCGTCGTTGACCACCTGATAGATCCGGGCCGCCTTGACACGCGCGATCGAACGCAGACCGGTGAGGCCCGATGGATCAGGCAGCCTTTGCTTCTTGCGGGACACCGCGTACGGCGCCGTCACAACGACGTAATCGATCTCGAGGGCGCGAAGCACCTCGACGCTCACGTCGTCCAGCCGGGCCAGCCGCTTGCCGAGCAGATACCCGTCTGAGGCGGGCACGGCCCCGTAGAAGACGGGGTGACGGTGATGAATCTGGTAGTACATGTTGCGGTAGTCGTCCTCTTCGAGGAGTTGGACGGGATAGACAATAGCGCTTCGTCCGGCTGGCTCATCGCGCAGCCACGTCACCCAGGCGGGTAGCTGGGGCTCGGTCCAGAAGATTCTGCCGTACAGGGTTCTCGGCGAGCCGGTGCTCGTCTGTCCGCCGTCCCAGATCGCCAGAACGGTCAACGCAAGTGTCGCGACGACGCCCGACCAACGCGGGCGCCAGGATCGGATCGCGCCGGCCATAATGCAGCCGGTCAGCAGCGACCAGAAGGTCACCGCCGGCAAGCCGGCTCGGCCATAGACGCGGAACTGTCTGAACACCGCGTTCAGAAGTAGGTTCACGTTGCCCCGCAGGCTGATCAGGATCATCAGGACCAGGCCGAGAAGCAGCAAGGCCTCGACCGCCCGGCGCTCGTCTGGGCCAATGCCGACGGAGGCTGAGTCGGTCCCGTCGCCGCGGCCGCGAGAGCGCCGATAGCGCCAGACCGCCCATGCGGCGAACGCCACCGATAGAACCAGTAGGTTCGTCAGGCCGGCGTAGGTGTAGCCCTCCCATGCGATGAAGTCATCGAGCTTGGAGGCGAATCGGGTATAAGGCGGCACGACGTATTGGACCAGTTGACTGGCGTAGTGGAGGACCTCGCCCGGACCGCGGCGGAAGTACGCCCGCGATAGATCGCTGCGCATCGATCGCATAAAGACCGGGAAGATCAGCGCCGCGGCGAGGAGTACGAAGCCGGCCAATGCGGCGGGCAGACTCAGCCAGTGTGCCCGACGCAGCCAGCCCTTCAGCAGCGCGAAGAGCCCGACCGCGACGGCGAACAGAGCCAGGAAATAGCCGAAGTAGAAGCTGCTGGCCAGCGACAGTGCCAGCAGGACCCCCACCAGGGCGGCGCGGCCTGGCCCCGGGCGCCGAATCCATTCAATGAGTGCGGCCGCGACCAGTATCGTCCAATAGTGCTTAAACAGGTGAATGTGGGCGCCCACGCGCTGCACGGTCCCGAAGTTTGCGTTCACGAGGATCGCGGCCAGAAAGCCCGCCCAGCGCGAGCCCGCATATCGCCAGATGAACCAGTAGGCGGCGACGGCGTTGAGCAGCAGGGCAGTCAACAGGGTCGCGTTGTACGCGCCGAGCACGTCGAAGAATCGGGCGAAGATCGCGTACGCGCACTTGAGGTCCAAGCCCTCGAAGACCTGAGGCCAGGCCTCCTGGTGCGCGCCCAACGGATGGCCGAGCAGGGGCCGGTCGGCGTCGAGCCAATACCGCCCGCCGTTCTGCTCGAAGTGCCACAGGCCATAGAGCGTGTACGAGGTGTCGCCGACGTGGCTGCCGATCATCCGATCGTTCATGTGTGTCAGGACGGGATGGAAGACCGCAGCCATCAGGGCGAGATAGACGATCAAGGCGAACGCGTGCCAGGCGGGCGACGAGCCGGTGGAGCGGTCGGAACGTGGTCCAGGATCGGTCAGGGGCATCACAATCGGGCCTCGCCGAAGTGCGGGGCAACTGCAGGCGTACAGGCGCGGCCAACGAGGCCCGGCGCGAGCGCCTGGCGCCGAGCCGTGCAACGCATCGTCAGTCCATCGCGATGCGATTGGAGGGCCATTATAGAGCAGCTGGCCTACGCGGGAAGGGAGAGCTGGCGCCGGGGGGTGCCCCGCCCTTCGCGGCACCCCGAAGGGCGGCGGGCGAACACCAGGTCCTACGAAGACTGCCGCCAGGAACCAGCCGATTGCGATCGCCAGAGCTGTCTTGGAGCCGGACAACTCGAACACGCGGTGATAAGCCAGGACCAGCAGCGCCCATAAGGCCGCGTACAGGAACCACAAGTGAGCAGCAAGCCGGGCCTGCAAGAAGAGTGGCCCGACCACTGATAACGTGGCAAGAAACAGCACCCCAGCAAGGCCGTAGCTGACGTACTTGAGCATCGGCCGAACCTGCCCGAGGCAGCCTTGCGCGCCCGGCTCTTCCTTGGCCAACAGGACTTCGTGCGGGTCAAACGGTTGGCCGCATTCGGGACATATCCGAGAGATCAGCTTGGTCACGTTGTAGCCGCAGTTCAGGCACCGCAGGCCTATATGCAGCTCTCGCATCGCCAGGAACACGTTGCGGAAGTCGAGAGACTTCCCGCACTTGGGACAGGTTCGATAGACGTGGCCGGTCAGATTGTACTGGCAGTTCGGGCACTTGACGCCGAGATCGTCCGATAGGGGTTCGGTCCCGGCGGGTGTTGGCGAGGTCGGCTCAACCATCGGCGATCTCGAGAGGTGCGCGTCCGTCGCCCAGCCGGTTTCGTGTGCAGCGCGTGCGGAGCCGTACGAGGCGGCCACGCTACCTAGCCATACCCTACCGACTTGGGCGGGCGTCGGCCAGACAAG
>CAYGAN010000281.1:2922-5081 GCA_964347585.1 uncultured Planctomycetales bacterium | reverse complement strand
GATTCCGCCACGCTCGGGCGCGCCTTCGCGGCTGCCGCCTTGACGGCCTGACGGTTCTCGGGTGTGTCCGGCAGGGCCTTCAGGCCGTAGAGCGAGCCACGAAAGCCCATATGCCGCGTGTGGCCGATCCAGATGACGCGTTCGTGCTTTCGGATGGCGCGCTCCCCGCGGTCCGCTTTGTCGTACACCTCGTAGTCAACGGGAATGCGATCAACCGGCTCCGCCTCGCCGAAGAGCACCTCGACCACCTTGAACACCTGCTCCAAGGGAGAAACAGCCTCCGCCCACGGAGAAGCTCCCGGTGCCGTTGTCCACGGAGCGGGCGCGCTGGCTTCCACCGCCTCGCACACCGCCGCGAAGGCGGCTTCGTCCTTGACCGCTTTGTCAATGGACAGCCCGGATCCGGGCAGCGCGCGCTCGATCGTGATCTCGACCGGATTACTTACTACCGAGACGGGCTGACCTTTGTCCGCAGCAGACAGCCTCAGGGCGAAGCGAACGGTGTGCTTGCCAGGTTTGAACGCCAGCGGCTGTTTGCCTTCCTGGCTCTGCCACTTTAACGCCTTCCCCACTGGCACCAAGATGTTCGTCTGCTCTTCGCCAGGGAAAAGGGACCACATCCCGTAGGTTCCAAAGTAGATAACGGTGGCACGATACCAGACACCGTCTAACTCGATCTCCCAGTACTCCGGCGCACCGCTACGGTACAGCTTGCGCTCTCCCTGGTTGCGCAGATCGGCCCGGAACTTGGGCCATTGTCCGGTCTGCCAGATGGTCTTCTCTGCTCGCAGCCGGCACTGCACGCCCTCGACCGCCGGACCCCACTGTGTCGTGGCTTGCGAAGCTGTCGCCTTGACGGCCTGGCGGTTCTCGGGCGCGTCGGGGGGAGGTACTTTGAGTGGAGCCGCGGGCCCGTCCGGCTGACCGGCTTCAACCTGCTCGGACGTCCCAAACAGACAGATCGTACCGACGAGACAAGCCGCAAGAAGCACCACCCCCGCCAGCCAGTTCCCGCGACGACTAGACAGGGTAAAGGGCAGACCGAGGATGCGCTGAACGCGTGACAGCAGGGAGCCGCCGTCCGCAGCCACGGCCGCCAACCGGCGTGGTGCCCGCAGCTCCCCGATCGCGGCCAGCGCTTGGGCGTAGTTGATCCGGTTTGCGGTCACCGACAGAGTCTGATCGTCGCAGCAGTACTCCCTCTCAACCCGGATCCTGTGCGAGATCCACCAGGCCGCCGGATGATGGAACAGCAACGTCTCGGCCACGGTCTGCAGCAGGTTGACCAGGTAGTCATGACGGCGGACATGAGCCAGCTCGTGTGCGAGAACGGCCTCGAGTTGTTTGGTGGACAGCCCCGTCAACACGCTGACGGGCATCAGGACAACGGGTCGCAAGTACCCGATGACCACGGGGGTCTGAACGATGAACGATTGCAGAATCCGGACCGGCCGGCTGACCCGCAATCGTTCGGCAAGGTGATTGAACAGATCGGCCACCTCGTCGGGTACGGGCCCGGTTCGAATCGATCGGAGCCGATGCATCGCAATCCACCCGCCAAGATGCCAGAGCGATAAACCAAACACCCCCAGCATCCACGCCGGGACGAACCACGGAAGCACCGGCTGCATGAAGCCGACGGCACGGTCAGTCCAATGCCGGGTGCCCCCAACGCTTGGCGCGATAGCGAATGACGGGCCGTCGCTCGGGTCCGCCTCTGCTGCACTCGGCGGGAGTGTGCTGAGCTCGGTGGCGATTACCTCTGGAGCCGCGCTGAGCGCGTCCCCTTCCACGCTCATGCGATTGCCTACGGCTGATCGCGCGTCCACAGCGGTCGATCCCGCTGCCACCATGCAGAACGTCACTGCGGGCAGTACGAGCATCGCCAGCAGGGCCAGACAGCAGACGACGTAGCGGGCATTCGCCTTCTGTCTCGGAATCGCCAGCAGCAGGATCGCGAGCACAACCGCGACCAGTGCGCCCTGCCAGATGGAATGAAAGAGCGTCCACCCCAGGCGGTGAACAAGCTCCGTGGAAAGCAGTTGATCGACCCCGGTCATTTCAGGTCTCCTTCCAGCTGCTTGAGGAGTCTCCTGATCTGGGCGAGTTCCTCAGGCGACATGTGACGGGACGTGACGGCCCGTAAGACCAGCTTGTCC
>CAYGAN010000281.1:0-2912 GCA_964347585.1 uncultured Planctomycetales bacterium | reverse complement strand
GCCGCCGAAAGCGCGTTGAATCAGATCGTCCAGCAGATGCGTCTGGGCCTGCTCTTCGGAGATGGCCGGCCGGTAAACCTGCGGCCGTCTGCTCTCGTCCTTGAGCAGCAGGCCCTTCTCGGTCATGACCTGCATCATCTTCAGAGTCGTGGAGTAGCCCGTGTCCCGGGTATCCTTGAGCGCGTTGTGGATCTGACGAACGGTGCTGGGACCGCGCTGCCAGAGCACTGCGAGGATCTGCAATTCGACTTCCGTGGGCTGAGACGCCGACTTCCTGGGCATGGACTTCACTCCTGCGCCCGGCTCATCAGGGCAAACGAGGAACGGACGTCAGAATGTATGACGAACGAATTCGTCGTCCGTTTCACACAAAACGAAAGAATTCGTCAGATTGCCGTAAGTTGCTATAAATAAAAGACTAGAGGACGGCATGAACAGCGTACGCTCGCCGCTTGCCGGCATCTTTCCGATGCGTCTGCTATACCGCTTTCACAAGGCTGTCAAGCGAATGCCCGCCGGGGAAGAGGGATTCTGTAAGTGCGCGGCGGGCTGAGGTAGGCCCATGCGCAAGTTGCCCAGAGTGGCGGCAACACGTTGCACGGCGCTCTGACCGGTCGAGATCATCGAATGCAAAGCGTCTCGGCTTCGTACGCCAATTGGAGTGGTTCGATGACGACAGCCTTGCGCCCCCCTTCGCAGCACACGTGGCCTGCCCGCCACGCGTGATAGCCGCTCGCTGAAGCGCAGGCCAGACAGCGCGGTACGTCCTCCGGCGGCACGTAAACCGCGAACCCGGCCCCCATGTTGAACGTCCCGTAGGCTTCCCGGTCGTCCAGGCCCGCCGCTTCCACTATGGACTTGAAGACAGGCTGCGGTTCTGGCACGTTCTCAATTCGGTAAACAAACGGTGCCTCGAGCCGCATCAGCTTGCGCCACCCGTGGCCGGTAATGTGAACGGCATAGTGCAGGGGGATCTCGTCCTGCTGGCAGGCGCCGACAAAGCGGACGTAGATCACCGAAGGGTCCAGCAACGCTTCGCCGTACGCACGGCCGTCGCTCAAGGACGTAAGGTAGCCTTTCGGCAGACGATCGACCAACGCGCGGCAAAGCGTCAGTCCGTTGGTCTGCACGCCGGAGCTGGCCAGGCAGATGATCGCGTCGCCGTCGCGGACGTCCCCCGCAATACGTCGGCTCTTGGGCGCTATGCGTCCGAGAGCCGAGCCACCCAAGATCATCGTTTCAGGCGCCACCATGCCTTTGAGCACCTGCGTCTCCCCGCCGCCCCAGGCCGCGCCGCAGAGCCGGCAACCCTCGGCGAAACCGGACGCCAGGTCCTGGCACCGCCTCTCGTCCGCCAGGTATCCCGCGTCCCCAACCGCCGCGTACATCGCCAGGGAGACCGGCAGCGCGCCGCTGGTGCAGAGGTCGTTGACAATGGTGGAGACGTTGTCCACGGCCACGTTCTTGTAGAAGCTGCGGCCGGTCAGTTCGTACATGGCGTCCGCGACGAGGATCTTGGTGCCCAGAGCCTCCTCGACGTGCACGAGGTACTCATCCGGCGTCTCGATCATATACGCGCTCTCGCCTCGGACGGCTTTGGCTTCGGCGAAGTCGTGCGCGGACAAGCAGGCGCTGGTTTGGGAGGCGGCGCTCTGGCAGGCGCGCTTGAATGCATCGAGAACGTCATAGTCCACGCCGGCAGCGCGGTAGTTCAGTCTCGCCATGGCCGTGGTTTCCCGGCGCTAGAGTGAAGCATCCTCCCCCGACTTGCGCGTGCTCTCAGCCCGCCGGCACACCTGGCCGGCGCCTCTTGCCTTCAGGGGCTCCCTATTCCTTGGTCTGCGTGGACAGGTATTCTGCAAGGCCCATCTGCTCGATCTGATCCTGCTGCGATTCGAGCCAGTCCACGTGCTCGTCCTCGTCCTTGAGGATCTCCTCCAACAGCGAGCGGGTGGCCGCGTCACCAATCTCATCGGCCAGCTTGATGGCCTTGTTATACCCGGCGACGGCCCCCATCTCGGCATCCAGATCGTTGGCCAGCTGCTTGGGGACGTCGGACCCCATGTTGACCTTCTTCAGTTGATCGACCGTCGGCAGACCCTCCAGGAAGATGATGCGTCCGATCAGTTTCTCCGCGTGTTTCATCTCCTGAATGGCTCGCTTCTCCACGCTCTCGTGGAGGCGCTCGTACCCCCAATCGGCACACAGCTCGGAATGGACCATGTACTGAGAGATGGCAGTCAGCTCGTCCGCCAACAGCCCGTTGAGCACGTCGATCAGCTTCGGGTTACCTTTCATCGTGCGTCTCCTTGCTCCTTAGCCGGAGTCTTCCATTTGGCCTCTCTGTGCGAGCGCATCCGCCCTTGTTCGGCTCCAGAATACCGGCCCGCCGGCTCGGATGGAATCCCCGTTCCGCAGGAATCCGCGCAGGTGGGCTTACCGCTGGCCGTTGTGAGTCTCCTGCCTGGTGTTCGCCAACATGTCCGGCAACCGCCTTGTCGGCCCGCGATGCCCGCGTTCAGGGAGCAGGAAATGCTTGCGGCCGGCTGCGCAGGTCAGCGTCGCGGCGGATAGGCGGGGCTCTGTTAGTCGCCCACAACGACCTCCGCTCTGCGGCCGGTGAGTTGTCTGGCAGCCGGTGTCGAGTACGCCGCGGCGTGCGGCGTCCCTCTACTTCCTAGCTACCGCAGGCGAGTTCGAAATGTCCGCGTTTGGGGGCCGTCACGGTGATTCCGAAATAGCTCGCAATTCAGTTGACGCCTTGCGCGGTGGTGGTAGGATAGTGGAGGCGTTGGAAGGACGCCTCCCGGCCTGCGGAAAGGGCCTAGCCCACCTCCACGACCGAAGAATCACAACAGACCTTCTTTTCTGTCCGTGCGAGCAGGCCCCGGACGCATGTGAAAGGAAGGTTT
>CAYGAN010000280.1:4740-5141 GCA_964347585.1 uncultured Planctomycetales bacterium | reverse complement strand
CCGAAGCGGTCGTAGAGGTCCTTGACCATCCGCCACCGCAGCGAGTACCAGGGCGCCTCCGGCCCGACCATGAGCTGATCGTTGGGCCCGCCGTAGGCGTGGTACCCGACGTAATCCGCGATCGCCATACAGGCCACCACCTCTTCGAGGAGGATGTTCTCGATGGGCGACGGGCAGCCGACGGAGATGTTGAACACACACGATTTCAGCCCCAGTTCGTGGCCACGTTCGGTGAAGGCCTTCTCAAACCGGGCGACTTTGCGCGCGTTGTTCTCGTCGTTGTTGAGCAGGTAGTAGGTGGCCAGGCGCAGCTGGGCCTTGCGCACGCCGCGCAGGGCGGCCTCCTGGTCCTCGGACTCGGCCTCCTCGGCCAGCTCGAGCAGCGCGGCCAGCAGCGGCTC
>CAYGAN010000280.1:926-4730 GCA_964347585.1 uncultured Planctomycetales bacterium | reverse complement strand
GATCGCGTCCGACCAGTGGGGGCGGCGGCTGAGGGCCGCGATCGCCTCGAACGTGCCCCGGTCGTAGTACTGCGCGAAGTCGTTGTTCTCGTCGTTCATGTAAGGCTCGTTAAACCCCTGCCACGCGCTGAACCCCCCGCCCTTGTCCACGTGCATCGCGTAACAATCATCCGCGTGCTTTCGGCCGTAGTACTCCGGGTTGGACAGATACAGTCCCACCAGGTGATCGATGTACAGGCGGCCGACGATGATCGCGTCCGGCAACGCGGTGCGCAGGCCCGGGGCATGGCCCAGAGCCAGGTCCGACACCAACACCGTCTTCGGGTTCAGCCGGACCGTTTGGCTGAACCCCTTGATCCCGCTATACATCCCGGAGCCGATCCGCCCCAAGCGCGACGACTGCTTCCAGTAGCCGCTGCCACCGGTCGTCCAGGACTGCCAGCTCTCGGCCAAGCCGTTGCTGAAGCCTCCCTCGAAGCTGGGATTGCTGACCAGATTCGGCCCGCCGCCTCCCGTGCTCACGGTGATGGTCACCGTGTCGGTGTCCACACCGCCTCTGCCGTCATCAACCGTCAGTACCACCTCGTACACGCCGTCCTCGGTGTACGTGTGGCTGGTGGTCGCACCCGAGCCGTGCGGTGAGCCGTCGTCGAAGTCCCAGTCATACGTCAGAGGGTCTTCGTCCGGGTCCCACGAGCCTGTCCCGTCGAAATCAACCTCAAGTGGTGCTTCGCCGCTCGTCGGATCAGCCGACGCCACAGCCGTCGGGGGTTGGTTGCCCCCGCCGCCGAGGTCCTCGATGGTCACGCCATCGAACAGCACCCAGCCGGGTACGAACCAGCTCTTCGGGTTCCGGCCGCGAAGAAAAACCGTGATCGTGTTCGACGTGGCCGTGATCTCCACGGTGACCTGCGCCCAGGACGTGCTGGAAGTTGTCGATCCGTACGTGGCCGAAGTATGATCAGTGCTGCCCGAAGGGCTGGCCCCGATCGCGCTGTCCAGGTCGGTGTTGGTCACCCGCGTATAGACCGCCAGTCGGTACTGCCGACCGGACGTGACACTGACCTGTTGATACACCCCGCAAGCTCCGCCGATGGCGAAGTCAGAGACCCCCTGCGTCCAGATGCGCGAGCCGTCATACACGCCCTCCCACTTGTTGCCCCCGAAGGCGGTCCAACCGATGGCCGCTCCCGTCCATCCCCCACCGTTGGCCTCAAAATCGGGGTTCGTGATCGTCTGCGCCACAGCCTGCGGTGCCGATACCGTGACCGCAAGGACCCCGAGGAGCAGCCCACACGCCAGCTTCCTCGGCATTGACACATGCTTCGTAACCATCGTGCATACCTCCATTAGAGAATCTCTGCTCGGAACTCCAACCTCAACAAGACCTTTCTGCGCACGCGCATAGTCGACACTGCACCGCCGCCCTCCCGCGAGCACGGCTCGCGGGAGGAATCGTGACAAGACCGGCTATCGGGCAGAAGCCGCCAAATGCACTCCTCACGGGGTCGTAGCTTCCGCGTCGTCGAAGTAACCGTACTCGTTGTACGGCTGTGGGTTCTGGGCCTTGAGAAAGACCGTGATGGTCGAGGCGCTGGCCTGCACCTGCTTGGAGATCTGGGTCCAGGTGCCGCCCGGCACGGCCTGACTACTCCACTGAACGTTACCCGAACTGGCGTCCGTGCCGCCAAGTGGATCGATCCCAATCCAGAACCGCACGTGGTCGTTTCCCTTGACCCAGACCGAGGCCGTGTAGTTATTGCCCGACGACGTGCCGGATACCTGCTGGTAGATCCCGCCGACCCAATTGCTCTCGTAGAAGACCTGGGCCCAGTTGGGCGAATGATTCTCCGGGGACCAGTGACCGCCATGCTTGGGCGAGCCCGACAAGATGAACTTCGTCCACGAGTTCGCCACCTTGTGATCCACATCCGGATCGTTGTAGAAGCCGCCTTCAAAGTTGCCGTTCTCGAGGCCCTCGAAAGGCTCCTCTTCTTCCACAAGAGTGAAGTTCACCGTGGTGGTCTGGTCCTCGAAGACCTGGACCCCGGTCTCGGTGTCGGACTCATACCCGGCCTTCGAGGCGACGACGGTGTAGGTGCCGACCGCAACGTTGGACAGCGTGTACTCGCCGCTCTCATTGCTCGTCGTCGAATAGCCGCCGGTCGTGGTCTGCACGGTCGCGCCATTGATGGGACTGCCGCCGTCGTCTTTCACCGTACCGGCGATCGTGCCCGTGGCCGGTGGTGGGCCGCCTCCCTGGTCACTCAATTCCGCGTCGTCGAAGTAGGCGTACAGGTTGTAAGGCTGGGTGTTTTGCGCTTTGAGAAACAATGTGACCGTGCTCGCCGTGGCATCCGCTTCGACGTCGATCTGTGTCCAGGTATCCCCCGGCGCCGCCTGACTGCTCCAAACAATGCCGCCCGCAGAGGCATCGGTGCCGCCAGCGGGATCGATACCCACCCAGAACTTCACTTCACTGTTGGTGCCCTTGACCCAGACCGAGCCGCCATAGGTGTGACCGGAGGTGACATCGACCTGCTGATAGATGCCGGCGACCCAGCTGCTTTCGTAGATCGTCTGCGCCCAGTTCGGTGAATGGTTGGACGGACTATAGTACCCCCCGGCCTTGGAAACCCCAGACAGCGCGAAGCGATGCCAGCTATTGCCGGACTGATGATCGATGTCGGGATCGTTATAGAATCCGCCCTCGAAGTCGGCGTTGCTGAGCAGGTTCTGGCCGGGCGGGGCTCCTTCCGTCACGGTCAGCGTCACGGCGACCGTCTGCGGGTCGTTGGTCGCGTTCGGATCAGAGACCGTAATCGTGGCGTTGTAGTTGCCGGCCGACAGACTGGCGGTCGAGTAGTTGACGGTGATCGTGTCCGCCTCGCCCGTGCTCGTTCCACTGTCCGGGTCCACGCTCAGCCAGTTCGCGTTGTCCGTGATCGAGTAGTTGAGCGTCCCGGCGCCGGTGTTGGTTACAGTGAATGTATCGGGATCAGGGCTGCTGCCCTCCTGCGTCGAAGGTGTCAGCGAAGTGGGATCCAGAGAGATCGTCGGCGAGCCACCGCCGCCGCTCTTCTGCGTCCATTGCCATGTGAGCCTGAAACTCACGTGCGCATTGCAGAGGGTGCCGTCCGGGGGATTGGTCAGCCCCATGCCCCAGACCTTGTCGCTGGGACCGTCCGTGGTATCGATCCATGCGTTGTATGGCCAGCCGCACCCGTTCTCCGGGCAATTGCCATACATCGCGAAGTTCGCCCAATACCCGTCGATGGCGCCCTTGGTGAACTGATAGACAAAGTCGGTTTCGTTGGTGTACGACCACGACGCCCAAGTCTTCTCGCCCTCGATGGGATCACCATTGGCGTCCAGGCACTTGTAGTAAATGTGATGGGTCCCGCCTGCCTCGCTCTCGTCCTCGAAGACCGCGCTCACCAGCCGCCAGTAGTAGTTCCCGTCCGGCACGCTGCCCGAGACGTCCTCCAAGTATAAGTCGCAGATGTTGTCGAGCCGGGGATCCCAGTAATCGGGAGCACCCAGTAGCTCCGCAGCTGGTCCGAAGAGGGCCGCCACAAGCACGATCATGGAACACAACTTGGCCATACCTGTTCCTCCCTAACACAAGGACATCACGAAGACTCTCGCCCTCTGGCGCCACGCCAGAGGAGATGGCGACTAAGACGGGACTATGTCAGAGCAGCCCCCCCGACCCTCCTGGTCGCTGGTCCCATAGACCTTTTCACGGACCGCTCGCGTGTTTGGGCCGCGATCCCTTCTCTCTTGTTCCACGAGCCGATGGGC
>CAYGAN010000280.1:0-916 GCA_964347585.1 uncultured Planctomycetales bacterium | reverse complement strand
GCTAGCTACTCGCCGTCATTGCCACGAGCGCTTCCGGCTCCACGTCCATCCCGTGTTCCGCGGGCAACGCGCAGCCGGCCGTTCTTACGCTGATCTTCCCCGCTCCAGATGTGCGCGAATGGGTCGCCGCAGCACCGGCAAGCCCGAGAGCGCGCGATGATCGATCATCCGCCGCCGGTTGCAGTCAGGACGACGTCGTCAAACATGGTCAGGTTCAGGTACAGGTTCCACTTGTGCCAGTGCTCGATGAACACCGTGACGGTATTACTCTGTGCGGTGACGCTGCTGGCGCCCGTCAGACCAATCTGCGACCACTGGTTGGCCGAGTTGTGCCAATCCGTCCAGACGATGTTGCCGGAGCCCGAGTCGGTCCCACCGGTGGGGTCGATCCCGATCCGGCAATTGACGTCCCAGTCCGCCCCGCCGCTCTGTTTGGTGTAGATCCAAGTCGTCACTTCCACGTCGGCGCCGACCCCGACGTTGACCTGCTGGTAGGCGCCGCCGTTCTGCACCGCCCAGTGGCAGCTAGCGCCGAACATCTTGCTCCCGCCGTGTGCAGGGACGCCCTCCGTCCCGCTGTTCACGACACCGTCGGTGTTGCCGAACGTGGCCCACGGCGACAGGCCGTCCTCGAATCCGCCATTGATTAGCTCGCCTCCTCCGCTGCCGCCTCCGCCCGGCTCCAACCAGAAACGCGCGATGTTGAACGAGTCCGAATCGCAGTGGAACGAGATCGTCTTCCAGCCGGTCCCAAGGTTGACGCTGCCGGCGTTGAGCGTCTGCCAATTCTGGTATCCCAGTGTGTTGTTCATCGACAGCGTGCCGGTCAACGGGGAACCGTTCAGCTCGAAGTGGCAGGTCCTGCCGCTGTGCGGCGTGGCGTACCGCATGTACAAGGTGTAGTTGCCGCCATCGC
>CAYGAN010000279.1:4963-5191 GCA_964347585.1 uncultured Planctomycetales bacterium | reverse complement strand
ATCTGTCTCGACGTGCCGCGGTCGGGCATCGCCCACAGCTACGAAGAGGCCCGGCAGGTGCTCGAATACGTCAAGCTCCCGTGCTGCATTCGCCCGGCGTACACGCTCGGCGGGACGGGCGGCGGGTTCGCATACACCGACGAGGAATTTGAGTTTCACACCAAGCGCGGCATCGAGTACTCGCCGATCCACGAGATCCTCATCGAGGAGAACCTGGTGGGCTGGAAG
>CAYGAN010000279.1:3165-4953 GCA_964347585.1 uncultured Planctomycetales bacterium | reverse complement strand
GAGCGATGCGGCGGATCGGGCTGGAGGTTCCCCACGGGTGGTACGCTCACACGCTCGAGGAGGCGTTGGCGGTCGCGGAGGAGACGGGGTATCCAGCGATCGTGCGGCCGTCGTTCACGCTGGGGGGGACGGGAGGCGGTATAGCGTACAACCGGGAAGAGTTCGAGCAGGTGGCGCGGACGGGGCTGGCGGCGTCGCCGGTGGGTGAGATTCTGATTGATAGGAGCGTGATCGGCTGGAAGGAATACGAGCTGGAGGTGATGCGCGATCACGCCGACAACGTGGTGGTCGTCTGCTCGATCGAGAACTTCGATGCGATGGGCGTGCACACGGGCGATTCGATCACCGTCGCTCCCGCCCAGACCCTGACGGACAAGGAATATCAGCGGATGCGCGATGCCGCCATCGCCATCATGCGAGAGATCGGCGTGGAGACCGGCGGATCGAACATCCAGTTCGCCGTCTGTCCGGAGACCGGCCGAATGGTCGTGATCGAGATGAACCCGCGCGTATCCCGCAGCTCCGCGCTGGCGTCCAAGGCCACGGGCTTCCCGATCGCCAAGATCGCGGCCAAGGTGGCGATCGGCTACACGCTCGATGAGATACCCAACGACATCACGAAGGAAACGCCCGCCTGCTTCGAACCGACGATCGACTATTGCGTCGTGAAGATCCCGCGGTGGACGTTCGAGAAATTCCCGGAGGCTGACGAGACGCTGACCACGCAGATGAAATCGGTCGGCGAGGCGATGGCCATCGGGCGAACGTTCAAGGAGGCCCTGCAAAAGGGAATCCGCTCGATGGAGATCAAGCGTTTCGGTTTGGGCCTCGACGAGAACGACGCGTGGCCGGATGCGCAACGTGGCGCCTGCACCGGTGCGGCAAAGCCCGCACCGGCTGAACGTGTGGCGGCGGGACCGGTGTTCGGGCCTCGTGCTGATCGGGCAGCGGAGGCTGGCTCGGCGACCGCGGCCATGGCAGGAGCCCAGGCGGAATTCGCAGATTCGACGCAGATTCTCGGTCGGCGGAATGGCGAGGCGCCGGCCGACACCGTTGAGCAGCGGGTCGGCGAATGGCCCATCGCAGAAGACGTGCTTCGTGACAAACTCGCCCAGCCATGCCAGGGACGACTCTACTACATCCGCTATGCCTTCAAGATGGGATGGACGGTCGAGCAGGTCTATGAGCTGACCCGCATCGATCCGTGGTTCCTCGAAAACATCAGAGAGCTCACGGAGTTCGAGCAGGAGCTGCGGCGGGCCGGTCAGCAGTGCCATGGTCTCGACGTGGACGCGTACACGGACGAGGATCGGGCCGAACTGAGCGATGTCATTGATCGTGCCAAGCGGTGGGGTTACTCGGATACTCAACTGGCCTGTGTGTTTGGCTCCCGACAAGACGCGATCCGGCGTGTACGCCACTTGCAGGGCTTGCTGCCTGTTTACAAGCTCGTTGATACGTGTGCCGCGGAGTTCGAGGCCTACACGCCTTACTACTACTCGTCGTATGAGGCGAGGAGCCATCGTGTCTCGTTGGCCCAACTGGGGTTGCCCAATGTCGGACGTGGCAGCGTGGGCGGCAGCGGACAGGATTCAGTAGCGGCTGGCATCCCGCCGGCCGGCAGCGCCGCGGTGCCTGCACAGCCCCGGGCTGCCGTGGACGATGAAATCCGCGTTCTTGTAAGCATGGACTGCGGGCGCCTACACGGCTCCGCTGCCTATTTAGATCAACGACCCCCGCCTACGCCGGAGGCTCCGACCTGCTCCGCCCCTACCAACACAAGCTCGG
>CAYGAN010000279.1:0-3155 GCA_964347585.1 uncultured Planctomycetales bacterium | reverse complement strand
CTCGAACCCCGAGACGGTCAGCACGGATTACGACACGTCCGATCTGTTGTTCTTCGAGCCGCTGACCCACGAGGACGTGCTCAACATTGTTGAGCGGTTGAACGGAGCAGCGCTGGTGCGAAGCGACGAGGCAACGGAACGGCCCTGCGCCGCCGTTCTGGCCGGGGAGGCGAATCGCGCCGGGCTCGTCTGCGGCCTGATCGTTCAGTTCGGGGGCCAGACACCCCTGAACTTGGCGCAAGGGCTCCAAGACGCCGGTGCGCCCATCATCGGGACGAGGCCCGAATCCATACATTTGGCCGAGGATCGCGAGCAGTTCCAAAAGATCCTGAGCGAGCTGGGCCTGACCCAGCCGCCGAACGGTACTGCGTTGGGTCTCGACGATGCCCGCCAGATCGCCGCCCGCATCGGTTACCCCGTTCTCGTGCGACCGTCGTACGTGCTGGGCGGGCGAGCCATGGAGATCTGCAACGCCGAAGCGGATCTGATCCGGTACATGCGCGAGGCCGTGCGCGCCACCGACCGTGCCGCGACTGGAGCGGCCCGCGAGCATCCGATCCTGATCGACAAGTTCCTGCTTGAGGCCGTTGAGGTCGATGTGGACTGCGTGGCGGACTACCAGCCCGCACCCTCGCCCGCTCGCGCCGGGCGTTGCGTGATCTGCGGAATCATGGAACACATCGAAGAGGCAGGCGTGCACTCCGGCGACAGCGCCTGTGCACTCCCGCCGTACTCCCTCTCGCCGGCCGTGGTCGATGAGATCAAACGTCAAACGCAACTGCTCGCCGAACGCCTGAGCGTGTGCGGGTTGATGAACGTCCAGTACGCCGTCAAGGACAATCAGGTTTACGTACTGGAAGTGAACCCACGAGCTTCGCGAACGGTGCCCTTCGTGAGTAAAGCTACGGGCGTGCCCTGGGCGAAGATCGCCACCAAGGTCATGCTCGGCAAGACGCTCGACGACGCCCTGGCTGAGCGTGGCCTGGCCGATGCGCCTTGGCCGAAGCACGTCTCGGTTAAGGAGGCTGTCTTTCCGTTCAATCGGTTCCCGGGCGTGGACGTGATCCTCGGCCCGGAGATGCGAAGCACTGGTGAGGTGATGGGCATCGACTGGGATTTCGGGCTGGCGTTCGCGAAATCACAGATCGCCGCCGGGCTGTCTCTGCCGACGGAAGGGACGGTCTTTGTCAGCGTTAACGATCATGACAAGGCCTCGATTGTCTCGATCGGGCGCCAGCTGGCGGAGATGGGCTTCGATTTGGTAGCCACGCGAGGCACGCATGACGTGCTGCGGGAAGGCGGCGTAACTCCGCGGCTCATCTCGAAGATCAGTGAAGCCCGCCACCCGAACATGCTCGATCTGATCGAATCCGGAAGCGTCCAACTTCTGATCAACACGCCGACGCGCAAGGGCCGCCAGACCGACGAGGGGCGCCTTCGTGCCGCAGCCACAATTCACAATGTGCCCATCATCACTACGATCACCGGTGCCCGCGCCGCCGTGGGTGCCATCCGCGCTCTTCGCGAGGGTGACTGGTCCGCACGGCCCCTGCAGGAATACTACTCTTAGGCCTGTTCCGGCCTCACTTGATAGGCTCGTTCGAGTCTCGGCCTGGATCGGCGTGTCCCCACGTCTGGCCTGGCATCCGAGCCCGGAGCGTAAGCGACGGGCGCGCATGTCGGGTGTTGGGCGGCGTACCTTCGTGTGGGGGCGCACGAAGCGGCGGCGTGGGGTTTGGACCGCCTTAGCGATTCAAAGCGAATCGACGCGCGCGAATGTGCGGTATTCGATCCGAGCCCGGAGCGTCAGCGACGGGCGTGCATGTCGGGTGTTGGGCGGGGGCGGCGGACTTGGGCTGCGTGTTTGTGTATGCGACGAGTGCGTGGGCACGAGCGCTTGTTCACTCGCCCGGGGCGGCGTACCATAACGAACACCCGAGCGCAAGGGTCCGGGCCGTATGGGAGGAGTGGCCGAGTGGTTTAAGGCGGCGGTCTTGAAAACCGCTAGACCCCAAAGGGTCTCGGGGGTTCGAATCCCTCCTCCTCCGATTGATCTGCGTTCTCTGCGATGCTCTCGGACGCCACAAACTGGCCTTCTTCGGAGCCCCAATTGTCGCCCCAGCCATGGGCGTCGGCTCACGAACTCTTCAGGGGCACCATGTACGCCTTGGTGAACGTTGCCTCGGCCACGTCGCTGTCGATCATGCCGTTCTTGAATGCCCTGGCCTTGACGGTCGTCGTGTTCACCAGATTGATCGGGCCGACATAAAATGTCCCATGCGACCGGGTCGGTGTGCTGCCATCAGTGGTGTATCGGATCGTAGCCCCGCTCGTCGCGCACCAAATCGTGACATCGACCGAGGTGACGAATTAGGGCTCGTCGGGATAAAAGGTGGGCGTGGCCACCTGCGGTTCCGGCTGGCGGCAGCCGAAGATGCACAAGAACCCGATCAGCACGAACAGGCAGGTGCTACCTACAAAGAGCGCGTCCTGCCGAAGCGAATACGCCCGTGCCTCTCTGTCAGAACATCTGGTTTGCATGACGATCCTCCCACATCGCGCTGCATCCATCCCGCAACTCGTTAAACGCGGACAGGGCACTCACTGGTCCGGGATCTTACCCTCGCAAGCCGGCGCGAACGATCCGAATCTGCCGTTCCGTGATAGTCCCAACGCCCTGTGGGGAGATAGCAGCGGATCGGCTACGGTGCCGGATGGGTGCCCCGTCCTTCGCGTCTGCGTGAAGGGCGGGGGACGGACTTCGTCAGCCAGCCGAGACGCGCCTTCGCTCAGCCTGAAGCCTTCAGCCTTCTTCGCCCGTAATCCGTCCCCCACCCACACTCCGCGTGGATGGGGCACCCATACCGCGTTGTCCTCTACTATCCGAGCCCCGTGCTGTTGCCGACGTGCTCGTCTGACGCGCGCGGGCCCTTTGTGTGCGCTCCGCGCCTCTACTTGCTTGTTACTTTCCTCGTCCCGTGACGTCGGTTACTGTCCTGTGGTACCCAGCCGACGATGCGGGGCTCTTTGGTTGCGCGCCCGCCACGCTGGCGTGCGCCGCTCTACGCGCTACCGATGGCGGCGCATGAGCAGGCAGGCGCCGACTGCCAAGAGGGCAGCGCCGAGGGGCACAACAGCACAGCAGGGCGGCATGG
>CAYGAN010000278.1:786-5194 GCA_964347585.1 uncultured Planctomycetales bacterium | reverse complement strand
TCGATCATCCCGGGCGATTTCCGTCCCATCTACGAAGCCAGCCGCGGGCGACGCCGAGCCTAACGATCCGACGGGCTGAGGTGCTTCACTCGATCGATTCCGCGACAGGACTGCCTGCACCCGCTACTCCTGCGTCTGACAGACGTAACCGTTCGCCTCTTCGGACGCGAAGCTCGTGGCTAAGGCAAGGCTTGATAGAGCCGAACCCAACTCAGCCACGCTCGCTGGCGGTATCTGTTAATCGCACCGGAACGGCCTACCTGTTCGGCAGCAGGGCGCGAACCGAGGGGCTGATCAACGGCGTCCATTGTCTTGGCGTGGCCGGGGGTCTGGTGCTCTTCGACTCGGCCCAGCGATGCACACGCTTGTCGCATCGGCTGATGACGCGGTTGACCGCCCCAAGGCGCGGACGTATTTTCTCCGGCTCCGTTCGTGACGTTTGCAGTTGTGCCACCTGTGTGATTCTGCGTGCCTTGCTTTGCCAACGTCTGAAGGAAGACCGAGCGTGAAGGGCGGATGCGGTTGGATCCTTTATCCTCTGTTTTTCGCATCGGGCACTTGTGCGCTGTCTTACGAAGTGGTCTGGACACGGGTGTTCACGTTGACGTTCGGCGTCAGCGTGTATGCAGTCAGCGCGGTGCTTGCAGCATTCATGGGTGGGTTGGCGCTTGGGAGCTTCGCCTTTGGCCGGATCGCCGATCGGAGTCGCAACGCGGTGCGACTGTACGGGCTGATCGAAGGGGCTATCGGGCTCTATGCTTTCGTTCTGGTGGGGCTGTTCAAATGGCTCGAACCGGTTTACGTATTCCTCTATCGCCATCTGATTGAAACGCCGTGGCTGCTGCACATGTCGCGCTTCGCGGTGGCTGCTGCACTTCTTCTGGTGCCTACTACATTGATGGGCGCCACCTTGCCAGTGTTGACTCGGTACTTCGTCCGTCGGCCAGGCCAGCTTGGACGGAGCGTCGGCGTTCTCTACTTCCTGAACACAGCGGGCGCGGTGGCGGGGTGTCTGATCGTTGGGTTCATCGCCCTGCAATACCTGGGTATCAGATCGACACTGTACGTGGCTGCGGGCGCGAACGTACTGATCGGCCTGGCAGCTGTGGCCGTCGCTCGCCCCGAGGCGCCGGGCTGGGTCGTGCCAGCCGAGGCGGTCGCCGACCATCACAATCGGCCGGAAGTCGGGCAGGGCGAGCTGCGCGTGCCGATGTGGCTCCTCTTAGTCATGTTCGCGTTGGCGGGGATGGCATCGCTTTCCTATGAAGTCCTGTGGACGCGAATCCTGCTGGCTTTCTTGCACAACTCTGTTTATGCGTTCAGCGCCATGCTGAGCACTTTGCTGGTGGGCATCGCCCTGGGCAGCTTGGTCTTCGCAAGAAAGGAGCGACGATCGGGTGGACTTGTCGTCTTCGGTCTGGTGGAAATCAGTATCGCCGCTTGGGTAGCCGTCTCTACGGTCGCGGTGAACTATATTGGTTACGTAACGCGAGCGCTGAGTCGGCGCGTGACTATCGACTCGTGGACAGACACGGCAGCGATCATGTTCGGCATCACAGGCTTCATGATCCTACCTGCGACCCTCCTGATGGGTTACGCGTTCCCGCTGGCAGTGAAGATTGCACACCGTGCGTGGGCCCGCGTCGGCGGCCACGTTGGCACGATCTACGCGGTCAACACGTTCGGGGCGATCGTCGGCTCGGTCGCAACAGGCTTTCTGCTGGTCCCTTGGCTGGGCGTGAGGAATTCCCTGCTGGCCATCATCTGTCTGAACGTGCTCATCGGGGCAGCCGCGATTCTTCTTGCCCCCGGGCTCCGTCCACCGGCCAAGGCCCTTTTCTGTCTGGCTTGCCTGGGGGCAGTCACTCTATTCCAGCAGGTCGTGCCGCCGACGCATTTCCAGCGGATGTACACCTGCCCGGACCCCGAGACGGGGAAACCCCGCTTCGAGATTGTATTCTACAAGGAAGAGGCAACCGACACGGTCATGGTCACGGAACGCCGAGGCCGGGGCGTCGCATCGCGGCTCATCCGTTTCTCGGATGGTCGCGGGACGGCTGGGATCGTGACCGATCCGTACAACCGGATGTACGCACACATCCCCATGCTGGTGCATCCGCATCCGAGGTCGGCGTTGTGCATATGCTTCGGCGTGGGGAACACCTTGAGCGCGATGGCCGCACACGATGTCGAACGTGTTGACTGCGTGGAGCTAAGCCCAGGAGTGATCGAAGCTGCCGCGTTCTTCTACACGAACAAAGGCGTGCTGAAAGACCCGAAGGTGAAGCTGTACATAGAGGACGGCAGGAACTTCCTGCTCGGCAGGGACGAGAAGTACGATGTGATCGGCCTGGAACCGCCGGAGATGCATACATCGACGGTGGTGAACCTTTATACGGTCGAGTTCTATCGCCTGTGCAGAAAGGCGTTGAATCCGCGTGGCTTACTATGCCATTGGATGAACGCCGCGATGATGCCCAAGCTGGAGCTGAAGATGCTCATCGCGACGTGCCTGGCAGTCTTCCCGCACACCACGCTCTGGGAAGGGGGCGGAGGTCACGAACTGCTCTTGCTGGCGAGCGATGCACCGTTGCGTGTCGATCTTGCCGGGTTCTGTCGGCGATTCCGGGAGCCGCGCGTGCAGGAAGATCTCAAAGGAATCGGACACGCGAGCATGTTCGAGTTCCTCGCTCACTTCGTGTGGGGCGAGCGGCAACTGCGGGAGTACGCGGGCGAGGCTGAGTTGGTGACCGACGACCGGACATACGTAGACTTTTCAGTGCCCAGATCGGTCTTCGCGGGGTACGGGCTGGCGCATTTCAACTCCTGTTCGCTCGGTCCGGAAGACATTTTCGCCGACTGGCGGGAACTTTCGGCAGGCGGCCGAGCTGAACGACAGCGGATACTGGCCGCACGCGAGAGTATTCTGCCGTGCCTGACCAACACCGCCCCGGTTGTGGTCGATCGCGACACGCTGGCGGCGCGCCTCGATGCAGCGATCACGGAACGAAATCGTGACGAGCGTCCTTGGGACCAGCACACGCAGTGGATGCTCGAGCTGTTCGCTGAGTGAACGGCCGGTAATACAGCCAGGTCGGCACGAGTCGATCTGGTCGCCGCCGTCACGGTCAACCGTCCGACGCTGGCAGCGTTGCGGCCTTGCGGCTCGGCAGGTGCATGATTGCCATCAGCGCGGATCGGGCGGCGTTCTGTACCTTGTCTCGCTGAGATGCGGAAACAGACGGCCAAGAGGGCCTGGATCGCCACCATAGCGCACAGTAGCATGTGTTCTGCCCCCCCGGGCGACGGTAGTCGGGCTCGAGCGCACGTGACCAGCGCCCGGCGAGCCCGAGCATGAAAATGGAACCTGGCTGGACTGGCCGATAGGGCGGCGAGCTCATGTGCTCTCGTGCTCGCCTCCCGCAGCGAAGACAATTGTCCGTCATCTCGACGGATCCTGACCGGCTTCGTGACACTGGGTAAGCCTTGGCTGCGCGATGAGAAGACGCATAAAGCTCGTCGTGTTCGCGATGACTCCGGCCGTCGTTCTCTTCGGTGGGGCGGAGCTGATGCTCCGGCTGCTGGCGATACCGCGCGAGAAGAACCTGGTCAGGAAGTATGCGTTTCCGCCGCCAAGTCTGGTGGGAACAGTATTCAAGCTTGACCCGGTGCTTTTCTGGCGGCTCATACCGAACTGCGATGTGCCTTGGGACCGGTACAAGTTCGTCTATATGCATGAAGTTCTCTCAGAAGCCGAGGTCAACCTTGTCCTGAGGCAGCTTGACTACCGAAACCGTGACTACTACCGAGAGGTGACGTGGGCGACAAACTCGGCAGGCTTTCGCGGGCCGGACCCGCGGCCTGAAGCGCGATATGTCTTATGCGTCGGCTCGTCGGTGACGTTCGGGTGGGGCGTGCAGGCCAAGGACGCATACCCAGCCGTGCTCGCCCGCGCCCTGCAAGCGGCGCGACAGGACGACCTCGATGTCATAAATGCGGGCGTTCCCGGGTACACGTCGCTCCAGGTGCTACGTTACCTGCGTGAGTTGATGGATCGATACGAGGTGGCGGCGGTGGTCGCGGAGTTCGGCATCAACGACGGCTTGCCGGCGATGGGCGAGCCGGACAAGGAGTTCTTGCACTCGGAAACAACCCGGTCGCTCGGGTGGCTCGGGCATTCCAATCTGTTCGTGCTGCTCTATTCGGTTGTGCATGAGTCACCGGCTTCGGAGATGCTCCGCAGCCAGCCGCGACGGGGCGACGAGTTCTATGGCACGAGCCTGCGAACGCGTCTAGGTCCGCGGGTGTCTGAGGAAGATTTCCGTGCGAACCTGGAAGCGGTTCGACGGCTAGCGCGCGATCGCGGGGCGCCCCGGAGGGCTGCGCATCTTCACCTACTTCCTGGCCC
>CAYGAN010000278.1:0-776 GCA_964347585.1 uncultured Planctomycetales bacterium | reverse complement strand
TCAACGAATATGGAAAGCTTGGGTTGACGCCTTCGGCGAACGTGAAGGTCGAGAGCCAAATCGACCTCAATGGTGCGCTCGAATCGATTGATCCGAAGGAGCGAACGGACTACTTCGTTCCTTACGATGAGGCCCACCTTTCACCGCGAGGGCATGAGCTGCTCGCAAGGTTGCTGCTCGACGCGGGCTTAAGAGCCCTGCTGAAAGGCCCCTCGTCGAGTCCTGCTGGCCGCGGATGACAGCGGCAGACCACGCGAAGCCTTCAGGACTCTGGACCAAGGGAGGGCAGGGGCATGACGCGGCTCATTAGAAGGACGGATAAAGGAAAGGCGAGAGTGCGCCGGCGCTCTGCACGGCGACGATCAGAACACCCACCAGCAAGAGCATCGCGACGATCGGCAACAGCCACCACCGACGCTCTTGCTTGATAAAGAGCCAGAACTCGTGAAACAGGGACAGCTTGCCCATTCCATCTCTCCGCCCGACGGACGCTCCTGACTGGGCTTGAAATCACCGCGCGGGCGGAAGTTTACCATCATGACCGCCAGCATAGCCAGCACATACATTGACGTTCTTCGACCGCGCGTCGGTCGAAGCGGTATCCTCGCCTATCGCGCGATCGGCCACCAAGGCTGATCGAAGCTCTGCTGGTAAGTGAGCACCGGGACATCCGGTTAGGGAGCGCGCACGGCAGCGGGTGTCCGGTTGTCTTGAGCGGCGAGCACGCCTCGGCGTGGCTTGATTCCTTACCTGCCAACGACTATAGAACGCGATGC
>CAYGAN010000277.1:0-5222 GCA_964347585.1 uncultured Planctomycetales bacterium | reverse complement strand
CGCCGTCGCAGTCGATCACCAGCTTGGTGATGCCTGCCTCACGGCTTTCCGTGGTGGCAAGCGCGCTATCGGCTGGGAGCGTTGAGGCCGCAAGGTTTACGTTGAGCCCGATCTCGCCGGCGACGCCATGATCAGCGAGGCTGGCGACGGACCCGATGCTGACCGGCGGCGGCGCGCCGGTGAAAGTCAGCGTCAGCGACGGGCGCTTGAAGATCGCCACCGCCTCTCGCGAGTGGAACTGGCGGGTGCCGTCCTGGGTGCTTTCGGTGCCCTGCTCCTCGCGGAGGACAAAGCCGAAGTTCTGAGTCGGCGTGGCCAGGTGCTCCTGCATGGCCTGCGTCACGTCGAAGCTGACTGGGCCGTACTGCTGCGAGCTGAGCGCGACGTTGTCGAGGGCGGTCGGGTCCGCGTACTGTTCGTCGAGCGTGCCGTTCCAGTTGGGATTGTCCCCTCCGGTGGCGCCGAAAGGCTTCGTCCAACACACCTCGCCGGGTCCGGCCCAAGCGCCGTCGAGGCCGGTCTTGGTGCCCTCGCCCCAGTCGTGCAGGAGCTTGTGGATATAGAGGGTCTTGGCGACGCCGCCGGGATCGTTGCGGGAGCTCATGTAGTACAGGGTCAGAACTGCCTGCTGGAGGTCCTTGCCCGCTTCGAGCCTCGTATCCAGGTTGGTGAACTTGATGACGACGCTGCGGTCGTGGGTCGGATCGGGGCCGTCATGGCGGGCAGCTTCAAGCACGTCGTGTCCGCCGGTGTTGTACAGGGCGTGTTCCTGGAGGATGTGCGCGTCCTGCGTGCCGGCGTACGCTGTCTCGTCGGGGTACGTGCGGCCGTCCTGGAAGATTAGCGTGCCGGGGGCAGGCTGAACACTGGGCGTAGCGACTTCGACGTTATCGAAGCTGCAGTCGGTCATGCCGGCTGCGAGGGAGGTTAGACCGGCCACGCGCCGGTTGTTCGGATCATCCCAGGTCAGCACGACGGAATCGTCAACGCTGATCTCAAAGTATGAGCCGACCAGCTCCACGCAAAGACGATGATAGACGGACATGTCGGCGACCACGCCGGGGACGCTGGCGACGATGCCGTCGGTCTTGTTGTGCAGGCCCAGCTCGCCGTTCTGACGAAGGAAGACCAGGTATCCGCGCGTGCTGGCGTCCTGCCAGATGGTCCCGCCTCGCAGGTTGACGCCAACCCAGTTGGCCGGTTCGTTGGCTGCGTTGATCTTGAGGTCGCATTCGATCTTGAGGTCCTCATACCAATAGGGCAGATGGGTTCGCAGGCCCGAGGGGCCGTCCATGCGCGTCTGGCGGTATGCGCCTTCGTCGACGGCCCAGTCACCGCCCATCGGGCGCCAGGGCGAGGAATCGACCTCGAAGTCACTCGTGACAAGGGGCACGGGCAGCGGGGGACCTGCAAGCGGCGGGGGGATTGGATTGGGATAGCTGTTGGCCAGCTGGCTGTAGGCTAGGCCCACCACCGTGGGTTCGCCATCCTGACCCAGCAGGGCCGAATCCCGCCAGGTGTATTCCCACGGCCCCAGGAACCAAAAGAATCGATCCACAGCCCCGCTGGCTTCCAGACGCGGGCACAGCTGCTGAACGAACTCGGCCATGTAGTCGGGATGCAATGGCGAGGCCCACATCCCCACGCCGAACTCGGTGCACCAGATCTCGCTATCGGCGTACATGCCGCCGGAGACCGTATTCACGTACTGGCGGAACGGGATAAAGAAGTCGCTAATGATGTGATCGGGATCGAGCTCGCCGACGAGTTCGTAGCAATGGTTGTTCCAGATGTCGATCGGCATGTCCATGCCGAACTGAGTCTGATATTCGACGAGTACGCTGTTCCAGTAGTTGATGTTGTTGTTGACCCAGCCGGGATCGGGCAATGCGAGCAAGCCCGCGACCGCGATCTGTGCCGTCGGATCAAGCGCTTTGATGAACTCGTAGTAGGTATGGTACATGCGGGCGTATTCCGCGGGCGTCATGTCGTCGCCGGCAGCGAGGTCGGCGTTGTTCGGCTCGTTGCCGAGCAGATAGACCTTGCCCGGGTGATCGAGGACCCACTGCTCCGTTGCGACCGGATCGTTGATCGTGTTGGTGTCCACGTCATAGCAGTGGAAGGGCGGCGTACGACCGAAGGCGGTCCAGCGATAGCAGGGGTTGGTCATGGCGGGGATGTTCCACTCGTTGAACTTGCCCCAGAAGTAGCCCAAGCTGCCGTTCCAGTCGCCCAGGGCCCCCGGCATGCCGAGTTTGAACATCCTGCCGTTCGGGCGCCAGTCCGCCCCCGTAACGCAGTAGGGATTTGCGGCATGTGTCAATGAGGCATGCGTGAGTAGGATCGCCGCCAGACACCTGATCAGCAGTGCTCGTTCCATCCGCGCTCCTGCGCTGCGGGATCTAAGGGGAATCTGACACAAATCAAAACGGCTCAGGCGGGGTGATATTTCCCCTCCGCCTCAGATGTACCGCCGGGCGCTGCGCGGTGAGCCTGCTCTGCAAGCGAAGTCTTCGGGACGCGCCTGGCGCGTCTCACAGGCCGCGGCGCCGCCGACGATCGGACGTACATCGCACCCCAGTAGCATGGCAGAAACTGAGCGAGGAGTCCAGCTTGCCCGCCCCATCGCGTGGGCGCGTGCCCAGGCTTGGCTGCGGCGCATCGGCGGCTGAGGGCAGTGGTTGTCTTTCGCCCCCCTGCGCGTATGGACAGCCCCCGGAGAATCACTGTTGGATCGCGGGCACCGCGTTCTACAGCGCTCGCATCAACGCTGCCAAATCCTGCTTCTCCTGCTCGGTGAGTCTTAGCTGCTGGATCAGGTTGAAGAACTCCACGGTGTCCTCCAGCGTTAGCAGCCGGCCGTCGTGAAGGTATGGTGGCGAGTCCTTGATGCCGCGTAGCGGAAACGTCTTGATGGGCCCGTCGCTCGCCGCCATCCTGCCGTTGATCATACGAGGCTTGTAGAAACGCTCGGCTTTGAGGTTGTGCATCAGGTTGTCGGTGTAGTACGGCGCCGGGTGGCAAACGCCGCAGTTGGCCTTGCCAAAGAACAAGTCCTGGCCGCGGAGCTCGGCCTGGCTGGCCTTTGCTGTATCAAGCTTGCCGTAGATGTTCAGCTTCGGCGCCGGCGGAAAGTCCAGCAGGGCCTGGAACTCAGCCATGAAGTGCACTTGGCTGCCGCGGTCGAGGATGTTGATGCCTTTTTTCGTGGCAATCACGGGGTCGCCGTCAAAGTATGCGGCCCGCTGCTCAAACTCGGTGAAGTCCTCCACGCTATTTAGCGCCCGCTGTGAGCCGAACAGGCGCTGGACATTCACGCCGCGCAGGCTCGGCGTGTCCAGGCGATGGCGGAACTCTTGGGGCCGAATGTCTCCGACCAAGTGGGTGGCGCCGTTGGTGTGCCCGTTGACGTGGCAGTCGAAGCACGTAACGCCGCGACTGGGGCGCTGCGAGCGGCGGTCTTCGGTCTGGTTGAACTGCTGCTGCGGGAAAGGCGTGACCAGCAGACGCAGCCCTTCGAGCTGCTTGGGGTTGAGAATCCCATTGAACAGCCCGTAGTAGTTCATAATCGTGACCACTTTGCCCTCTGACACGTCGCCCAGGTCGGGCCGTGTGGTCAGGTAAATGGCCGGCGGGTACTCGGGCAGAAAGTGATCCGGTAGGTCATAATCGAGGTCGAAACGTGTCAGGTCGCGGCCCTCCTGCTTTTTGATGTTGTTGATGTGGAATCTGGGGAAGACCATGCCGCCTTCGGGATGGTTGGGGTGCGGGAGCGGCAGGAAGCCGGCGGGGAACAGGTTCCTCTTACGGACCTCTTCAGGGCTCATGTCGGCGAGCTTCTGCCAGGTCATCCCCTGCGCGAGTCTGGCGCGGACACCCTCCTGGATGCGTTTGCCGCGGGACATCGTCACGCCGGCGGCCGGCCGGTTGCTCAGATCGTAGCGCTTGCCGAGCAATTCTGTGTGCCGTTTCCTGATCGCCGGCTTGGCAGCCTTCATGCGCGCCATGCTCGCCGCGAAGTCTTCCTTGACGACGACGGGTGAGTAGCTGGACTGCCTTTGTCTGTCCTTGGCCTTCTGAGCATTGGCGATCGTGCAACTGACCAACGCCGCGCAGATCGCAACGACGGCAGCCGACAGGTACTGTTGCACTCGAGGTCTCATGGTTTGTCCTCCGGTCCCCGAAATGTGTCAGGCGACGTGTCCGATGATCGGCAATCGGATCATCGTCGCCCATTTAAGGGCTGCGGGGCTGCTTGTCAAGAACGAGTCAGCCCGAGCGTCTGAGGAGCCCTCCCGATGCTCACGGGGGATGACGTTGCGAGTGGGTTTCGCAGGTGTGCGCCGGCCTTTCGCCTCTTGCGAAGGGCGCGCGATAGACCGGAGTGGACATACGTTTCCAACGTGTGGAGCGGTCCGTCCCCCGCTCAGGCTGCGCCTCGACGGGGCGCCGGCCGGGTCATCCATGTCGCCAGAGCAGGAGCCGGAGTGATGGAACGAACCCTGATATCGTTGATTCACTCTGAGATGGGCAGATGCCAGTCCAAACAGAATTGGATCATGGCAGCAGTCTTTGGCCTGAATTCGTTCATAGTTCTTAACGACGAAGTGTTGCGCGCGGTGCTCGGCTGTATTACGTGCGGCGCGATCGCCGCGATGGGCGTGTCGTCCGTCTTGTCAATTTGGGGTTCTGTGGGAGGGCGACCCGGCCGCTCCGGGATCGCTACCGCTTGGGCATCGTCAGAATCTGATAGAGCTCAGGGCGGCGGTCGCGGATGTGGTTGTCATCCTTCGCGCGGGTCAGGTCCACCTGGCAGAAGAGCACGCCGGGAGCCCGCTCGTCGAGCTTGGCTTCCAGACCACCTTTCGGGCCGGCGACGAACGCGACCTTCGGATGTGCGAAGGCGATGAAGCACTGGTTCTCGTACGCTCGCGTGCGCATCCACCATTCGTTGGCCTCGTGGTGCATGCCGTAGGAGGGATTGAGGATCAGCTTCGCCCCCTTTAGCCGTAGCGTGCGTGCCGTCTCCGGCCAGCGTCGATCCGCGCAGATCATGATGCCGACCGGGCCCCAAGGGGTCGGCCAGACGGGCAAGGACTCGCCGGGCGAATACTTCAGGTCGTGGCCTTGCAGATGCGTCTTGTGGTACACGCCGATCCGTTCGCCGTCCGGGCCCCACAGACCGGCCGCGTTGTAGATCTTGCCATCCTCCAGTGACGTAA
>CAYGAN010000276.1:2118-5253 GCA_964347585.1 uncultured Planctomycetales bacterium | reverse complement strand
CGAGGCGGATCTATGAGGACGGTCTGGCCAAAGCGACGGGCGAGCATCAGCGTTGTGCGGCTCTGGTGGGGATCGGTCGGGTCGGCCAGGCTAGTTCGGTTGCCGGGGTGTTGCCGTCGCTGGGCGATGTGAATCCGAAGGTGCGGGCTGCGGCGATCGCATGCGTGATTGAGCTTCCCGACGCAAGGGCGACCGGCGCGGCCAAGGCTGCCATGGCGGACGCCAGGCCGTTGGTCAAATCTTCGCTGCTGCGCGTCGTGGCCGGCCGGGAGGGCGGCAAGGCCACGTCGACGCTGAAGGCGGCCACGAAGGACCCGAGCGCTGAGGTGCGCGTAACGGCGTATGAGCTTCTCGGCGAGCTGGACGACCCGGCGCTGGCGCCGACCTTGCTGGAAGCGGCGCGGACCGGCTCGGATGCGATCAAGCCCGTGGCACTGCGCAGCTACCTGCAGTTGGCGGACCACCGGGCGGCCGGCGGAAACGATGCGGAGGCGCTGCAGATGTACCACGCCGCCCTCGAGTTGGCGGTCAAGAGCGATCATCGGCGGCAAGCGCTGGCGGGCATGGCCCACATCGCCAGCCCCAAGTCGCTCCCGCTGGTCGAGCCGCTCCTGGAAGACGAGACCGTGCGTTCGGAGGCGATCGGTGCGTACATTGCAATCGCCGGCACCGTCGGGCGCACCGGCAAGAGGAGCCAGGGAATCGAAATGTTGGAAAAGGTGATCGACGGGATGCCCCCGCTGGAATCGGCCGAGGAAGCGGCGAAGGTGCTTCGTGAGCTCGGGGTCCAGGTCGATCTGGCGCGTCGCACCGGGTTCATAACACACTGGTGGATGATCGGGCCCTTCCCGAACAAGAAGAAGTCGGCCTGGGACAAGGCATTCTTCCCCGAGCGAGAGATCGAGCTGACCAAAACTTACGAGTTTGGCGGTAAACCGATGCGTTGGCAGGCTCATCACACCGGGCACGTGCAGGGCGTCGTCGATCTGAAGCGCTTGTTCGACCCGCATGACCACGTGGCCGCCTACGCATACGCGGAAGTGACGGTGCCGCAGGCACAGCACGTGCTCCTCAAGATGGGCAGCGACGACGACATCGTATGCTGGCTGAATGACGAGCGGATTCACGGCAAGAAGATCGACCGGGGGATCTTCGTTGACGACGACGTCGTCGAGGCGAAGCTCAAGCGAGGTACGAACCGCATATTGCTCAAGATTCTGCAGGGCGGCGGCGGCTGGGGCTACTGCCTGCGCATCACCGACCGGGAGAATCGAGCACTGAAGTTCGAGCAGCGCACCGAGTAGGCAAAGGCTGTGTACCGAGCTCAGAGAGGGGTTCCACGCGGTTCGGTAGCGGCGACGCAACGTGTGCGTGCGTGGGTGTCGGGGAAGGAGGGGCACGTGACGGGGAACCAGCGGTCGGGAACAGTCCGTTTGGTAGATGGACGAGCTGCCGAAGATTACTGATCCGGCGCGGGCAGCAAGGCTCTGGCAAGAGGTCGTTGCCGGAGGATGCTCTGAGGTCGCCCTCGTCCGAAACCCCGCCTGCGTATCCTCGCCGATCGAACTCTACGCGCTGGCTGAAAAGAACCCCGGCCCGTTGTCGCAGGTGGTCGCCTTTGTCAAGGACATGGACGGGACGACCACGACGACCGAGCCGCTGTGTTTGCATTCGCTGGAGTGGATGGTCAGGCGGATCACAAATCGGCTCTCGACCGAGCAATGGCCCGGCTTGGACAGCCGGCGTGATTACCCTCATGTCATCGGCAACTCGACGACCCGCCACGTCGAGTACCTGCTGAACACGTACACTGATCGGATCGTCCCGCAGGCGTTCAGGCGGGCGCTGATCGAGGCCGTCTTTTGGACGCTTTCACGAGACAGGGACCCGCAGCGACGGCGAGACATCATCGCGGACGCGGTCGCGCTGGGGCTGGCCGACCTCCTGGATGACAGCCAGCTCGTCTCGGCGGTTGAGAAGTCGGCGGACCCGTTTGGGGCTGGGGCTGCACTTGTCGATCAATGGCTTGAGCGGCATGGGCGCGCGATTCGGCTGGCCACTTTTGCCGAGCAGGTGCGCGCGGCTGTAGCGATCTACTACCTGCGGTATCACAGCATTCTGGAAGATCTGGCCGCGGGGAGATCGGCGGAGTGCGCGAGGCAGGCGCTAGCCGGAACGGGGGACCGCCTCGTCGAACCGATGCCGGCGGTCGGCGTGTTTCTGGCGACGATCAAGGGCTGGCTGGGCGAGCACCTCCGCGCGTTCTGTGACGCGCTGGCGGACCACGTGGCTGCCAAGACGAAGGCCGAACTTGAGGACGGTTCGCGCCTTCGCGAGACGCTTGCTGCGGTCGGGCGCTGTTTTCGCGATCGGCCAGCACGGGTGGCGGTAGTGACCTCGTCGGTGCGCTATGAGGCTGAGATCGTGCTAGCCGAGGTGTTCCGCATCTTGCGGGAAGAAGTGACTCGCTGGCCGATTCCGCAGTGGCTGCGCGACCGCATCGTCGAGGGGTTCGCCGACTACCGCAGGCTCTACGACGGCTTCGTCAGTGCGTCGGATTCCTCGGAGATCCGCCTCAAGCCGCATCGCGACTTGTACAGTCTGGCGCTGCATCAGATGGGCGTGGCGCCCGAGCAATACGACCGGGTGGTGGGCTTTGAGGACAGCGAGTCCGGGGTGACTGCAATCCGCGCAGCCGGGGTCGGCCTGTGCGTGGCCGTGCCGTTCGCTGCAACGGCCGGGCACGACTTCTCAGCGGCTACGTACGTGCTGCACGGACAACTGCCCGAGGCGATCCTCGTGCACCGCTGCTTCCTATCACCCGAAGCGCTCGGCGAGTACGCGTAGCTGGCATGTGGGGCGACGCAGGCCACTCCGACCGTGCGACCTGACTCTTGGTCGAATCGCCGCCGCATCTCTGAAGAGACGGCCTGACCGCTTTCTTGTTTACGGGGAACCCAGATGCCCGGGTCTTACCCAGGCAGGTGTAAGCCGGGAGATCCGCGATCAAGGGCTGCCGGGGACTTGAGCCAACAGCGCCCCAGTTGACGACTGACGGGACCTTGTGGACGGCGGCTGTGTTGATCGGCGGGCGGGTCCTTCGGGGGCTTCCCTCCGCCGCCCTTGCCGGCCATG
>CAYGAN010000276.1:0-2108 GCA_964347585.1 uncultured Planctomycetales bacterium | reverse complement strand
CGGACGAGATCGAGCTGGCCGACGGCATCACCCTGGGCCTGGAGCGGTCCGGGGACGGCGGCGAGGAGTTTGTAGAATCCGCCCGCAACAACGTGGTCGGCTTTGGAGCGGCAAGACAATGAGGATTCTCGTTGTGGGCGGCGGAGGCCGAGAGCACGCGATCGCATGGAAGATCGCTCAATCGCGGCGGGTGAGCCGACTCTTCTGTGCTCCCGGGAACGCGGGAACGGCCCAAATCGCGGAGAGCGTGGATATCGAACCCTCCGGTATTGATGAACTCGTCCGGTTCGCCCGCGAGCAACAGATCGACCTGACCGTCGTCGGCCCGGAGGATCCGCTCGCGGCGGGGATCGTCGATCGATTCGAGCAGGCCGGCTTGAGGATCTTCGGCCCTTCAGCGGCGGCGGCGCAAATCGAAGCTGATAAGTGGCATGCCAAGCAGCTGATGCGACAGCGAGCGATCCCGACGGCGGAGGCGCGGGCGTTCGAGAGCTACAAGGACGCGCGCAGCTACGTCGCGTCGCGCGAGCAGGCGCTGGTGGTCAAGGCAGCGGGGCTGGCTGCGGGAAAGGGAGTGACCGTGTGCGACGAGCCGGCACAAGCGATCCTCGCCGTCGAGCGGGTCATGAAAGATCGAATCTTCGGCGACGCGGGCAAGACGGTTATCGTCGAGGAACGGTTGACGGGCGAAGAGGCGTCCATCCTGGCGTTCGTCGATGATCGGATAATCTACGTGATGGAAAGCTCACAGGACCACAAGCCGGTCGCGGACGGCGACACCGGCCCGAACACCGGCGGGATGGGAGCCTACAGTCCCGCGCCGGTGGTAACCGAAGAACTGTCCTCGCAGATCGAGCGCCAGATACTAGTTCCGATCGTCGATGCGATGCGCCAGGACGGCTCGCCTTACCGCGGCGTGCTGTATGCCGGGTTGATGCTCACGGCGGCTGGGCCGAAGGTCCTTGAGTTCAACTGCCGCTTCGGCGACCCCGAGGCACAGCCGGTACTGATGCGGCTCAAGTCGGATCTGGTGGAGGTGATGGAGGCCGTCCTGGACGGCAAGCTCGATCAGGTCACGCTCGAGTGGGATCCTCGAGCGGCGGTGTGTGTGGTGATGGCCTCTGGCGGGTACCCCGGCGCGTACGAGAAGGGGATCGTGATCCAGGGACTGGACGACGCCGCAGCGATGTCCGACGTGGTCGTCTTCCACGCCGGCACGAGGCAGCAGAACGGCAGGATCGTGACGAACGGGGGCCGGGTGCTCGGCGTGACGGCGCTGGGCCGCACGATCCTCGAGGCCCAGCAACGAGCCTACGAGGCGGTCGGCAAGATCACGTTCGAGGCGGCGCATTATCGCCGCGACATCGGCGACAAGGCGGTCAAGCATCCGGCGTCGCCGGCGTCAAGCTGAGCAAGGCCTGTTAGGCGGAGGCAGCTTGTCATGTCCACTGGACGCTTCTTGGGTCTGATCAAGCCAGTCTGGCAGAGGCTCGGGCGGGCGGCATCGGCAAGTCTGCTGTGTGGGGCGGTCGGGTGCGCCTCCTCGGGCGCCGCACCGGCCAAGCCCAACTTCGTGTTCATCTTCACCGACGACCAGGCTCCCCTCATGACGGGATTCGAAGGAAACACGGTGATCCGAACGCCGAACCTGGACCGGCTGGCGGCTGAGAGCCTGTTCTTCACGCGCGCGTATTGTCCCACCGGTCAGTGCGCGCCCAGCCGGGCGAGCGTGCTGACCGGCCAGTACCCTCACACGCACGGGGTGGTGACCAACGGTCCGCCCCTGCAAGAGGACGCGGTCACGTTCTCACAAGTGCTCAAGGATCATGGCTACGCGACAGGCATGGTCGGCAAATGGCATTTGCCTTACGCCTCTGCCGGTGCGCCCGGTTTCGGGTTCGAGGATTACGTGGCCACCGCGGGCCACGGCTGGAAGTGGCACAACTCCCCGGTGTTCATCCAAGGACAGAAGACGAAGACGGGCAAGTTCCTGACGGACTTGTTTACGGATCATGCGATCGAGTTCATCGCGAAGTACCACGATCAGCCTTTCCTGTTGTGGCTGTGCTATCGGGCGCCGCACGGGCCGCTTGTGTACCCACCGGGGT
>CAYGAN010000275.1:1164-5298 GCA_964347585.1 uncultured Planctomycetales bacterium | reverse complement strand
TGCATCGGTGGCTTGGTGGCCCGCGGCGATCTCTTGCTCGGGATGGTTAGGGTGCTGCGGGACGACTTGCCTGCCGATGCCGACGGACCGGTCGCGGGCATCGGTTATACAACCTTGGCGTGGAGCCGGGACGGGGAAAACTGGACGTGGGACCGCGAGGTGTTCTTCGACCGCGACCATGAGGCAGGCGCGTGGGACCATGCGATGGCGTGGATAGACTGTCAGCTGCTCGTCGGGGACCGGCTGTATCTCTACTACGGCGGTTACGCGAGAGGCCACAAGATCGAGCGATTCAGCGAGCGGCAAATCGGGCTGGTGCGCATGCCACGCGATCGGTACGTAGCGCGGGAGGCGGGCGATAGCCAAGGCACCTTGCGAACACCGTTGCTGGTTCTGGAAGCGGACGAGATAACGCTGAACGTGGACGCGCGCGGAGGAACAGCACGGGGGCAAATCGTGGGGACCGACGGCAGGCCGATACCCGGCTTTGCCTTCGAGGACTGCAAACCCATCACCACCAACACTGTCGCTGCGCCGCTGCAGTGGAAGCGGCCGCCGAGCGCCCTCGGCGGCAGGGCGGTGTGCTTACAGTTCGCGCTGCGCCGTGCCCGGTTGTTCGGGTTCGAGCTTTGATCGCGGTGACAGGCCCTCGTTCCCCCAAGCGATATGGTCCTGCGAGTTGTCAGTTCAACGCCAGGACGCCCGGCGGCCACCGCCATGACATCGATGCAGCCATCAGCGGTCTGGCTTGCGACGCCGTCGGGGACTGGCTAGCGAGAAAGCAAACGAACGACAGAGCGGGACGAGTACGGCTCATGCCTTCATGCCGGTGAGTGTGACGCCCTGGATGAAATACTTCTGTGCGAAGAAGAAGATGACGATGATCGGGACGGTCATGATGATCGAGCCGGCCATCATCATCGCCTGGTTGCCCCCCTGGATGGTCATGAAGGCGAACAACCCGAGCGCGAGCGTGTAGAGCCGCTGGTCGTTGATGTAGATCAGCGGGCCCATGAAGTCATTCCACGTGCCCATGAACGTGAAGATCGCGATGGCGGCGAGCGTTGGCTTGACCAGCGGCATCATCACGTGCCAATAGACCCGCAGGAAGCCGCACCCGTCGATCCGGGCGGCGTCCTCGAGGTCCTTGGGGATGCCCTTCATAAACTGACGCAGCAGGAAGATGTTGAACGCGCTGCCGAAGGCCGCGAACGCCCACAGCGGGGTCAGTGTGTTGTACCAGCCGAGCACGCGGATAATCACGAAGCCGGGGATCATTGTCACCTGGCCGGGAATCATCATCGTGCCGAGCAGGACCATGAAGAGCACGTCGCGCCCGGGCCAGCTTAGGCGCGCGAACGCATAGGCCACCAGCGAGCAGCTCAGCAGCGTCAGGACGATGTTCAGAATCACCAGGACGACGCTGGTGGCGGCGTATCGCCAGAACGGCACGTGACGAAGGGCCTCGCGGTAGTTGTGGATGGCCTTGCCGAACCATGCCTCGGTCTTGCTGCTGTGCGCCAGGCGCAGGCGGACCAGCAGCCGCCGCGGGCCGTGATCGTACTCGGGGCCGGACTTGACCTGCTTAACGGCCGTCCAAGTCTTGATCCGCAGCGGGTCCTCGTCGAGATTGGGATCGTAGAACTGCAGCAGCAGCTCGCCCCAGTTGTCGTTGAGCATGTACTCGGTCCGCTGAGTCTCGTAGAGCTTTCCGTCCATTTCGATCTCAGCGGTGAGCTGATGCCACGTCTCGTCGGCCCGTCGGGATATGCGGACTTGAAGCACCTTGTCGCTATCTGTGGGCAGATCGAGCGTCGCCACGAGGGCTAGCGCGTCGCCTTCGTTGAAGTTGTAGCGGACCTCGAGGTGACGCTCCGCGGCCTGGCCGGCTGACACGAGCCGGGCGGGGCCCGATTCCACCTGCCAGACATCCGCGAGTCGGTCCGGATCGGTGAGCTTAAATTGGCGGAAGTCGCGCGTGCGAATCTGGACATGTGACACGCAGAACCGCCGATAGCACGCGTCGATTGCGTTTCTGACGGTATCGGCTGTGACGTACTTGTCGATGGCGGCTACCAAGGTCGGCAGGTCGTTGGCTCGCCAGACGTCCGGTGACATTCGCGCATGAACCTGCTGCCAGACATGCTTGATCGCCTCAGCCTCGGCCTCGGTCGGATCGATCTGCGAGGGATAGGGCACGGCCAGCTCGTGCATCGTGGCTCGCACGGCCTGCTTGACTTGGCTTCGCCACTCGGGCCAGACGGACTCAGCAATCTGCTCGGGCCGCTCGAACTGCTCGGTCTGCTGGGGATCGATGTAGGGTGACACGGGGCGCGGTCGGGGAGGGTTCGGCAGCAGATGGAAGCCAGGCCGGTAGATCTCCTTGTCGGTCATCATGCTCGTGCCGAACATCCACAAGAAGGGCAGCGAGAAGATCGCCCCCCCCGCGATCAGCACCGCGTGGAGAACGAATCGCACCGGCAGTGGCTTGCGAAACAGCATTCCGCAACCTATGGCCGACAGAGAATAGAACCGTGAGTGCGGTGCGAAGCCTCCGCGCCCGGTCGGTTGACGCACCGTTCGGTCTTGCTCCGTCGGCTCGTGTTCATGTTGCTATGGCGACTCGTAGTGCACCCACTTCTTGGACAGCACGAGGTTCAACAGCGTCAAAGCCATGATGATGACGAACAATATCCAGGCCAGCGCGCTGGCGTATCCCATTCGCAGATAGCGAAAAGCCTGGTTGAACAGGTTGTAGGCATAGAACAGGGTCGAATCGGCCGGCCCGCCGGCGGTCATGATGTACGCTTGTGTAAAGATCTGGAAGACGCCTATGACGCCCATGACCAGGTTGAAGAAGATGTAGGGACTGAGCATCGGCAGAGTTACGTGGACGAATCGTCGCCAGGGGCCGGCTCCGTCGATGGCGGCGGCCTCGTACAGATGAAGCGGGATGCTCTTGAGCCCGGCAAGCCAGATCAGCATCCCACCGCCCGCTCCCCACAGGCCCATGATGATCAGCGCCGGTTTGGACCAGCGCTGGTCCTGCAGCCACTTGATCGGCGTGTCGATGGGCGCGCGAAGCCACCCGGAGACCGATTCGATGCCTGCGTTCAGGCCGGCGGCTTCCATGAGTTCGTTGAGCATGCCTTCGGTCGGGTTGAAGACCCAGATCCAGAGCACAGAAGCGGCCACGGCTGGCACGACCGCGGGTAGGTAATAGATCGTCCGGTAGGTTGCCAGTGCCCGCACGCCAACGTCGAGCAACATGGCGATGCCCAATCCCACGACCAGGCCCAAAGGCACGCCGATGGCCATGAACAACGTGTTCATCAGGCTCTTGACCGCCAGGTCGCTGCCAGCCGCCTCCTTGTAGTTGCCCCACCCGACCCAGTGGGCCGGGTTGATGATGTCGAAGTCGGTGAAGCTCATGATGACGGAGAACAGCATTGGCCCGCCGGTGAAGATCAGAAAGCCGACGATCCAAGGCGAGGCGCAGACCAGCCCGGCGTACCACTCCCGGCGGAAGTATCCGCGGGCGGTGCTGCTGCGACGGTGGATGACGAAGAAGACGACGCCCGCTGCCAGGACCAGCGCGATGTACATGCCCACGAACAGCCGCCAGTTCACCCGTCCGCCCGGCGGTGGGCTGAAGACGCGATCCAGCTCGGCCTGGACCACCTCGGTGCTCATCGCGAGCGAGGCCTGCGGAGCGGCCTCGTGCACGACGGCTCTTTCAAACGCCCGGATGTGCTCGTGCCAGAGCAACTGACCGACCGGCGTGATCGGCCGATAGAGCGACGTGGGCATCATGTCCATGAAGACCTTGTAGCTGTCCTTGTACCGCTGGGGGATGGTCGGCACGTCGAGCAGGTAAATCTTGTAGAGCGTTTCACACAGCGAAATGCGCGGGACCAGGTTGGGGATGTACATCCTGCCCTGGCTGACGGCGATGTCGTGATCGATCGACGCGAAGAGCATCCCGGAGCGTGGGGACACGAGCCACTTGATCAGTTCCCAGGCGGCGGGCTTCTTGTCCTCGGGAGCCGTTCGGGGGATCGAGTACGCCCACCCGCCCATCCAGGTGATGGGGTCCCGGCCAGCGCCGCCGTCCGACTTGGGCCTGATCTGATC
>CAYGAN010000275.1:0-1154 GCA_964347585.1 uncultured Planctomycetales bacterium | reverse complement strand
GGGCATCGTCCCGCGCACCACGCCGGAGGCCATGTCCTTTCGGAACTACGCGATGTGGCGAAGCAGGCTGTTCATGTCGATCCGCATGACCAGCTTGCCGATGAGGAATGGATCGCGCTCGCCGTATTGGAGGCCGCCGGCGAAGGCCTTGACCGCTTTGTAGCCGCCCAGCGCGTCGAAGACATCGACCATCCACTGTAGCGCGTAGCGGTTCGGCTCGTCGTCCACGGTGCAGCGTCTGCCGTCGGGCGCGAGGAACTGCCCGCCGGCCTCCCACGCGAACATGTAGAGGTAGCTGTTGGTGAAGGCGGGGTTCATGCTCGAATCCGGCGCGAAGCCGGCTACGGTCAGTTGGCCTTTCTCGTTCCACTGCGAGAGCCGGACCGCGTAGCCCTTGCCGTCGAAGACCTTGACCCACAGGTCCGCCGCGTCCCGGAGTGGGCGGCCCAGTGAGCGGACTTCGAGCGTGTGCGAATCGATGACTGCGGTAACGCGCACCAGGATGGGGCTGCCGGCTGGATCGATGCAGACGTGATCGCCCACAACGACGCCGGCGGCGGTCAGGTCCGTCGAATCGATGCGGAGCGTGTTGCCCTTCAGCACGCCGTCCCGGACGTCCGCGCGCTTGAGGAGAACCTGCTCCCAAGTTCGAGGGGGTATCACTCGGCCGTCTTCATCGACGAACCCCGCTGCGATCAGGAGGTCCTCGTTGTAGTAGAGCGCGCGGTTGTCGCAGTTGTTGGCGATGCCATAGACGTGGCCGTCGTACTGCGGCTCGTCCCAGGTGGGCTTGTAGAAGTCCTCGGGCCGGATCATCAGCTCTTCGAACTCGTCGATCTCTGCGCGGAGCTTGGCGGCTCCGGGCGCGTCCCCGGCCTCGGCCCTTTCGCGGAGCCGCTGCTTCATTGCGGCTAGGTTCTGTTTGTCCTGCTCGATGAACGGCTCGAGGGGGGTGAACGCCCCGCGCGCAGCCCATTCGACGACCGCGAACCGATCGAAGAAGATCACGTCGGGCGGCACCCCGCCGGCCACCCCGCACAAGAAGCGCTGTGGATCACCGACCGGGTCGCGCAGGGCCGCGTTGCCGGTCACGATCTTGTATTGGGGGAATTTGCGCTCGAATTCGTCGATGGCGTCGCGCAGCAGGCCTCGGG
>CAYGAN010000274.1:2084-5306 GCA_964347585.1 uncultured Planctomycetales bacterium | reverse complement strand
AGTCTGCCCCGGTCATCGCGGCGACGGCGATGGCAGTTTGCGCGTCATTCCGGAGGACGTTGATGCCGTGAAGCATTTGAGTCGCGCTGCGGACCTCGCTGAGGATCAGGGCCATGGCGGCGACAGTGTGCGGTCCGACGCGGCCGGCAAAGAACGGCACGTCGCCGAAGTTCTCTACGATGATACCGTCAAAGCGGTGCTCGGCCAGGAGTCGCGCTTCATCGACGGCGCGCCGGGTTATCGCCTCGATGCCAAACTGGCTCTGCGGGCTGCCGGGCAAGGCGGGCAGGTGAACCGTAGCGATGAGGGCTGGTCTTGGCAGCGGGGTCATCGCGCAGGGTGCTCAGGGCACGTGGGGAACGTGGCCTAACGCCTGTGGCGGAAGACGGCGACGATATCTTCGACCGGCACGACGAACAATTGGTTGTCCGCCTCGAAGTCAACGGGAATCGCTTTGGCCGGATTGAACAGCACCTTGTCGTATTGCCTGAGCGGGAAGTCGTCGTCGTTGTTGACCTGCACGGAGACCGCGACCACCCGCCCGGTAATGGTGGGGATCTCGATGCTGTCAGGCAATTGGATGCCGCCCTTGGTGGCCTTCTTGTCCTCGTCCTTGCGAATAAGAACGCGCTTTCCGATGGGTTCAATGGTCTCGAGCTTAATTCGGGATTGACGCGTGTCGCGTGGCATGGGCGGCTTCCTCGTACTCAGAACAAACTATGCTAGAATCATCGATGAAAGCGATTGTAGGGCAGGACGGGCTGCGTCGCAACGGTTTTTGCCCTGGCGGGTCGGCAAGTTTTCGGCTTTCTTCGCGATCTCCTGGGGAGGCACAGGTTATGGGGCCAAATGGAGCGACGGATGGCGGGTGACAGACTGATCGTGGGCTTCATCTCGCTCGGGTGCGCGAAGAACCTGGTGGATTCCGAGGTCATGCTCGGCAGGCTGGCCGAGGCGGGCTGCCTGATCGCCGGGGACGAGTCGGACGCGCACGTAATCGTGGTGAATACCTGCGGGTTCGTCGATGCAGCGCGCTCAGAGGCCCATGAGGCTATTCGTCGAGCTGTCGCTTACAAGAGGCAAGGTTCTTGCCGCCGCATTGTGGTGGCCGGCTGCCTGGTCCAGCGCGATGGGCAAAAGCTGTTGCAGCAGTTCGGCGAGATTGACGTCCTGCTGGGAGTGACCGACCGGGAAGGAATCGTGTGCGCGGTCAAGGGCGGTGACGCGCGATCCCCGGCGGAGGCGTCCGTTACGGCTGGTCAGCCGGGCGAATGGCTCGATACGGCGAGGCTGCGTCTGACGCCGCGTCACTATGCTTACCTTCGGATCGGCGAAGGGTGCGATCAGAAGTGCTCCTTTTGCACGATCCCGGCGATCCGGGGCCCGATGCGCAGCAAGAGCCCGGAGGTGGTGTTGGCCGAGGCCCGGGAGCTGATCGCGGACGGGGCCATCGAGTTGAATCTGATCGGCCAGGACACGACCAGCTATGGCCGGGACATCGGCTACGAGGCGGGTCCGGCCGGCCTGCTCAGACAGTTGGACCGGCTCGATGGTATTCGTTGGGTCCGGCTGATGTACACGTATCCCTCGACGGTGAGCGACGCGGTCATTGACGCGATTGCCGAGGGCGAGCGGGTGGTCAAGTACGTCGATATACCTTTGCAGCACGTCAACAATCGCATCCTGCGGGCGATGCGCAGAGGTATTGGGCGCGCCAGAGCAGAGCGTTTGCTGGCCAGGCTGCGCCGGCGGATTCCCGGCGTGAGCCTCCGCACGACGCTGATCGCGGGCTTTCCTGGTGAGACGGACGACGAATTCGAGCAGCTGGAGGCGTTCGTACGGGGGTTCCGGTTCGACGCGTTGGGGGTCTTCGCCTATTCGCGTGAGCCGGACACGCCGGCCGGGCGCATGAGCAAGCAGGTCCCCGAGCACGTCAAGGCCGAGCGGGCTGAGCGGCTGATGCTGGCGCAGCAGCGCGTTGCGTTCGAGAAGGCGGCTGAGAGGATCGGTGAGCGGCTCGAGGTGCTGATCGATGCTCGCGGGCCGGGCGGGAGGCTGACGGGCCGCCATCCCGGCCAAGCTCCTGAAGTGGACAGCGTTACCTATGTTACAGAGGGGCGGTTGAAGCCGGGGCAGATCGTTCAGACCGAATGTTTCGGCACTTGCGGCTATGATTTGCTAGCGCGCCCCGCCGAGGTTATTCTCCCTGACGCTCCCTGAACCTTCGGAGCCCGAGTTTCGCTTGCCGGCCGGTGTTGGTCCGCCGGGCAGCGTGTGTCGGGCTCTGCGGCGAGTGGGCGCGTCATGATGATCAACCTGCCCAATCAGATCACGATCGGCCGACTGCTGCTGACGGTGTTGTTCTTCGCGATTCTCGGGCGGTACGACGTGCGGCAGCCCCAGCCCTGGTTGCTGGACGTCTCTCTGGTCATTTTCGTCGTTGCAGGCATCAGCGACATCATCGACGGTTACCTGGCGCGGAGGCAAGGGCAGGTCACTTCGCTGGGCCGCGTGCTTGATCCGTTCGTTGACAAAGTCCTGATATGCGGCACGTATGCGTTCTTCGCTGGTTCGGGGTTTCTCGACGAATCGCGGCGGAGCGTGACGCAGGTGCAGATGTGGATGGTCGTGGTGATTGTGGGTCGTGAGCTTCTCGTGACGGGGGTGCGTGGCTTTTCCGAGGCTGCCGGCGAGAGCTTCTCAGCCACGTTCGCCGGCAAGGCCAAGATGTTGGTTCAGTCGTTCACAGCGGGCTACATCATGGTCACCGTTGCCCATTCCGACAGCTTTCTCGGTGACAGGGTCTGGGTGGTGATTCGTGCGGTACTCGTGTGGACCACCGTGGTTGCCACGGCCGGCTCAATGCTGATCTACCTGAGCAGGGCCAGACGCGTTCTGTCCGAGGGGTCCCGTGCGTAGGCTTATCGTCACTGCGTTTGGGTTGGGCTATCTGCCGGTCGCGCCGGGATCGTGGGGGTCACTGGGTGCTGCGGGGGTGTACCTGGGGCTGTGGTGGTGGATCGTCGTGTTGGCGGGCGGGCACGATCTGTGCCTCCACGCGACGCTCGGTCTAGCAATATTGGTCGCTACGATCGTCGGAGTCTCGTGTGGCGGTTGGGCGGCGCGCCATTTCGGCAGCGCGGACCCCAAACCATTTGTCCTGGACGAGGTGGCAGGCCAATGGCTGGCCTTGATCTGGCTGCCCGTTTCCAAAGACGTGCA
>CAYGAN010000274.1:437-2074 GCA_964347585.1 uncultured Planctomycetales bacterium | reverse complement strand
CGCCGGCCAGTTTCTTCTGTTTCGAGTGCTTGACGTGATCAAGGTTCCTCCGGCCGCGCGGGCCGAAAGGCTGCCACGCGGGTGGGGCATCGTGGCTGACGATCTCGTCTCGGGTCTGTACGCGAACGTACTGGGTCAGATCATCTGCCGTGTCATTTGGCGGGTGTCGTGAGTTACTGGCAAGCGATCCTTCTGGGAATCGTCCAAGGGTTCACGGAGTTCCTTCCGATCAGCAGCAGCGGCCACCTGGCCGTCGGGCAGGCGATTCTTGGTAAGTTCGATGCGGCGCTGCCGTCGCCGGACGAGCCGACGATGATCGCCTTCGATCTGGCCGTCCACCTCGGTACGCTGATTCCGATCGCGATCGTGTTCCGCAGGGAATTCGCTCGTTTCCTTCGTGGGTTGCGGGGTGGCAGCCCATACGCGTGGCGTTTCCTCCTGCTGGGTGTACTGGCCACGGCAGTGAGCGCGGTTCTTGTGTATCCAGTCAAGGAGGCTGTCGAACGCCAATTCGCCAGACCGCTGGCGATTAGTTGCTGCTGGCTGGTGACGGCAGGCGTGCTCATCGCTGCCGAGACGAGGCGTTGCCCGAAGAGGGGCATCCGGTCGTTTACGTGGCCGATGGCGACAGGAATTGGTCTGGTGCAGGCGGTTGCGACACTGCCGGGCGTCTCCCGCAGCGGGAGCACGATTGCCATGGCCATGATTCTCGGATTGCGCAAACGCTGGGCGGTGCAGTTCAGCTTTCTGCTGGCCTGCCCTGCGATCCTTGGGGCTTCGGCCGGCGAGGCGTACAGGCTCCACAAGCTTGGGTACTGTCCGCAGTGGGTGGTGCTCGGGCTGGGAATGATCGTAGCCGCGGCCGCGGGGTGGTTGGCTTTGCTGTGGTTGCTGGCGGCGCTAAAGCGGACGAAGCTGCACTATTTTGGCTGGTACTGCGTGGCGATCGCGGCTGTGACGATTGCGCTGGTGGCTGTAGGGGTCTTGCAGCCCTGATCACTTGGTGGCCCGGGGGCGGGCAAGGAGCGGTCTGTGGCCTTTGTCGATGTACACGTGCACCTCGGGCGGCCGATGTTGGACCGACCGGGCTTGACCCCGCGGCAACTGCTGAATTGGATGGATAAGCACGGTGTCGAGCGGGCACTCGTCTTACCGATCGAGAATCCCGAGGAGACGTACTTCTACGTTTCGACCGATCAGGTCATCACGTGGTGCCGGCCGCACAAGGATCGGCTTCTGGCGTACTGCAACATCGATCCGCGTCGGGGCCTCCGCCGGGCTGCGGATCTTAAGCCGATGCTCGAAGACTACATCGCGCGGGGGTGCGTGGGGTTCGGGGAGATGCTCGCCGCTCTGCCGCTGAACGACCCGCGGCTGAAGGAAATCTACGGCTTTTGCGGCGAGCTCAACTTGCCGATCATGTTTCACATCGGTCCGCCCAGCGGGATCGATCGGAAGGGCTTGCCCTGCCTGGAGGAGGTCTGTCGGGAGTTTCCCGGCACGCACTTCATCGGGCACGGACAGTGGTTCTGGTCGGAGATTTCCGGCGCCGTCTCATTGCGCACGCGAGGCGGCTATCCCAAGACGCCCGTCAAGCCCGGCGGCCGGGTGGACGCGCTGCTGTCGCGGTATCCGAA
>CAYGAN010000274.1:0-427 GCA_964347585.1 uncultured Planctomycetales bacterium | reverse complement strand
CGGCAGCGGCCACAACGCCCTGACACGCAGCCCGCAGTTCGGCTACACCTTCGTGAAACGTCACTACCGCAAGATTCTGTTCGGCACGGATTATCTGGCCCCGGGCCAGCACGTGCCTCAGTTCGACTGGTTTGCCCGAGCGCCGCTGCCGAAGCGCGTCAAGAGCGCGATCGGCTACGCCAACGCCAAGAGTTTGTTCCGCTTATAGGCGGCCTGCCTTTGCTAGAAAAGCCGAAAGCGCCTCACCCTGAGCGTGCTGGTGCACTGGTGGGCGTCCGCCGGCCTAGCCGAGCAGGTTCACCGCTGACAGGTTGGTCTCCAGCGGCAGCAGGCCCCGGCGGATCCACGAGTCGAAGCGCTGATCTCTTGGAAGCGTGTACCAGGCTTGGTTGTCAGGCACGAGGCGCAGCGCGATGGTGTTCCGGCC
>CAYGAN010000273.1:0-5323 GCA_964347585.1 uncultured Planctomycetales bacterium | reverse complement strand
CGCCGGCGAGAACAGCGTCGCGTTGCGATAGCCATTATCGTCGTACGCCCACCCCGCGTCGAAGTGGTAGCCAGCTCTGAGCATCGCCTTGGCGCAGTCGATAGCCAGATCTACCCCCATCGAGAAGATCTCCTCAGCCCAGTCCGGATCCACAGCCATCGCCGTCAGAAGATTCTCGCTACCGACGATGCCTTGGGTCTTGTCGTAGCCGATCGCCGCGTTGTAAGTGATGAACGCTCCCGCGTCGCGCGCCGCATGATTATTCCTCAAACCCTCGCCCGTGTCGATGCGCGAATCGTCGTACGTGTAGCGGTCACGGACCTCATTCCATTTGTCGCGCGTGGTGACCGTGAAGTCGCGCATCTCCGGCGTCGATGTGCGATGCTTCCAATTCATCACCAACGCCCCGTTGGCATTGCGGTCAACCACGTACTCGTCGGTCTCCTCAACGCGCTCGGTCGGCAATTGAAGAGTCAGATCAGCCGAGCAACCTGCAAACTCGTAGCGGAAGTACTCGGCCGGGCCTTGATCTTCCGGTAGCCCCTCCTTGCGCCAGCGCGCGATGGTGGTTTGCCATGGCGAGTCCTGAAGGGGCACGCGGTCAAGCGGCCGCCGTCGAATCGCAGCAAGGACACGTTCTCGGGACGTCATATGATGCCTCCACCGTACACAGATGGACGCATGATAAGAGAACACCCCGGCATGATCCAGACGTGACCGCCAGGCAGGTCAGCGCCGCCACTCGTTACCAAGTCGCTACGGATGGCTCGCGCTGCTGGAAACGCTCTCGTATGACCGAGTGGACATCAGCCTCTAAGGACGCTGGCCCGGGCAAGTAGGCACCACACACGGTGGCGTACCCGATTTCGGCTTGACGCTGAGCAGCCTGTTAAGGCAGGATGCTGGTCAAAGGTCCGGCAAATGGCTAACGTCGGCTAATGGCGACAGAAAGGACAGAGACATGCCGCTACGGGCGTGCCTTAGCCTCGTGGCCCTGACCGCTTGCTCCAGCATCGGGCACGGCCACGCAGCGGCTGCGGCGGCGCGGGCCGGCCGATCCCTCGCAATCGGGGACGTAGTGGCCAACATCGAGACCGACAGTATCGAGGGAATGCGCGTTTCGTTCCGCCCTCCGCAGGGCAAGGTCCTGCTCGTGCTTGTTTGGGACACACGCGCCTCGCGAGCCGATGAGCTGGCGAAGGCAGCGATCGTGCTGTACAGGCGGCTACATCGGAGTGGGCTTAACGTCGTGGGCGTCTGTACTGACTCCTCGGAGGACGCCACACTTAGGTTCGCTGAGCGTTGGCAGATTCCCTGGGCGCACGTTATGGATGAGGGCGCCGGTAAGGCCAAGCTGACGGCGGCGCTCGGCGCTGGGAGGCCGCCCTTTAACTTTCTGGTTGATGCAAAGGGAACAGCCCTCGCGTTGAATCTGGAGGGGGAGCAGGCCCACGCGACGGTTGCGAAGATACTGGGCGTCTCACTTGAGAAGATCCCGATGCCTGAGCCGCCGAAACCGAGATCCGAGCGACGCAGGGCGCACATCGTCGTCGGCAGCATCGCGGAGTTCAAATTCGGCAGCGCGCAGGAGCGCAGAGACGCGGAGCCGTGCAAGAAGAATCTGCGGAGAATCAGTATCGCCCTGACCAAGTACAGGCGGGATCACGACGACGGACTACCGTCCTGGCCGTCGGATCTGTTCCCGACGTACCTGCAAGACAGGTCACTCTTCTTGTGTCCCAAAGACTCGGAGCCGCCCGAGGGCTTCGAGAGACTGATAGATCGCAAGATGAAATGCACGTATCTGTACGAGTTCGCGCCAGCGACGCAGCCCGGACAGAGCCCGCGCGCACGGAAGATCGAGCAGCTTGACGAATGGGGTGACAAGGTTCCGGTTGTGCGCTGCCTGAAGCATTCCCGACCGCTGAGTCTGAGCTATGGCGGCGAGATCTATTTCAGCTCTCTTGGCTGGGAGGACGACTTCCCGCGGGGACATACCCTCAGCGATGACGATGCCAAGGTCCGAAAGGTCTTGCGCGAGCTCGCTTTGACCCTGGCCAGATACCAGAAGGACCGCGGCGAGGTACCCGCCGAACTGGCGGATCTTCATCCGGACTACGTCAAGGACAAGTCCTTGTTTGCGTGCCCTGTAACGGGCAAGCCATTCTCGTATCAATTCAGCGCGAGCAAGCCGTGCGACGATGAGACCTATCGCGAGTGGAAGACGCGACAGCTAAAGGAATTCGGCGATTACGTGCCCATTATTCGTGCTCGAGGAGTGTTGCCGAACGGAAACGTGCTCAACCTCGGCTACACCGGGGAGATCTACGAGAGCGGCGACGCGTGGGAGGACCTGCTCAGGTAGGCGGTAACATCGACGTTCATAGTCGATAACCAGCCCCTTGCCCGAGTGGAGTACCGCACGCTCTGCCGGCACGGAGGACTGAACTCATGGACCGGGCCGTACGACGTCTTGCGGTAGGTTCTGCGTTGATCGCATCGGCGCTCTTCGCGTGCGGAGTCGCGAAGGCGGAAGCCTTCGGCCTCAAACTCAACCGGCTCGAATCCCGATCGCGGCACAGCCGCGATCGGGATCGAACCTTGCTGTTTCGCCGGGTCTACCCTCAGTTTTTCCATATGGACCAGGATCGCGTGCGGGGCGGAAAGGACGCGCCTGTCTTTTCGGACCTCGTAACGAAAGAGCCGTCGGCATACGAGTCCGAACATCCGTTTCGCGCCGTGGCGAAGCTAGGCGGGGACCGATACGCGTTCGTCCTTGACTCGACCGACCTGAAGTCGAAGGGATACGATCAACTCTATTTCGATCGGAACCGCAACGGCGACCTGACGGATGAGAAAGTGCTTCAAGCCATGCCGATCCCCGAAGGCATTGACTTCCCGGCCGGCTACATGTCCCGGGAGTTTCCCCGCATCGATATCACCGTCAACGCCGACGCGGCAAAGGTCGGCTATTCGTTCTTCCTGTACGTCAGTTCGCGCATAGAGGGCGAGTCTTTCCGGTATGCCTCTGCGCGACTGATGTCAGCAGCGTACCGTGAGGGAGACGTACTGGTAGGCGGCAAGAAGCACTGCGTCGTTCTGCTCGATTTCAATAGCAACGGACGATTCGACGACGAGTTCAAGATTGACGAGAACATAAGAATGCCTGACGGTCAGATCTATCCGACGCCCGGCGACATGCTGCTGGTCGATCCTGACCTCAACGACCACAGCTATTCCGGGTACTATAACGTCACGGGCCGCAAGGAATTGCAGTGCGTCTCGAAGCTCATCGCGCTCGACGAGCGCTTCTACGAGATCGAGATAACCCCAGCGGGTGACAGGATCACACTGACGTCCTCAAAGCTGCCTGTGGGCGTCGTTACGAATCCTAACGATTGCTACAGCGCGGTAGTGTACAGCGACAAAGGGCTGGTCAAGATCAGCGGCGAGAAATCGAGGCCGGTTCCACTTCCCCAAGGCGACTGGAAGCTGCTCAGCTACACGATCGACCTGACCGAGCGAAGGGGGAAACCGTCAACCCGGCCGGCCGCCAAGAAACGTTCGCTGCTGGAGCGATTGTCTTCTCTGTTCTCAGGATCAGGCGAATCCGACGGGCAGGTCCTCCCACTAAGGCCCACGTCCGTGTCAGCGATGGGTACAGGGGACTATGACGCAGTCAAGGTTGGCCAGGGCAGAACGGCTCTGCTTCCTTTCGGGCCTCCCTACAAGCCGGTTGTGACTGCTTCCACGAGGAGAGGAGGTCAGGAGGCCCGATTGGAGTTAAAGATCGTCGGTTGCGCCGGTGAGATCTGTACCGACCTGATGGTCAACGGGCAAAGGCCGGAAGAACCCTCGTTTGTCATCGCCACGAAGGACGGAGAAATCGTTGAACGCGGACGGTTCGAGTACGGGTGAGGCTTCACCTGCGCGTACTCATGGCGAGTACCATCGAAGCTTGAAGATGAATACCGAGTGTACGTCCGCATGAAGGCCGGCCCGTTCGAGGTCGTTCGGAAGGCATTCAGCGTCATTCGCGCTTCGTCGCTGCGCCGAGGATAAGACACCGGCAAGTCGTACGAACTGAATGGTCTAGCAGGTCTTGCGCCGGGACTATTCTTCATGGCACAAGACCGTCTTCAGCGCCGCCTCAAAGGACGTCTCGTCCGCGGACTTGCCCCTTTGCGCCACCTCGAATAGGCGGTCCGTCTGGGGACAATGCCAGACTGCCCCGGCCCACCGACGCCGGCCTCGGTGTCGCACCCACCGCCACCCCGTCAGCCGTCCCCGCCGAATCTCGATCTCGTGGCCCCGAACGCTCCCCCGATCGTGTTCGAAGCGATAGAACCGCCTCTCGCCCTTCGAGAGCTTGTCGAACCACACCTGAGCCGTATTCTGCTCGAGGCATCTTGCTGCTGCGCTCACCCGCCAATAGATCAACTGCTCCCGGGTCTGCCGGGAGAAAACGAACCGCGTGCTGCCTGCGAGCGCCTTCTGCTCGGTCAGCACGAAATCCGCGGGTACTGCGAACGCAAAATCGTACACGCACCACGGCACCGGCTCCCGATCGGACACATCGCTCAGGCTTGTCAGGACCTCGCGGACGATCTTTCGCGCGGCCGGCAATTCCACGATCGCGAACCGCGCCATCAGGACCCGATGTGACCGTGAACTCCGCAGCAGGAAGCGAAGCTCCTCATCGGCTACGCGGATCAGCAGGCTATCGTCGAAGGCGCGGTCAAGCCGCCAGCCCGTCGTCCGCTCCACTTGGCCTCGCTTGAGCTTCTTACGTTGTGCCCGATCGACCTTTTCCAGAGACGGGGGCCGACGCGGCGAATACGCGGACCACTGCAACTCCAGGCGCGGGTGGTCCAGATCCGCCAAGGTGGCGAGCCCTTGTCCCCACTTGCCGTTCAGCAACACCGGGTTCCACGAAGCGGGCACACGAACTGACCAGCCTTGCCAGGCAAACCGAGCGATTCGCTTCGACGCACTGCTCGACGTTTTGTCAGACTTTTTCCCCTTAGTAGTCATTCGTCATCCGCCAGCAGGCTGCCAAGCTCCGGGCGCCGATCTTCGCCCTGCCGGTCCGGCGCCCATCCGCCGGTCCAAAGGCGCTGTCCAGCGTCCTTCTCCCAAATTCCCCCGGCAGTTTCACGTCAGGCCGGAGACTTTGCAACGCATTTGTTGTCCGGCACGAGGCCAGTCGGACAGACGTGTGGCTTCGCAGCGATTGAAAGGTCTGGCAGAGCAAGACGGCGTGCGACTGACCTTGATAGATCAGCCGCACGCCGCTCGCTAATCCCAATCCGCTACCGGGGCG
>CAYGAN010000272.1:0-5334 GCA_964347585.1 uncultured Planctomycetales bacterium | reverse complement strand
CGCGTTATGAAAAGGAAACTCCGCATCCTGCTACTGGTCCACGAGGACCTCGTTGAATCCCGGCTCACTGCGGTATTTCCATAGGTACAGCTTAAGCGACTTCGTCTCGACCAAGTGGCTTTGGGGCACATACTCGATCACCAGCGAGCCGAAATCTGGCTGCTTTGTGACCGGGCAGATCGAGGTGAACTCCGAGCACTCCAGCCGGATCACAACCGACTCACCACTCCAAGGAATCAGATCCACTCTGTCGATCGGCTGATAGGACGGCTTGCCCAGGTGCTTGAGATCATCCATTCGGCGAACTCCACTCAGTCACGGGCGTACGCAGTCGGGTCCGGAACGCCGGCAATCCGGAACGCCTCGCGCCGCTCGAGACAGGTCGCGCACTTGCCGCAGTGCACCTGCCCGCCCTGATAACAAGACCACGTGTTGGCGAAGGGCACGCCTAGTCTGGCCCCGATCCGAACGATGTCAGCTTTGCTCTTGTCGATAAAGGGCCGACAGAGCTCGATCGGCCGCCGGTCGCACAAAGCCGCCGCCCGGGCGATCGCCTCGGCAAACTCCGGCCGGCAATCCGGATAGACCGCATGGTCTCCGACATGAGCCGCGTAGGCGACGGCATCGAACTCGAGACTCACCGCCCACCCGATGGCCACGGACAACATGATCATGTTGCGGTTCGGAACCACCGTCAACTTCATGCTGTCGTCTGTATAGGGGCCAAGCGGGACGGGAACGTCGTCGGTCAGCGCGCTTCCCGCCAGCAGCGGTCGGACTGCCGTCAGGTCCGCGAGCCGACATTCAACCCCGAGCGGCCGACAGATGGCCTGAGCTGCTGCCAACTCGCGACGGTGTCGCTGCCCGTAATCGACGCAGAGGCACCGCATCTCGTGGCCCTGCTGCCGCAGGTAATACAAAAGGGTCGTCGAGTCGAGGCCGCCGCTGAAGATCAGGACCGCTTTCATCTCCGATGCGCTCGAGGCTACCCCGTCCGTAGTTGAAAGTTGAAGAACGTCCCGGCTCCATCCTACGCGTGGGCGCACGCAGGACGGAATTACTGCAGGTCATTCAGAGCGAAGCCCGTGCTACGAGCGCATCATACCAGGCCGCTCGGGCAGGCGACAGGTGGGCGCAGGTGGGCTCAGAGCCTCGCTCGGCACCGAATCGCTGCACCGCGATTCTTATCTCGGTCCCCTCGGATGCAGCAGGATTCCCATTTGATTGTCAGGACCCCCGCGTGCCGAGAACCGACTCTCGGTCTGCCTCGTGTGAACATGAAGCGACCACGTGGAGCTGCCGCTCGCTCGCGCTCGCCCCGACCGCGCTTGGTCGTTTCGCGGACTGCCGCTCGCTCACGCTCGCGGCTCGGTTAGGACCGCGACCCTTTCGCACGCTGATCCACGGGGGCTACTCCTTGACTTCGTACTCGGCGTCGATGACGTCGTCTTTCCTGCAGGCCCAAAGACCGGGCTGCGCCTGGCCGACTCCGCCTCTGCCCTGCGGCGTCCCCCTAATCGGGAATCGCTTCCCCTGCCAGCCGCGTCTGCGGTTTCCTGATCCTGGCCTGCGACATCCTCTAAAGGGACGAGCCACCCATGTTTGAAGCTTCAGCCTTGTGCCTTGAGCCTTCAGCCCTGCTTGAGCAGTCCTGCGTGCTCGCCGAGCAAGTCGGCAATGCGAACGGGCTGGCCACTGGCCATCGACTTGTTGGCGGCCACCCCGGTCAGGATGCTCATGGCCCCGGCGCGGCTGCCGGCTGCGTGCTTGAGCGGATCGGGCTGATTCTCCAGGAACAGGTGCCGTAGCAGCAGCTCATCGCCCCCGCCGTGCCCACCCGTGGCCTTCGGCACGTTGAGAATCTGCGGAGGCTTGTGCAGCGGGAAGTAGCGGATCGTGCGGTACGGGGGATGTGTGTCCCACGGGTCGTTATCGATCACCTCGGCTTCCAGGCGTCCCTCCGTGCCGTTGAACGCAATGCGGTATCCCTCGTACGGCAGGAAAGCGTTGAGCGTATAGCCCATGTGGGCGCCGCCGCTGTACTTGACGAGCAGCAACATGCGATCCTCGATGTCGATCTCGTCGGCGAAGACGCACCGGTCGCGGAAGTAGCCGTCCTCCTTCTCGGCGTTCAGGTAGAGCTTGACCAGGTGCTCGTTCTGACGCATGTCCATGTAGAACTCGCACGTTTGCGTGTGCGGACAGGTCAAGCATCGCTCGCCTCGCTCCTTGCGGGTCGGCCCGTAGAACTGAAGGTCGCCGATGGCAAAGACCTCGAGCGGATCTTGCTCAATCCACCAGTTCACCAGATCGAAGTGGTGTGTGGCCTTGTGCACCATCAATCCGCCGGAGTTCTCTTTGCGCCGATGCCACCGTCGGAAGTAGTCGGCTCCGTGGCGGATGTCGAGATACCAGTGGAAGTCAATCGAAAGGATCCGGCCGACCGCGCCCGCGGCCAACAGCTCTCGGACCCGCGTCGCATAGGGGGCGTATCTGTAGTTGAAGGAGACGCGGACCTGGCCCGTGCTAGCCTTCTCGGCCGATAGAATCCCCCGGCACTTCTCGTCGTCTACGGTCATCGGCTTTTCGGTGATCACGTTGCGTCCGGACTCGAGCGTCTTGATAGTGAAGATGTGATGCGTGCAGTCTTTGCTCGTGACGCACACGACGTCGGGAGATGTCTTGTCCATCATCTCGTCGAAGTCGGTGAACATGGGAACGTCGGTTTCCAACGTCTCGTTACACAGGCGCATGCGGACGCGGTTCACGTCACACAGACCGACGAGCTCCGCCTGATCCTTGAACCGATGAGCCACCGCGCGGGCGAACATGCCGATGCCCCGACCTCCGGTTCCGACAACAGCGTAACGTTTGCGAGCCATCAAGAAGCCTCCTGGCTAACCACAGCAAGAACCCCTCCGGATCATACGGAAACAGGCTCGACGATCAAGCGGCATTGAGGCCGGCTGGTCCGCGAAACGTCCCGGCCGCAGGGATTGTTCGCCGGTCGCGGCGGGATATACTGTGCCGTAGCCTGCACCGCGCGAGAGGGCAGACCGCAGCCGGAGCACCAAGCATGAGATCATCGACAGCGTGCATAATGGTCGCGGTTCTGAGCGCGGCGCCTCCGATCGCGCCCGCTGACACCCTCTATCTTAAGGACGGGCAGGTCAGAACCGGCAAAGTCATCAGCCAGGATGAGCTGGAAGTCAGTTTCCAGATGAGCGCCGCGGGGGGCAAGATCACGTTCGTCAAGAAGTTCCCCATTGCGCAGGTGGAGCGCATCGAGCGAACGGACGAACCTCCGGCGTCAACCCGAACGACGAGCCAGCCTGCGACGCGTCCGACTACGGATAAGCGCGCCGCGATCGCCGACAGGCCCGCGCTGCTCAAGCAGATCATTCAGGACTACAAGGCCAAGAAGCACGCGTCAGCCTCGCTGGACATGACCAGGCTCATCAGCGCGAGCACGGCGCAAGAGTTGGAGATGCTCGATCCCATCGCCGCTGACGAAGTCGAAATGTCATTGGCCGAACTGGCAGCCGATCTACGCATCAAAGCCGCCAAAGACAGGGCGGAAACCGCAGGCTTTCGACTCGGCCTGGTGACGCCGTACGAAATGGAAGCGCTGGTTGCGCAACTTAAGAAGGAGTATGGCAAGCTGCTCGATCAGGAGGCGGTCATTGCTGCCGATACCAAGCGCAAGGCAAAAGCAGAAGAGGACGGGCCGGACGAAGCAGACCAGGGCGGCTACTTTGAGATCGACCCTGGCGGCCCGCGGATTAACGAATGGCTCGACCGCGCGGGCGAGTACGACGGCTCGAAGATCGAGGCGGCCGGCTTCGCCAGGCACATCGCCATAGCTGTCGGGCTGCTCCAGGAACGCATTCGACTCGATCCGGAGCTCCGCAAGGACAAGCCGCTTCGGATGGAGTTGGCCAAAGAGCAAAGGCGGCTGCAGAAGCTGCTGGCCGCCGCCCGGAGGCGCATGAGGGGTCTGCCTACGGAGAGCGAGCGCCGCGCCGCGGCCGAAGAACGACGTCGGCAACGCCTCGAACATCGCCAACGATTAATGGAGGGACAAGAGGGCACACGACCCGAGTACGCCCCCGATGGTGCACGGCCGCCGGCGGAGGATCAGCGCTGAGTCTATACCGCGCGGCCGCTGCGACGCGCCGCTCTCGACAGACGGACCCACCCCTCGACGCTCAGTTGCTCCGGGCGTTGTCCGAGATCGAACCCGCCGTCGCTTTCGAGCTGGCGGCAGACCGGCTGGCCGAGGTACTCCTTCAGATTGTGCGCGAGGGTCTTGCGGCGATGGCGAAACCCGGCACGGACCAGTGCCGCAAGCTCTCGCAGATCGACCGAGCGCTGCAGCTCGGCCTCGACGTCAAGACGTAGCATCGCCGAATCGACCCGAGGCAGGGGCCAAAAGGCCTGTCGCGGCACGTGTGCGATCCGCTGGGCACTCCCCGCCGCCTGGAGCACAATACTCAGCGGGCCGTACGCCTTCGTGTTCGGCTCGGCCAGGATGCGCTGGGCCAGTTCCACCTGAATCGTAAAGCACATCCGCTCCACGGTCAGGTCGGCCACGAGCAGATCGATGATGAGCGGGGAGGCAATCTGATACGGCAGATTAGCGACGAGCAAGATCCGCCCGCCGAGCCGGCTGCGAGAGCGGGCTAACTCGTCCAGGACCTGGCCGGCGAGATGACTCTTGGTCTCCAGTGCGTCGCGCTGGAGCAACGTCGCTGCCGGTGCGTTTGCCAACCGCTGCTGCAGGATGGGAAACAGGTTGCGATCGACCTCGACGGCCACGACATGCCCGGCCAGCTCTGCCAACATCTCGGTCAACGAGCCGGTCCCGGCGCCGACCTCGAGGACTACGTCGTTCGGCGTGAGCTCGGCCGAGGCCACCAGCCGCCGCATCAGGTTGCCGTCGATCAGGAAATGTTGCCCGAATTTCTTCTTGGGCCTTACCCCGGCGGCATCAAGGGCGGCTTGTATCTCGCTCTTCGTCTGCATGACCGCTTACGCTGCTTACCCAATGACTGATCGGCGCTGCCAGGCAGGCAGCGTCGCACCTCACCCGCGGTCTGTATGCCTTACGTTACAAACGGCTCGCGCGTTTATAATAGTCGCTATGCTGCCTTGGTCGTAGCCTGAAGATGGTCGTGAGGGGCGGGCGGCTCAGACCAGCTTGGGGAGATAGATTATGCGATCAGACGAGGCGCTCCGACAGGCGGTGGAGCGAGTGGGCGCCAAAGCGCTCGCCGCCCATCTGAGGCTTTCGCCAGCCTTGGTTTACAAGTGGTGTCAGGAGGCGGACCCGAA
>CAYGAN010000271.1:3712-5414 GCA_964347585.1 uncultured Planctomycetales bacterium | reverse complement strand
AGGACACCCGGCGGAGGCTAAGCCAAATCTGAGGCAGGCGCAGCCGATCGGGGCACGCGTAGTGCTCACGGTGACCTGAGGAGCCCGCGGCGTGCAGTTGCCTTGACTTCTCGGCCTGCCCCAACGGCTACGATGCTGAGGACCGCGGCCATGCTGACGCATACATTCCTGCACATTCCCGGCATTGGTCCGGTCACCGAGCAGCGTCTGTGGAAGCTCGGCGTGCTCGATTGGGACCGAGCGATGGCCCGAGTGCCAGACGAGCTGCCGGTCCGGCACCGAGGACGTCTGCCCGCTTCTGTGGAGGAATCCCGCAGAGCTCTCGACCGGGGCGACACCCGCTTCTTCGCTCGCAGGCTCCTCGCCAAGCATCATTGGCGGCTTTACCCCGCGTTCCGACACCGCGCAGCCTTCTTCGATATTGAGACCACGGGTCTGAGTGTTTCACGGGACGCGATAACGACCATCGCGCTCTACGACGGGCGCGACACCTATACCTTCGTGCAGGGCCGGAACCTCGACGAGTTCCTCGAGCACGTCAGGCAATACGATCTGCTCATCACGTACAACGGCAAATGCTTCGACGTGCCGTTCGTGGAGCGTCAGTTCCCCGGCCTGCGTCTGGACCAGGCGCACATCGATCTGCGGTACTTTCTCCGCTCACTGGGCTACGGCGGCGGCCTGAAGGGTTGCGAGCGGCAGCTGGGCTTAGCCCGCACGCCGGGGCTGGAGGAAGTGGACGGCTTCATGGCCGTGAAGCTCTGGCGGGCGCACGAGCGGGGCGACCCGCGCGCGCTGCCTGCGCTGCTTCGTTACAACATCGAGGACGTGGTCAATCTTCAGTGGCTCATGGAGACCGCGTACAACATGGCCGTGACCGCGCTGCCTATCCAGGTGGAGCGTATGTCCGTTGCCGAGCGATTCCGAGTGGAACTGCCGTTCGAGAAGAGCATCCTGGATGAGCTGAGCGGCGTGGGGGCAATCTGAGCGAGGCTCGCCTCACAGAACGCGCTTTGCAGCCACCCATCCCCGCCCATATAGCGCGGCTCCGGCTTGGCCTTCGCCGCCGGCGGTGTGCTCGCTCGCGATCAGAGCGCCGCGGCCAGGAAGTCCAGAATCGTCGCCCGGTACTCTTGAGCAGAAGCGCCCGACCAGATGCCCCCGAAGAAGTGATCCATGGCGGGTACCTCCACGTAGGTATTCGGCTGGCCGGCCGCGTCCAACGCCGCCGCCAGCGACCGGCCCTGGGAGACCGGAACTATGCAGTCGGCCTGGCCGTGGATCGTCAGGATCGCCGGGCCGTCCGCTCGCGCGTACGCAACAGGGCTCGCAGCCCGATTCAAGGCTGGATCGGCCTCGGCTGGAACACCCAGCAAGTTCTCCGCCACCGTGACCTGCCAACAGGCTACACTCGACGGATCGACCGTCAGATCGGTCGGGCCGAACAGGTTGACGATCGCTTTGATGCCGGCCGATTCCCCCTGCGGGTGCTCTGGGTCAAATACACTGCCGTCCTCGGCCATCCCCGCCAGCAGGGCCAGGTGCCCGCCAGCCGACTTGCCGAGCAGCGCGAAACGATCCGGATCAACTCCCAGCTCATCCGCATGCTCACGGAAGTAACGAATGGCCGCCAGAACGTCCGCAACGGGTTCGGGGAACACGATGCGGCCATCGGCTAGGCGATAATCGATCGACGCAGCCA
>CAYGAN010000271.1:0-3702 GCA_964347585.1 uncultured Planctomycetales bacterium | reverse complement strand
TCTTCCCGCAGGCCGAAGAACCAGAATCCGCCGTGCACCAGGGTCACCAGCGGGCGCGAATCATCCTCCTCGGCCGGCCGATAGAGATCGAACAACAGAGGCTTTCCCTCTCGCTCCCCGTAAACGCCGGCCCGCTCGATGCGCACCTCACGCGGGGCATTGACCAGCGCAGCTGGGACCGCCCCCATCCACATGTAGGCGGTCGAGCTGCAGCCCGGCACCGCCGCCAGAGCAATGCAGATCAACTGGCTGAGCCTCTTACGCCGTCCCAAGGTACTTTGTCTCCTATCTCCCGTGGCGTGCCACGATAACGACCTTGGTGGCCATTCTACCAGCTCAGACGCCTTCTCACTGCCGCCGCTGCGGTCGTCCGGCGTTCGTCAAGGCACCAAGACGGTTGCACTTGGTGCTGAAAGGGACGTCCGGCTAGAATCCAGGATAGGAAGTCGGTAAGCGGGGAAACCCCGGCAGAGCCCTGCCATGATCTTCAATCAGCGGCTCCTACGAGTCTATCCCGAACTGACGTTCTTTGACTCCGAGAAACGACGCAAGGCGGCGTGGAAGGAATCAACAAGGCGACTGATCAGGGATTGGCGATACTGGGTTTATTGGATCTGTAGCTTGCTCGTCCCGGGATTCCTCACTTTTGGCGTGGTCCTACTTCAACTTCATCGACAGCTCCGGTTGCCAAGCTGGGCCGGGGGGATACTCATCGGTGTCCTTTTTGGCGTGTTTTTTGGGGTCGCGTACCACTGGCTCTGGCGAAGGCCGATCCGGCGATCCCTCCGCCAGCGACTGCAGCAAGAGGGTGTTCCGATCTGCCTGCAGTGTGGCTATGACCTGCGCGGACAGACCGAACCGCGATGCTCCGAGTGCGGGACGGCGTTTGACCCGTTATTACTGACCTGACGACAGTTCGTGAGCGCGCATTGCACAGAATGGGCCGCGCTGTCCGCGAGTTGACAGCTTCTACCTGAACGGGATGACTGGGACAACTTGGGCGACTGGGTTTTCCCGCATGGGCGCGCTCGTCGTGACGATGTTGGCTACGTCCGTTTCGTTCGGCGTTACCGACCATCCCGGCTGTCGGGGTGCAGCTCGAGTTCGTCGCCTGGCTGTGGCGGGCTCGCGCCGCGGTGCTTACAATGCCCCCGGGTCCCGTCGGCGTCCGGCCGAGGGTATAGGATCGCTTCGGATTCAGCTCGGACGGGACGTGCGGCGATTCGGCGGGGGATCTGAGTCGAGGTACGAGTCATGGAATCACCTTCGCACCGGAGTGCGCCAAGTTGCCAGGATTGCTCGCGTCGCAGCTTCCTGCTTGCGGCGGGTTCAGCGGCACTGAGCCCGTCGCTGCTCGGCTGTGCCGCTTCTCGCTCGGGGCTGCTGGCCGGTGCGGGCGCAGAGAGGTCGGGATCGCGAATCGCGCCCTGCGGGCCGGCGTCGAAGTACGTCCCGTCACTTAACGTGGCGTTCGTCCGGCGAGAAGAGGACTACGGCATGCGGTGGCCGGGCGCCATCTACGACGGCCAGGCCGCCTTGCGCAACTATAAGAGTTGCATCGAGCAGCAGGCCGAGAAGCTCGGAATGAAGCTCGCGGTCCGACCCACGCCAATCTACTCGGACGCCGAAGCCGAACAATGGATCGCTGCGGCCAAAGCCGACGCACCGGACGGGCTTCTTGTGGTGCTGCTCGATCGACAGCAGCACGCGTGGCCGACGGCCGGCAAAGCGATCGAAAGCAACATCCCGGCGGTCGTGTTCGCGCCGCTCGGCGCGGCGTTCACCGTGAACACCGCCGGGCTGGCGGAGAAGGGCGGCGCGTTCATCTGCTGCACTGATGATTTTGCTGAGGTTGCCTACGGGATGAGGATGATCGTGACCGGAGCCAAGCTGCGCGAGATGCGCTATATCGTGCTGCATGGCGACGAGCGAAGAGATACCGAGATCACGCACTTCGGCACGAAGTTGCGGTATTTGCCCGCCGGAACTTTCCTCGACGAGTACAAGCGGACCGGCGTTACGGACGAAGTCAGGCGGATCGCGTCGGAGTACGTCAAGCACGCGACCAAGATCGCTGGGCCGAGGCTGCAGGACGTGCACGATGGCGTGAGGAGCTACGTGGTGGCCCGGCGCATACTCGAGCGGGAAGGCGGCGACGGGATCACCATGGCCTGCCTCCGCGCGCTTGGGCACACGAAGGTGAGCCTGCCGTGCATAGCGTGGTCAAAGATGCTCGACGAGGGCATACCGGCAGCGTGCGAGGCCGACCTCGGCGCTGCCGTCACGCACGCGCTCGTGCAATACCTGTTCGACCGCCCGGGCTTCCAGCAGGACCCCGTTCCCGAAACGGCCAGATCCTGCCTGATCGGCGCTCATTGTACGTGCCCGACGCGGCTGAACGGCTTCGGCCGGCCGCCCGAGCCGTACTACCTGTCCCACCACCATGGCAAGCGAGACGCCGTGCCTCGGCCGATGTGGCGTCTGGGACAGAGGATCACGGTCGCGGACGTGGTGTTGAGCAACAAGGAGACTGTGGCTCCGCAGATGATCATTTCGTCGGGCGAGGTGGTCGAGAACATCGCCGTGCCGCCTGCCGGTGGATGTGTGGTTGCGGTCATGGTCAGGCTGGACGGTGTGTCCGATCTTCTGGCCTATCCGGGTTTCCACCAGCTCTTTTTCTACGGTGACTACAAGAGGCAGCTACAGGCGTACTGCAAGCTCTTCAAGATTCGCCCGGTGGTGATATAGCCAAGAGCCGGTGGCCTCCGGCACGCCTCAGCGCCACAGGCAATGTAGGCGCGCCTCGCACCGGCCGTAGCCGACGCGTCAAGGAAACGGGGCGAGAGCGTGTATACTTGAGTCAGGTTGCCTCACACGTCACGAGCACGTAAAAGGATTGCAGTGAGACGAAAGCGTGTGCCTGGTTGCGAACGATTCGGACCGCAACCGGGTGATTCTCCTCTATCGGTTCTCAGGGAAAGTCACGCTGCGAATGTTGATAAAGGGAACGCATCATGTGTGTACCTGTCGTGGCGATGCTGGCTCTGTGTGCTTCCATCGGCGTTGCCGAGGGCCCAGGCGAGGCGACGAGCTTGGTAGTGCCCATCGATTGGAAACGGTTCGATCAAAAGGTGCCGAGCGGTAAGGACGCCCAGGTCGGCGCACGGATCTTCCTGGACAGCGTCCGTTACAATCTCGCTTGGATGTCGAGGACGTTCAAAGAGGCGGCCAAGGGCGATCGGTACGTCATAGCGCGGATGGACGAGCCGGGCATCCGCCCGCCCACCAGCGCCGCCTATGCCATCGCGGTGGCGCTGCAGACGGGTGTTTACGATGAAAAGGCCGTCGGCCTTTCAGCTACCCAAGCCCAAGCCAGAATCGTCAAGCTGATGCAGTCCCTCGCCGCGGCGCACAAGGTCAACGGAGCTCCCCAATCCGGCTGGGGCGATACGTGGCAATCGGCGCTGTGGGCAGCTTTGCTGGGCAACGCCGGATGGTTGATCTGGAACGACCTCGACGCACCGACGCAACGGATGTTGTGTACCGCGGTTGTGCACGAGGCCGATCGTTTTGTCCGACCGGGCTATCGCGTGCCGTACTGGAACGGCCAGGGTGGAGACACCAAGGCCGAAGAAAACGCGTGGAATGCCATGGTGATCCACGTCGCCGTCGCGATGATGCCCAGGCATCCGCACGCAGCGC
>CAYGAN010000270.1:0-5446 GCA_964347585.1 uncultured Planctomycetales bacterium | reverse complement strand
AGGTCAGACCGACGCTCCGTCCGGAGGATCGCTTCTCGGTCGAGCTGACGGCCGCCGGCTTGAGCGAGCCGCTTATCAGCTTGGCCACGGACTGGCAGGACAGTGGGGATCTTTGGCGGAAACTCCCGAAAGTGTTCTGGTTCGCCCCGGTGCGCAAGGCCGGCGCCGGCGCGAGGGTGCTTGCGGTGCATCCGGAGGCCCGGGCGGAAGACAAACCCATGCCCCTGATCGCCACGCAGCATTTCGGGCGAGGCCGGAGCTTCTACTGCGGGATCGACGAGACGTGGCGGTGGCGGCTCAAGCGAGGCGATCGCATCTTCTACCGGTTCTGGGGCCAGGTGATCCAGTATCTCGGCGCCCCGCACCTGACGGGCGGACAGCGGCGAGTGAACATCCAGACCGACCAACAGCGCTACCCCCGCGGGGAAACGGCTCTGGTCAGCGTTCGGCTGGAGGACACCCCGCCGTCGCACGAGAGCTTCTTCGGCATCGTTGAAGACGAGCAGGGGCACCAGACGCGATTCCCCCTGCGCCGAGGACTGGTCTCGGACCGCTTGCTGGAGGGCCAAGTGCCCCTGACCTCGCCGGGTCTCTGCAAGATCTGGATGGAAGGGGCCGAGCTCGACGCGACGGCGATCGTCGAGGTGGTCCAGCCCCAGGCGGAACGGATGCAGCCGGCCGCCGACGTGGCGTTGATGAGCCAGCTCGCCGCCAACACAGGCGGCAAGATGTACCGGCCGGCCGAGTTCGCCCGGCTCCTGGACGATCTGCCGCTCGAGCCCCGCTCGATTGAGACGCAGCGTGAGATTCCGCTGTGGGATCGGGCCGTGCTGCTGATCACCTTGGCGGTGTTTCTGGGCGCCGAGTGGCTGCTGCGACGGCTGTGGCAGCAGCCGTGAGGTGCAGCCGCCTGGAGCAGTTGAATGGTACGAGCTGCGATACCGTAAGCGTATTACGAAGCTCGGTTCGGCCTTGCTGGGCACTGCCTGTGGATAGTGACGGGTCTAGAGTGCGTAGCGATTGAGCACGAATCACATAGGGAGCCTTGATGGCCGATAGCGACTCATTAACCGTGTGCGTCGGTTGCGTTCAGCGTGTCGGTCGGCGGCGGCGCGGGCTGGCGGTGCTGACGGCTAGTGTGGTCGTCTTGGCCGTCATGGTCCTGGCGGCGGTCGTGGCGATCGCGCTGGACGCGGTGTGGCGCCTCAGCATCGGGTGGCGCGTACTGCTCTTGCTCGCTTGGCTTGGGCTGGCGTACCTTGCGGTGGTCCGGTTCTGGCGGCCGGCGAGCCGGGGGCTGAGCCGCGACGCCATCGTGGTCCTGCTGGAGAAGACCTTTCCGGGCTTGGCGGGGCGGCTGGCGACGGCGGTTCAGTTGGCGGACGGGAAGCGCCGGGCCGCCGACGGGGTGTCTGACGGGCTGTACCACGCGGTGGCGCAACAGGCTGAGCACGCTTGCGCGGCGCTGGATGCTACGGCTGCGGCACCGGCGAGGCCGTACGTGCGGCGATGGCTCGTGGCGCTGGGGATGATCGTCGTCGCAGCCCTGTGGCCAGGCCTGGCCGGCGGCGAGACGGCCTGGACCGGCTTCAAGCGACTGTTCGCACCGTGGTCCGGGGCCCAGTGGCGCACGCGGACCAGCATCCTACTGGCTGAGGACAACGTGCTGACCGTTCGCCGGGGCGGGACGTTGGTCCTGAACGGGCAGGTGCAGGGCCAAGTCCCCGAGGAGGGCACGGCGCGCGTCTGGCTGGCGGGTGAAAGGGGTGCAGCCTATCGCAGCCGCTTTGCAATCGGCGAGAACGCGCGCTTCCGTGTGCGGTATCGGCCGGTGACGACGGACCTGGAGGTGCAACTGAAGATCGGCGACGCTCAGACCGAGCGACTATCGGTAACGATGGTTCCGCCGCCGGAGATCAAGTCGCTCAAGCTCGCGTGCACGTTCCCGGAATACACCGGCCTCGGACGGCAGGAGTACCCGGACGGGAACTTGCAGGCGATCTATCAGACCGACGTTCGGATCAGCCTGGTCGCCACCAAGCCGCTCGCGCGGGCCGTGCTGGCCTGGCAGGACGAGGCCGGCGAGCCGGGCGAGGCGCAACAGATGCGCCTGGGTGCAGGGAACATCGCGACGGCAAGGTTCGCGGTCGAGAAGAATGCGGCGTACCAGGTGCACCTGACGGACGAGTTGGGGTTCGGCAATGACGATCCCGCCACGTACAAGATCGAGATGGTCGATAACGAGTACCCGCGGATCAAGGAGGTCAGGCCCGAGCGAGCCAAGGATGTGACCGCGGAAGCAACGCTGCCGATCATTGCCGAGTTGGCGGACGATTTCGCGCTGGAGTCGACCTGGCTGCACTATCGGGTTCGCTTGCCGAGCCGGGGGGGCGCGACAGGCACGCGGGCCGTGACAACAGTGCCGTCAGCGGGGGCAGCGGTGAGCGAAACCGTGGCCGAGCCGATGGAGCTTCCGATGCCGAAGGGGGCCAAGCAGGCGACGGTTACGTATCTGTGGCCGATGGAGTCGTTCGCCCTGGCCGAGGGCAGCGAGGTCCAGTATTGGATCGAGGTGCGCGACCAAGGGGCGCATGCTAAGTCGGCAGACTGGCCCCGGTGCAAGCCGCGACGTTTACGGATCGTCAATCCGGCCGTGCTGACTCGACAGTTGAACCAGCGCGTTGAAGACATCCTCTCGCGTCTGACGCAGGTCGAGCAGCTTCAATCGGAAAGTGCGGACGCAGTGAGCGGCGCGGCCCGATCGCTGGATCAGACGGGCAGGCCGGAGGTGCCCCTGGAGATCGCCCGTGCGGAGAAGTGGCGTCAGGAGCGGATCTCGCGCCGGACGGCGGAGCTGGCGGAGTTGCTGGAGGAGGTAACGGACGATTACCTGATCTCGCGAATCGGCAAGCCGGCGCGTGTGGCGGGGCTGCGACGGGCGAGCGAGCTTCTGAGGCGTCTGGCGGCAGAGCCCATGCCCCAAGCGGTGCTGCTACTGGATCAGGCCATCGCGGCGCTGAAAGATTTGCAGCTAGGGGCGGCCGAGAGCTGAGGTGAGCAGAATGGGCAAGGTCAGATGTTGGTTTGCGATGGGCCTGGTCTGCCTGCCTGCTGGGATCACGTCGGGGCAAGAGACGGAACCGGGCGCGGTCAACGCGGAACAGGAGCCGGTGCCGAAATTGTTCAGCCCTGCCGATACGTTCATCGAGCTGACGCCGGAGTCGGAGCTGGCGATTCGCCAGGGGCTGGACTATCTGGCGAAGCTTCAGTCGGACAATGGGTCGTGGCCGAGCCGCTATGGGCCGAACATGGGGGTCTCCTCGCTGTGCATGCTGGCGTTCTTAGGTGCCGGTCACGTGCCCGGCCAAGGGCGTTATTCGGCAGTGCTGGATCGCGGGTTGGACTTCGTGTTGAGGAACGCTGCGCCCAGCGGGTTGATTCACCACGCCGAGGGTAGCAGCCACGGGCCTATGTACGAGCACGCACTGGCGACGCTGCTGTTGAGCGAGTTGTACGGGATGTCCGAAAGGCCGGAGATACCCGCCGCGATTCAGGGCGCCGTCAGCGTGATCGTGCATTGTCAGAACAAAGAGGGCGGCTGGCGGTATCAGCCCCGGATCATTGACGCCGACATCTCGGTGACGGTGATGCAGATCGTCGCGTTGCGGGCGGCGAAGAACGCAGGGTTCAACGTCCCTCGCGAGACAATCCAGCGCGCAATCAAGTACGTCAAGGGCTGCGCACATGAGAGCGGCGGGTTTAAGTATCAGCAGGGCACGGATGAACCGGGGTACGCACGGACGGGTGCAGGAGTGTGCTCGCTTCAGGTCTCCGGCGACTACGATTCACGCGAAACGCAGAAGGGCCTGGATTACCTGATCGCCAACATCAACAAGCGAGCCGACGGTCACTACTACTATGGGCTGTACTATGCGGCGCAGGCGGTCTATCAGGCTAAGGATGTGCGGCGGTGGCGGCAGTGGTTCCCTACGATCCGCGAGGACCTGCTGTCCAAGCAGCAGGTTGACGGACACTGGGACTCGAGCACGGGCGCGACCTACGCGACGGCCATGTCCGTTCTGGTCCTATCGGTCCCGTACCGTTACCTTCCCATCTACCAAAGGTAGCCGATGCTGAGTGTACCGTTGGTGGCAGCGGCGTGTCTGTTCGGCGCGGGAGGACCGGCCCCCGCAGGGGCCGTGTTGTTCTCGCAACGTGGGGTTACGGAGGTCCGCACCTGGGGGATAACCCAGGATGGCGACGTGTGGGGTTCTGAGCGGCCACGGGCGAAGCAAAGAGGCGCCGAAACGACAAGGCCTGCAAGCAACGAGACAGCAAAGCGAGAAGCAGCGCCGGAGGCTGCTGCAGCGCCAGGCGGCGCCCCGCGACTGGTGATTCCGGCCAGGCAAATGGCGCTGATCCAGACGATGAACGAAGCCCAGCAGTGTCCGAAGGATGCGCTGTTGATCCTGCGCAGCGGCGAGGCCCTACGTGGAAGAGTACGTGACTCGGAGCGCCCGGGTGGTGTGCAGTTCGAGTCGCGCTTGTTCGGCGCACGGTGGCACGACCTGGCGCAAGTCAGGGAGGTCCGTTTCGCGGAGGCGTTCTACGGTGCGAAGGGCGTGAGTCCGCCGTTCGTGGTGCTGCGGAACAATGACATTGTGGCCGGGGCGATCAAGGCGGTCGGCCCGCAAGGAGTGAAGATCGAGTCGGTGTTCGGCGTGACGCAGATCGAGCAGTCGCGGCTGGCGACGGTGGTGCTTTCGACGGAAGCGAACGCAAAGGCCGCCCAGGCGGACGGTTACGTGGTCGAACTGACCGACGGACAGAAGTTGCACGCGACCGCACTGGCCAAGGATGTCGCGGGTGATTCATCGGTGATCCTGCATTGGGGACAAGGACAGGCCTCAATACGGATCAGTCAGATCAGTCGCGCGGTTTTTCCAGGTTGGTCGTATTGGCACCTCTGCGAGTTGGGTGAGCCCAAGATCACGACGGTGCCTTACTTCGATGAGCCGGTGCGGATCAATCTGGACCGCAACGCGGCTGGCGGGCCTTTGTTGCTGGCGGGTCGGCACTATGCGCATGGGCTGAGCACGCAGCCGCGGTCTCGGGTGAGCTTCGCGGCGGACGGCAAGTACGAGTTCGTTTGGGGACTCCTGGGGCTGGATGCCTATTTCGGCAAGCTCGGGACCTGCGAGGTGCGAGTGGAGGCGGACGGCCGAGAAGTGTTCTCGCGGGCAGGTCTGACGGCTGCGGCGGGGGTCCAGCACGTCGCGGGCTCGATCGAGGCGGCAGAGAGACTGGATCTGATAACGGACTTCGGCCGCCGCGGGAGTATGGGCGATTGCGTGAACTGGTGCGACGTGATCGTCATCGGGCCAAGCGCGGGCGGCATCAGGGGTTCTCGATAGACGAATCGCCGGATTCGTCAACGCCACCTTCC
>CAYGAN010000269.1:4287-5504 GCA_964347585.1 uncultured Planctomycetales bacterium | reverse complement strand
TGCTGACTTGGCCGCTGGACTACTATTCGGATTTCATCTTGGAGCATCGCTTCGGTCTGAGCAACGAGACGCTGAGCGGCTGGCTCGTTCGGCAGACGAAGACGTACCTGGTCGGTGGGCTGATCGGGGCAATTCTACTGTTCGGTCTGTATGGACTATTGTGGTACGGCGGAGATTCTTGGTGGCTGTGGTTGTGGATCGGGTGGCTGGCGCTGGCGGTCGTGTTGGCGCAGATCTTTCCGATCCTGATCCTGCCGATCTTCTACAGCTCCCGGCCGGTCGAGGATGATGCACTGACGGAACGGCTCAAGCGGCTGGCGGCCGGCACGGGTATCCGGATCAGCGGCGTGTTCAACTTGAACCTGTCCAAGGACACCAAGAAAGCCAACGCGATGCTAGCCGGCATCGGCCCCACGCGACGCGTGTTCCTGGCCGACACGTTGTTGGAAGCCTTCACCCCGTCGCAGATCGAGGTGGTCTTCGCCCACGAGCTGGGTCATCACGTTCGCGGGCACATCTGGAAAGGCCTGGCGCTGGCGGCCGCGGCTGCCACGGCTGTGATCGCAGTGATTGCTTGGCGGCTCGGGCCGTTCGCCGGAAGCAGCCCCAATCGGGTGGCCGGCGGGATCGCCGCACTGCCCGAGGCGATCCTGCTGGCCTTCGTCGTTCAGCTAGTACTTGAGCCGCCGATCAACGCGGTCCTTCGGCGATTCGAGCGCCAGTGCGATCTGGCCGCGCTGCAGCGGACCGGTGACACGAGCGCATATCGAGAAGCCTTCGCCAAGCTGGGCAAGATGAATCTGGCCGATCCTTCGCCGCACCGCGTCGTGGAATTGCTCTTCTATGACCATCCGGCGCTGGCCAAGCGGCTTGCTCTCGCCGATGAATTCGACAGGCCCGCCGCCACAAAGTCAGCGGCACAGCCCTGACGAGCGAAGACGGTTACGCGCGTCAAGACCCCTGGCACATGGTGATGTTGATAGGGCCGTGGGGCTAGCGGGCGACGGGGCCCGCGTCAGCCAGCGATCGACCCGCCGGCACCCCTCCCAGCGGCATCTTACAACGCAGTCGCGTTGATCGTTGCCGGCTCGATCCCTGCCACGGCGGCTGGATGCACGGTCAGCCGGGCGGAGCGGTCCCCGGCACGACCGGCGCGCGGGGTAGCTCCGGCCCTTGGGGCTGGCTGAACCTGAGGCTTGTCAGAGCAGGCCGAAGCG
>CAYGAN010000269.1:0-4277 GCA_964347585.1 uncultured Planctomycetales bacterium | reverse complement strand
GCGTATATGCTACTCGTAGGAATAGAGAGGTGAGGAATCAGTATTGGTGGTGAGACCATCCTGAGTGCGTAGCTGGCAGTATCAGCAGGATCGGCCAGTCGGGAGTGTCAGCAAGCGATGACGGTGACGCAGGACAAGAAGCGCCAGATCATCGGGCAGTTCGGAACTCATGAGAGTGATACCGGATCGACCGAGATTCAAATCGCGCTGTTGACCGAGCGGATCCAGCATCTGACTGAGCATCTCAAAGCTCACAAGAAAGATCACGCATCGCGTCGCGGACTACTCAAGATGGTCGGAAGGCGGTCGAGTTTGCTCAAGTACCTGACGCAAGCTGACCGGCGAAGGTATCAGGACGTCATTGCAAGGCTCGGTCTCCGAAAATAGCCTCGCCGCGTACTCCACGCAGCGGCGGAACAGCCCTCCGAAACATTCAGCAAAACTGGCTCGAAGGGTCGTTCATGTTCTGGTCCACGCAGGCGCGGATCGGTGCGCCCACCGCGAGCACAGGTCGTCCTGACGTAAGCAATGTGTCGTTGGCAAGTAGGTAAATGTCGGTGTTGTTGGCAAGGGTAGGTGATTTGCGATGACATACAGGGTCGAGAAGGAAATCGGCGGAAGGGTCCTTTCCATTGAGACGGGCAAGGTGGCCAAGCAGGCCGACGCAGCAGTGACGATCCGCTACGGCGATACCGTCGTGCTGGTCACCGTGGTCCGTGCCAAACCCCGCGAAGGTATCGACTTCTTCCCGTTGACCGTTGACTACCGGGAGAAGACCTACGCGGCAGGCAAGTTTCCGGGAGGGTTCTACAAGCGTGAGGGCCGGCCCACCACAAAGGAGATACTGACGATGCGAATGGTGGATCGGCCGCTGCGCCCGCTGTTTCCTAAGGACTTCAAGGACGAGGTGCTCATCCAAGGGATGGTTCTGTCAGCCGATCAGCAGAATGACCCGGACATCCTGACGATGGTGGGTGCGTCCGCTTGCCTGATGCTCTCGTCGATCCCGTTTGACGGTCCGGTCGGTGCGGCGCGCATCGGCCGCGTCGATGGACAATTCGTGATCAACCCGACGCACGAGCAGCTCGAGCAAGGCGACCTAGCCGTGGTCGTCGCGGGCCATCGTGAGGCGGTCAACATGATCGAAGTCAGCGCGGACGAGCTACCCGAGGACGTGGTCGCCGAGGGCATCAAGTTGGGCCACGAGCAAGTCGCGGTCGTATGCGACATGATCCAGGAGTTGGCCGGCCAGTGCGCCAGGCCCAAGGAATGGGAGCCCCCCGAGTTGAATCTCGAGCTTCGAGAGGCGGTCCGCCAGCGCGCCCTGGACCCCATGCGCCAGGCGAAGCAGATCGCAGGCAAAAAGGAGCGTGAACAGGCGGTCCAGCAATTGATGGAGCAGATTCTCGAGGAGCTCTCGCCGGCGGATGCGGAACAGCCCCCGTACCCCCGCGAGGACGTACAGGCCGAGCTGTACAAGGTCGAAGAGGAGGCCGTCAGGAGCATCCTTCTGAGCGGCAAGCGTCTCGACGGACGCGGGCCCGACGACGTCCGCTCGATCGTCTGCGAGGTGGGAGTTCTTCCGCGCACGCACGGCTCAGCTATCTTTACCCGCGGCGAGACCCAGGCCCTGGTGGTGACCACGCTCGGGACCGTCCAGGACGCCCAGATCGTTGACGGGCTGGTCGATGAATACAGCAAGAAGTTCATGCTGCATTACAACTTCCCGCCTTTCAGCGTCGGGGAGGTCCGAAGGATCGGAGCCCCCACCCGCCGGGAGATCGGACACGGCGCCCTGGCCGAGAAGTCTTTGCAGCCTGTTCTGCCCGAGACGGACCGCTTTCCGTACACCGTCCGGGTGGTCAGCGACATCCTTGAGTCCAACGCGTCCAGTTCCATGGCCACTGTGTGCGGAGGGACGCTGAGCCTGATGGACGCGGGCGTGCCCATCAAGCAGCCGGTGGCGGGCGTGTCGATCGGCATGGTCCAAGATGACGAAAAGACGCTTCTGCTGACCGATATCATCGGGGAGGAGGACTTCTTCGGCGATATGGACCTCAAGATTGCCGGCACACAGCGCGGGATCACCGGGATCCACCTTGATCTGAAGACCCGCGGTCTGAGCCATGACCTGATCGTTCAGTCGCTGGAGAGAGCTCGCGAAGCTCGCCTCCAGGTCCTGCGCGACATGCTCACCACGCTGGCCCGGCCCAGACCCACGATCAGCCAACACGCACCTCGAATCTTGACGATCAAGATCAGCCCGGAGAAAATAGGCAAGGTGATCGGGCCCGGCGGGAAGGGCATCAAGAAGATCGAGCAGGACACCGGGGCCACTGTCGAAATCGAGGACGACGGTACCGTTTACATCTCTTGCATCGGTGAGGGTGCCGAAGCCGCTCGCGAAGCGATCGAACGGATCGCCGAGGAAATCAAGATCGGAAAGATCTACGCCGGCCGGGTCATCAGCATCAAGGACTTCGGAGCCTTCATTGAGGTCATCCCCGGTGAAGACGGTCTATGTCACATCAGCGAACTCGATGACGGTTACGTCAAGCAGGTCTCGGATGTCTGTAAGCTCGGCGATATGCTCCGCGTCAAAGTGATTTCCATCGACGAGCAAGGACGCGTGAAGCTATCGCGAAAGGCGGCACTGCAAGAGGAAAAGCGAAGCTAGCGCTCGCACTGCGCAGCGAGAGCACGTCGGAACCGGTTGGTCTGCCGCCCTCGCTATGAGGACGGGACCGACGGGCCGACGCAGACGACCAGGGCTGTCTGTCCGCACGTCTTTTTGAAGTATTGGTGCGGAATCCTGTCGATGGGGCGCGGTCAGATTGGGCCCGGCGCGGTCGGACAGCCATTCAGGCAGTATGGCGCAGCGCAGTGAGCACGTCGGCACGATTCCGCGCAGGCAGTACGCGTCGGGGCTCGCGAGGCGTTCGGGTCCGTGGCCCTGGCGCGCCGGAGGGCGGGGTCATGCCTTTCGGAAAGGTCAAATGGTTTGACAATAAGAAGGGGTACGGTTTCATTGTAGGAGCCGAGCAGGACAGGGACGTTTTCGTGCACTACACGACGATCCAGGGTGAAGGGTTCCGCAGTCTCAAGGACGGCGAACTGGTCGAATACGACCTGGTCGAATCCGACAGGGGTCCCCAAGCCTGTAACGTACGACGCGCGGAAGCTCCCCCCGGGCCCCAAGCCGAATAGCACTGTGTGCGCCGTCACGTCGGCGGGGGCCCAAAACCGCTGCCCATGTGTGCTGCAGGACCTGCCCGATCGCAGGGCAACCTGCTCGCGCGAGTGCATCCGTGGCCGGTCGTGACCGACCGGAACTTGCCGACGGGGCTCATCCGATCGGGACCCTTACCAATGATATGGTGGCTTCTCGCGACGTTGATAGTGGCCGGATCGCTCGGCGGGCTGATCGCCTGGACCCTCATGCAACGCCGCCTTAACGCGGTGCAGGCACGTCTGGACGCAGCGGATTCTGATGCGTGTCAGCAGTTGGCCGAGCTGGCCGCCACCACCGGCGGGCTCGCGCACGAGATCCGCAACCCTCTGTCAACCCTCAAGCTCAATCTGCAGCTCCTCGCGGAAGACTGGCGCGAGCACGACCGGGCAGACCCCGACTTGCTCCGTCGGAGCCTCAGCCGGCTCGAAGGCGTGCGCGCCGAGGCCGACCGCGTCCACAACATCCTCGACGATTTTCTGCGGTACGTCGGGCGTTATGAGCTGTCCCTCGAGCCCGCAGACAACAACAAGCTGCTGGAGAACCTCGTCGACTTCTTCCAACCGCAGGCACACGCGAACAAGATCAATATCCGCTTCTCGCCGTGCGAAGGCTCGTTGACCGCCCGCGTCGATGGCGACCTGCTCAAGCAGGCCTTGCTGAACCTGTTGATCAACGCGCTGCAGGCCATGCCCGACGGGGGGGATCTGATTATCCGCACGCATCGCACCGACGACGGATCGGCTCAGATCGACGTCGCGGACACCGGCCCGGGCGTGCGGCCCGACGCAATCGAGAAGATCTTCGAGGCCTACTATTCAACCAAGAGGGACGGCACGGGCCTCGGCCTGCCCATGACCAGGCGCATCGTCCGCGAACACGGCGGGACGATCTCCGCGCACAGCGAGCCGGGCAAAGGCGTCAGCTTCACCATCCGCCTCCCGCTGCTCGACGCCGAGTAGGCGCCCTCGGACGTCCGAGCAAGGCGTATCAGCGCGGGTGCCCCATCCTCGCGTAGCGAGGGTGGGGGACGGACCACTCGGGAGCC
>CAYGAN010000268.1:1822-5533 GCA_964347585.1 uncultured Planctomycetales bacterium | reverse complement strand
GCGAAGCAAAGGCTAGCGGCCCTCCGGTCCGTTGTGCGCGGGCAAAGCGTCTTCGTGATGGTCGAGGAGTAGCCGCATGGCATCACCTGACCCAGGCTCCCCCGCTCAGCCTGCTGGCAAGCCCGGCCGTTCCGGCGCCACCGGCTGGGAGGCGCTGATCCCGCTAGAGTGGGATAGGCTCCGCGACCTGACCAACGAACCGGTCCCGTACCACCTGAAGCGCTGGTGGTTCTGCCTCGGCGGGACCCCGGCGTACCTCCTGCTCATCCAGATCACCACGGGCATTCTGCTGACGTTCTACTACCAGCCCAGCCCCGACCACGCCTACGAGAGCGTTCGGCGAATCACGTACGAGGTGCCGTTCGGCTCATTGATCCGCGGGGTTCACAAGTGGTCGGGCAACCTGATGATCGTCGCGGTGATCCTTCACATGTTGCGTGTGTTCTTCACAGGAGCCTATCGACACCCCCGCCTGCTCAACTGGGTATTCGGGGCAATGCTCCTTTGCATCACGCTGACGTTCGGCTTTACCGGGTATTCGCTCGTGTACTAGCAGCTCTCGTTTTGGGGCACGACAGTGGCGTCTAACCTGACCGAGAGCATCCCGCTGATCGGGCGTGCGCTGGCCACCTTCCTACGCGGGGGACCGGAGATCGGCTCGACCACGCTCACACGGCTGTACGTGCTGCACATCGGCGTACTGCCCGCGGTCATGATCGCTGTGCTCGGACTGCACATCACCATGATCCGCCTGCACGGGGTGACTGAATTCGAGTTCGAAAAGGGCCAAGCTTCGCTCACGGCGGCGCGATCTGCTCTCGGTTTCGTTCCCTGGTTGCTAGTTCTCGTCTGCATGGCGGGGATCATCGGCACTGTCTCGGCCGCGCTGCTCGGCCGCCCGACGTTCGAGCTCATCGGTTACGCGTTCACCCCGGGCGCGTCCCGGCTCATCTGGGCCATCATCGCGATCGCTCTGGCGGCGGCGGGCTACGCGCTCTGGCGGCGTCACTTGGCCGGCCTGATGCTGTTCTTGACCGCCTGCCTACTGGCTATGGGCAGAATCGCTCGCGATCTGATGCTGGGCGAAACGGCAGCGCCGGGGCTGTGGATCGGCCTCGGCGGCGCTCTGGCGGCCCTACTCGTCCTCGCCGTGATCTCCCACCATCGGTTCTCCCACAGCGCGAAGCCCGACGAGCCGACCCACTACAATTTCTTTCCCGACCACGTACTGACCGAGCTGCTGATCGGCACCGGGCTGCTGGTCCTACTTACGCTCTTGACACTCGTGTTTCCGGTTGGCCTCGGCGAGAAGGCCGACGTGAATCTCACCCCCGAGCACATCAAGCCGGAGTGGTATTTCTACTTTCAATTCCGGCTGCTGAAACTCTCTCCGGGACTGGCGGGCCTGACCGCACTGCAGGTCAGCGTGATCCTCACCGGCTTCGTATTGGCCACGCTATTCCTCTGGCCATGGATCGATCGCGTCCTGGAGCGGATCGCGCCGGGCAAGGACATCAGCGTTTACATCGGGGTCGCCGGATTCCTGTGGTTCCTGGCGTTCACGGTATGGGAGGCGATGGCGGAATGACCGGCCGATGACAGGGAGCCGGTAGCGAAGTACCCGACGCCCTGTTCCGCCTGCCGGTTTGACATCGGAGCCGAAGAAATGTCGCTCAATACCAAACGGGTCGTGATTTTTCTGATGGGCTTGGCCTTGTGCGTGGCGCTGCTGATGGTTGCCGACCAGGAGCGCCGCAGACACCTTCCGCCCGAACGGATGACCGTCGCGCAGCTCAGCGCGATCGTCAAGGACAACAGCGCCGCCTGCATCAAGTGTCATAGCGAGAAATCCCCCGGCGTCGTCGCGCAGTGGGCGATCTCGAAACACGCGGAAAAGGGCATCGGGTGTCTCGAGTGTCACGGGGCCAAACAAGGCCAAGTTGTAGCGTGGCTGCACGAAGGCGCTTTTGTCAGCTCGATCATCTCGCCGACGGTTTGCGGTCGCTGCCACCGGAAGGAAGCTGTGGAATTCGCCGCAAGCCACCACAACACCGCCGGCCTGATCCTACACTCACAGGACAACATGCTCGGCGAGTTCGTCGCCGGCGGGCCGAACGCAGTGTTAGGCTGCAAGGCCTGTCACGGCAGCCAGGTGTCGTTCGGTAAGGTCTTCGAGGACGGGACCACCTTCAAGCTCAACATGCAGCAGATCTCCATGCAGGTTATAACAACGATCATGGAGGAAAAGGACACCGACCTAAAGGGTCTGCTCCGTTACAAGGAAGAGCTCAGCCAAGGGATGAGCCGGGTCATTCGGGCCGAGTGGGAGCCGCACAAGTCCAAGATGCCAAAGACGAACACTCGCTTGAACATCGATCACGAGACCTGGCCGAACAGCGGGATGGGACGGTTCAATCCCGACGGGTCACTGGGAAGCTGCAACGCCTGCCACCCGCGACACTCATTCAGCAAGGCGCTCGCGCGCCAGCCCGAGAACTGCGGCAAGTGTCACATGGGCCCCGACCACCCTCAGTTCGAGATCTACAATGAGAGCAAGCACGGCATCGCCTTCCACAATCGGCTCAGCGAAATGAGCCTGGACCGCCCGGAATGGGTCGTCGGCCGCGACTATTCGGCTGCACCGACGTGTGCGACATGTCACATGTCGGCCTACAACACAGCCGACGGCACTCAGCCGGTCAACCATGACATCGGCCTGCGAGTTAGCTGGACACTTCGCCCGGTCATTAGCACCCTGACCACGTCGCACACCGCCACAATCAAGGCGGCGGAGGAAGTGGTCAGATCCGAAGTGCCGTGGGACAAGAAGCGCAACACGATGAAAAGCGTGTGTGCAGCCTGCCATTCGGTCAGCCACATCGAGAATTTCTACAAGCAGTACGACGCGCTCGTGAATCTTTACAACGAGAAGTTCGCCAGACCGGGACTGAAGCTCATGCAACACGTGCAGGCAAAGAAGTACCTCGTTTCAAAGGAGAAGGAAGGCTTCGCGTACGACCTGGCATGGATTTGGTTCGAACTCTGGCACCACGAGGGCCGCCGCATGCGACACGGCGCCTCCATGATGGGCCCGGACTTCACCCACTGGCACGGCAGCTACGAAGTGGCCAAGCACTTCTACCTGAAGTTCCTGCCTATGATCCAGGAACTGGCCGAAGCGCACGACGACCAGCAGCTCAAGAGGCTCATCCAAGACGAGGTCTTCGCCAAGCCCGAGCACGACTGGTACGACGGCATGGACAAAGCCGAGGCCGCGCGCCTCCGCGCGATCTACTCACAGTACCACAACCTCCACCTTCGCCAGGCAGGAGCCGCGAAGTAGGACTCCTCCGATAAAGCGATGCACGCCGCAAGCGTTGCCTTCGGCTCCGTGACGCTCGGCAACCGACAGCCTTGGCGCATCTGAACTCACGGAGCAAAGCTGCATTGGGCCGAGGCCCGGCTCAAGACAATTCGACACCTCAGAGCAAGGCGGTGCGTGCTACTTGGCAGCTGACGTGAGGAGTATTCGGACTCGGCCAGTTCTGTCCAGGCGCTCCGGCATGACTCAACACGTCGCAAAGACTTGCGCTGGCTCGCACCGACATCGGCGTCGCCCGGCCCGGTGTGGCCACGTATCGGCCCCGATTGAAGACCGCCGAGGATTGGCAGGACTGCCTCGGTAGCCTCGGGGGCGTCCTTGCAGCGCCC
>CAYGAN010000268.1:0-1805 GCA_964347585.1 uncultured Planctomycetales bacterium | reverse complement strand
TCAGATTCGGACGCGGGGATTTCGACGTTGTACACGGGGCGAGCCGCAACACGCGGCTCGGTGCCGCCGCCGGCCCTGTCGGCTTCCCACTCCTCGATGCGGCTTATCATGACGCGCTCAAATGCGCTGACGACCTCGGGGGCGAACTGGGTGCCGGTGCCCTCCCGGATGACGGCAATGGCCTCCTGGGGTGTTCGGCCGGTTCGATAGGGCCGGTCCGTCACAATCGCATCGTAAGCATCAGCCACCGCGATTACGCCTGCCCCGATTGGAGCCTCACGCCCCGGCCGGCCATCCGTCCCGGACTCGGTCATGTAGGGGGCATGATGGTGCAGCACGAGCGGAACCGCCCCGGCAAGGATCGAACCTAGCGAGCGGACTAACTCAGCGCCTTGGAAAGTGTGCGAAGCCATCTCAGCTCGCTCCGAATCGGTCAACGCGGCCGCCTTCTGGATCAGGTGTGTCGAAATCTCCACCTTGCCGATGTCGTGCAACAGAGCACCCACACGCACGTCCTCGATCTCTCGTGACTCGAGCTTCATTTGTCTGGCGATTTCCTCAGCCAAGTCCGCCACACGCACGGAATGGGATTTGGTGTAGCGGTCGGCTGCCTGAAGGTACTTCGAGAGGATCTCGATGATGCCGATGTGGGCTTCACGCAGTTCCCGAATGTGCGCGGCCCGTTGGTCGCATAACGTTCCAATCAGGATGGCGTTCAGACCAAGGAATCCACCCCACGCACAGAGCGTCAGCACCAGAATCAGCGGCGACTCGATCGCATACATGTATCGGCCTGGATCGAGCAGCGCGAACGTGCCGACTGCCAGTACCGCCAGCAGCGCCGTGGTGGCGGCGAGCCTCCGTCCAAGATAGTGCGCCGCGACGATCACGGGCAGATAGAAGAAGTGCAACAGCACCTGCTTGCCCCCGGCCAAATGGTGCGCCACAAGGACGACGGCCAGGACCATCGTCACAAGCAGGAGTTCGAACCACCTGTCGGACAGAGATTTGACGGGGGATCCCGACTGCGCGCTCATAGCTCCGACCTCATGAGAGCCCTGCTTGACCGGCTCGGGGTACGAAACATGGCCGGCGTTTGGCTCGGCCTCGCCTCTTTTGGTCGAATTGAAGCAACCAAACTGTCAGATAATGGTTCGGCACATCAGTGCCCGTGCATGAATTACATCAACCCCATTTTACTGCCAGCAACCGCAGCCAACGCCGTTGAACCAGAGGTTGCAGGTCGCCCACCACTCGCACGCTCCGCAGTGTGTGTGCGTTCGTCCGGGAAAAGCGCCGCGCGTGCGCCCGGGCACTCCGATCCAACCGATAGGCGCGGCCAGCGCTCGTGATGCCGTCCGGTAACCCAGTCCGGCTTGTCGCATGAACAACGGGGCATCAAGACGGACATTGCAGTAAGCACAACCGCTGATCCTGAATGCCACAGCCGCCCCGACGCTATAAGAGGTTGCTCGGCAGGGGGATCATCGCGATGCGGGGAGGCGCTTCCGGTCCTGCGGGATCGTGGCCGTGTCATTTTCGCACCGAAGCTACCGCTGCCCCGCTTCCGCGTTGCTGCAAGTGTCGTGACTGCGGCCGCGTCTCAGGAACCCCGCGCCCCGCCCGCACAGCCCGTCGCACTTACCGGCCATAGCAGCCAGTTTCTGAATCGACCGGATCGATTGACACTTGATTGTCCCCGGGCCGAAGGGTAAGCTGTCTGAGTGCTAGGATGCGGGGTAGAGCAGCTGGTAGCTCGTCGGGCTCATAACCCGGAGGTCGCAGGTTCGAATCCTGCCCCCGCT
>CAYGAN010000267.1:4911-5547 GCA_964347585.1 uncultured Planctomycetales bacterium | reverse complement strand
CAGCAGCGAGTGAGTCTGTTCCCCGTGCTCGCCCAGACCTTCGCCGTGATCCGACGTGTAGATGACCAATGTGTTATGGCGAACGCCCAGCTCCTCCAACTGCTGCAGCAGGACACCGGTCTGGGAGTCGGCATAAGCGATCTCGCCGTCGTAGAGGTTGTGGGCATATTCGGTGCGATAAGGCTCCGGCGGGAGGTACGTCGCGTGCGGGTCGAAGTAGTGGACCCACATGAAGAACTTTTCGTGCCCGTTCTCGCGAAGCCACTTGCCCGCCGGCTCGTTGGTCAACTCGGCCGCCCGCTCGCGGAACATGTGGGCCGAATACCTTATCCCCTTGGTCAAATCGTCGTCGTAATACTAGAAAACCTGATCCAGGCCGAACCGGGAATCCAATACGAAGGCGGAGATAACCGCGCCCGTGCGATACCCTCGTACCTTCAGCATCTCTGCCAATGTCGTGATCTCGTCCTTCAGACGAAAGGTTCCGTTGGCTCTTGCCCCATGTCGATGGGGGTACAGACCGGTCAACAGAGACGCGTGGCCGGGCAGCGTGGAGGGGCTGGGGGTAACCGCCTGCGCACACAGGATGCCCTCCCGTGCCAGGGAGGCCGCCTCTTCGATGGACGAGTCGGCGAC
>CAYGAN010000267.1:655-4901 GCA_964347585.1 uncultured Planctomycetales bacterium | reverse complement strand
TCGGCTCGGGTGGTATCGACGCTGATGATCAGCACGTTGAAATCGCGCAGCGCCCCCGGCGCGGCCTCGATTCGATTCACCGGCTCGAGTTCGGCCATGATCTGTCGGGTGATCCCGTCCCCCATGAATGCACGACCAAGGCGTTTCAATCCGTACGTCCATACGCCGGCGACAACCAGGGCCGCCGCAAGCAGGATCCACAGCCGCTCCGGCCGTTTCGAGCGCTGCTTCGTCGCGCGGGAGGGACTGTGAGCTGACTCACTCACCGCTATGTCTCCGTTCCGCCTGACATGATCGCCAACCCGTCCCGCTGCGCCAATCGGTCCGTACAAGAAACGAGCCCCGCCGCGGAACGGGGCTCGCGTGGGATGCAGAGCCTGATCAAAGATCGTGCGCAGTCGCCACTACACAGCGAGGCGACGCTTTCGGGCCCGACGGGCCATTGCTGCGGATCCAACGCCGCTGAGTACGAGCAGCCCCGAGGCCGGGTCGGGCACGTGCTGGATGTCGAGCGTGAACTTTCCCGCCAGGGTGGCGTAGCGATGAGTCCCTAGCGTGCCCGGCGCGTGGGTCGTTATGTCGTAAGGCATGTGGACCCACTTGCCATCCGGGTCGTCGGGCGGGAGCGGCGGGGGCCATTCGAAGTCATCCGGATTCGTACCCGGATCCCAGTTGGAGGACGCCCAGATCATGTCCTCGTACGCTCTCAGCACGATATTCGTCGTCCCCGTCGCCCGGACATGCCGGATGTTCCACCCGTCCACGTAAATGTCGAACTGTGAATCATTGCCGCCCGTGGTCGTGTTCGTGGCGTGGACGACCAGGGCCGCCATGATGGGGACGTTCTGACTCGCCGGTAAAGAAATCCCCGAATGCACCCAGGCGGTATGCAGAACCGTGCCCCAGATTGCCTGTTTGGGCGTGGCCGCCGGCTGAACGATTGTGCCATCCCCCAGGGTACAGGGCCACAGCGTGACCTCGTTGGAATCAACGACCTGCCCGCCGACTATGTAGCCTGCCCAGTTGGTGATAAGGAAGGTGTTGTGGATGTCAATCGAGGTCGTCCACGTTTCCGAATCCTGCAAAGGTGGGCTCTTCACGGCGTTGTTGACTCCGCCCCCGGGGGGCGGCAGAGGCACCCCCACGGCCGCTATGGCGGCGGTCGAGACCCCCAAGGTGACCAGGCTCACCGCAATGAGATAGCAGGTTTTCCTCACTTCACACCTCCTGGAAATGCGCCCGCTGCAGTCGGGCTGCTCCGCGGAATCAACCGGTCAGATCTGAAAACCCAGCCGTTGCGAGATGCCGTCCAAAGCAACCGCGCGACGGACCTCGAACCCCAGGGCTGAGTAGGTGGGAAGCCTATCTGCTCCGGATGCTTCTCCGCAGGCAGGCGCGCACACACGCGCACGCCCAACGTCCAGACTCCCAATTCTCTCTCCCGGGAACACAAGAAGAAATGAAGCCCAACCCCAAAAGGCAAACTCATCAACAACCTTATACGCTAATCGAAAGCTCGTGGTGTGTCAAGAAGAATGCCGGATCTACAGAACGCGACCTGGACCTCATCGATTCGCGGCCGTCGTAAGAATCGAAGGTACAAGTCGTTGTGACGCTTTCGGAGTTCCGGCCCTCACAAGTGTGCCTGGCCGGGGAACAGGCAGACGCCCTCATCTAGCGGGGGGAGCGTGGAGTCGAGTGCTTGCATGCCCCCCCGCCGCAACGTAGCCGTTGGCTGTCTTCCGTGCTCCTGGCTTTGGGCCGGCGCCCACGTGGCAGACCTCTTGTCGCACCCCGCGACCTCCACCCGTCGCGTCATACCCGTCATCTCGCCTTAACCAGCGGCAGGAAAACAGGTCTTGAAACAGTCTCTAACGGCGTTGCGTGAGAAACGCGATATTATCGGTGACGAACTGGTATACGGTACGGCTGACGCTCGGCGAAAGACCGTGCCCTGCTCCCTTGAGAACATACATCACCGCACGCTCCCCCAGGCGCCGCACCATCCCTCTAACGTTTTCTACAGGAACAGCTAAATCACACTCTGAGGCGAATATTATCCAGCGATTGCTGGTCTCCGACAGAAGGGATCTCACGTCGTACTGACCCGTTGCGTTCACGTATTCTCGCAAGGCTGCCGCCTCGCAAGGGCGCCGTCGGAGGAGAGCCAGGGAGTAATAGATGCGTACCAGGATACAAAGCGGCACATCCTGAGAATTGATGATTACTGCACCGGCATCATCCTCTGGGTGAGTAGCTAGGTAGTAGGTAGTCACCATGCCGCCCAAAGAGAATCCAACGAGGACGTAGTCGTCTGCCTTCGAGTGCTCGATCAGTTGTTCCAGGACCTCTGCTGCACTCTGAATCGAGTGCCCGCCGGGAGATCGGCCAGAACAACGGTGTCCTGGTAGCGAGTACGTGAGAATCGGGAACTCGCCTTTCGGAAATATCTGGTAGGCGTCCCGGAAGCTGCCGCTTAGGCCGTGGCTGAAGACAATGGTTGGAAGGCCTTCCTGGCCCGGTGTATATTCATAGTATATAGTCGTTCCGTCGTCTGCAGGGAGGTAACCAGACTCTGTTGAGCCTGTTGTTAAAGGGAGGGAGCCACACTCCGCTGAGCCTGTTGTCAAATCGCAGCCTGGGCAGAGTAGTGCCGGTACGTTGCCGCAGAACATCAGGAAGAGTGCTACAGCACCCTGCGCAACCTGAATAGAGCTGCTCCCCATTGTGACGTGCCGCCCGTCTGTGCGACATTTGCCCGAGGAGCTTCAGACGCGACTGTCGCGGACCGTTGGTGAGATGACCAGGGTCGCGTGCCGCCGGAGGCCTCCGTGATCAATTCCCACAGACTTTGAGACTGGCTCGATTTGAAGATCCTATCCGTTGCCCGATTTCAGCGGCTGAGCGTTCTGGTCGTCCTGATGCTGCCCTTCTGAAAGGTGCCGGACCAGACTTGCCCTTTCGTGCGGCGTCGTCATGACGATGAGCTTGCTCTCCGCATCGAGAACCTGATTCAGCGGCGGGTTGTACATCCATCCCGAGGCAGTTCGCACGGCCAAGAGCAACGTATTGTGGAACCTCTGGAGGTCCAGATCACCGATCTGCCTGCCAGGCAGCGAAGCTGGAACTTCTTCGATGCGGAGATTCTTCTCCTTGTCCCGAAGCATGACGTCCAGGAAAGATACCACTGTAGGACGGATCATCTCCGAAGCCATCCGGAGCCCACCGATAAAGGAAGGCGATACTACGATGTCGGCGCCCGCGGCTTTCATCTTGTCCGCGTTCTTCAGCTCACCACAACGGGCCACGACAGTGACAGCGCGGTTCAGTTGCTTGGCGGTCAGAGCGATCACCAAGTTCTGGTTATCGTCGTCCGTCGCGGCGAAGAGCCCACGCGCCTTCTGGACGCCGGCGGCAAGCAAGGTGTCACTATCCGTAGCATCAGCGTCCAGGTAGATGACGTCGTCAAATGACTCGGCGAGAGTTCGCAGGTTCGCACGACCTGCGTCGACAGCCACGCACGGTCGCTGCGTGGAGGACAATTCCTGCACGATATGGAAACCCACCTTGCCCACGCCACACACGATGTAATGGTCCGCGAGGCGGCCGGCTTTTCTCTCCATTGTCCTTCTCCTGAATGTCTCGGTCAGCTCGCCCTCTATGATGAACGCAGTGATGCCGGAAAGCAGGTACATCACCGTGCCGATGCCGGCCAGGGCAAGCACGATGGTAAGGACCCTCAGTTTGACAAGTTACGCTACCGGTATTTCCACCAATTTGGATGGAGTCTGCTCGGCCATCTCACCCCGCCCTGCCAATCAACGCAAGCTGGCAAGTTCCCAGCCGGCCTGCGTCCGCCTACCTTGCCTGCCCACGGCAATGGTACCACGTCCTACTCTAGTCCAACAGACTGCTGGGCCCCGGCTGACGCAAGCAAGCCGTATCCGCCCCGGATTCGGCTAGCGGTCGTCATATTCTGGCGTGCCAAAAAATTGGGCAAGGGGCGGGCTTTCATCCGGCGCTCCAGACGGCCGAACTGCTGTCCCTCGTGGCAGCTTGATTGGCGGGCTGGGGGCGCTGCAGGCTGCCCGAGTATCGATACTACGACAGCCCCAAGGGCGGGCCCAGCTGTGTGAGACGGCTAGGGGGTGATAGCAGGTTTTGGTGTGGCCTGCAGTTGCCATTAGGCCCGGGATGAGAGCCATTGCGCTTGACCAGCTTGCTGAGGCCATTTCTGCAGCAACGG
>CAYGAN010000267.1:0-645 GCA_964347585.1 uncultured Planctomycetales bacterium | reverse complement strand
GAGATGCTCGGCTCGTTCACGACCGCGCTCATCCTGTGGTACGGCGGAGGCCGAGCTCTCGCGACGCTGGGCGCCACCGCGGGACCGGGCGCGACGGGAAAAACTCCCGCGGGCGCGCGTCCCGACAGACTACAGCCGGCCGAGCTGTCTCCGGCCGTTCGCGCCGCCGCGGGATCCCGAGGCTGCTCCCACCCGCTTGCTCCCCCGAGGCCCGTCACGTTCCCGCCGCTTCCCAGCCGAACAGGGGCTCATAGGAGAGCATGAAGAAGCCCTTGTACCCGGCCCTTCTGGCCGTTTCGATGTCCTCGCACAGCGCGTCTTCGGTCCCGCGCTCTACGCCGGGCCCCAGCGACGGCAGCAGCCCCAGCACCAACGGCGCGTGAGACAACTGGGCGTCGGCCCGCAGGGCTTCTTCACAAAGCCCGCGAGGAAGCTGCCCTGCTCGCTATGCTTGACCTCGGCCCGGACATGGGACGGCGCAAGGCAGAGGCCAAGCCCTGCGACCAGAACAGATACAAAAACGATAGCTTTGAAACACATTCTGATGTTTTTCATGTCACTCCTCCTTTGTTTGAGGGTAGTTACGACTCTTCTTTGACCAAATTTCCACCCTGCATGACCAGGCGGATCGCCTCTGCGTTGAGC
>CAYGAN010000266.1:4243-5559 GCA_964347585.1 uncultured Planctomycetales bacterium | reverse complement strand
AGCTGCTCCGTGGACATTTGCTCGATCATTGCCTTAGGCAGCAAGATGACCGGACGGAGTACCCCTGCCAGAACCGGTCCGTGTGCCACGTCCGAGAGCGCGACGGCCACCCGCCTGCGTGCTCGGAGTCTTGCCGAGACCTTGGCCAACAGATCAGCCAGCGGTCCGTCAGCCTCCGGCTTTGACGTCTGGCGCAAGAAGCCTACGTAACCACAACCCACCACCAAGCGCAGCCCCAGCGCCGACGCGACGAGGAGCCAGACGCCGGCTGCCAAGCCATAGCGATCGAGCATCTTCCACGCTGGCGGCGGAGCAGGCGCAGGTCGAGGGATCATGGCGGGCTCGCGCCTGACAAATGGCATCGGCGGGCGCGATATTTCCCTCGGCCGTTCATAGGTCACCGCCGGTACGCGGGCCGGCGGTGGGGGTGGCGGCTCAACGGGCGGGCGGAGGAACCAATAAAGCGACACCGGCGAGGCGATCAGAAACGTCGCCACCGGCTTGGCCAGCACCAACCCGCCGAATAGATGACGCACCGCCGGCGAGCGGATCCGAAGCAGCCACACCGCCGCCAGCACTACACCAGCCAGAATGGCCAGCTCGATGCTCAGCTGCCACAGATGCCCAGCCAGCCACCGGCCAAAGGTGTTCAGCGTTTCCACGAACTGGATCATTGTCAGGGCCCCTTGCTCTCAGCTTGGCCACGCAACTGCCTGTCCACCTCGCGGCGGATGGCCTTGATCGCTTCGGCGCTCAGGTTCTCGGAATCCAGCAACTGGCTCACCAGCGCCTCAGCCGAGCCGGCGAAGAACCGGTCCAGGACCTCCCGCAGAGACCGTCGAGCCATTTGCTCGCGCGTGATTCGTGGGCGGTAAACGTCCAGCCGGCCCTCGCGTTTGCTGGCCAGAAAGCCCTTGTCGCGCAGGATTCGCATCATGGTCAGCACGGTGTTGTACGCCATGGGCTTGACCGGCTGGAGACTCTCCTGGACCTGCCGCACGGTCGCACGGGACAGGGTCCAGACCGAGTCCATGATGAGTGATTCCAGCGGCGTGAGTCGTCTCGCGTTCTTCCCTGCCATTCTGCATCCTCCCGACTCGCACAGAAACTAACGACTTAGTTGCATTATGCATCACGTTCCGGTTCCGGGCAACTAAGTTTTTGGTTTTTTCTGAGAAATGATCCGATCGGCTGACGTCCGGGCCGGACTTGCCCGGATCGGGATGAAGCGGCCCCTGAGCGGCAAGACACGGGCGCGTGCAGCCCGGCCGCTGGCGCCGCTGAACTTAAGCTTTAGTGGGGCAATCAGATGGGAC
>CAYGAN010000266.1:1733-4157 GCA_964347585.1 uncultured Planctomycetales bacterium | reverse complement strand
GCATTGCGAAGCGGACGCCCTCGCGACCGATGCCGGAGTCCTTAACGCCCCCGTAAGGCATGTTGTCCACGCGGAAGCTCGGCACGTCGTTTACAACGACTCCACCCACATCTAGTTCGCTGAAAGCATAGAAGGCGGCATTGATGTCCTTGGTGAAGATGCCCGCTTGGAGGCCGTACGCGCTATCGTTCGCCGCTGCTACGGCCTCACGAACAGTCTTGAAAGGCTGAAGCGTGGCCACGGGACCAAACACCTCGCAGCAATTCAGCTTCTGCGTCGGCGGAACGTTCTCGACGTACGTGGCTTCGTGGAGTGCCCCGTCGCGCCTGCCGCCGCAGACGACCGCAGCCCCAGCGGCAACGGCCTCGCCGACCCACTGCTCGACACGCTTAGCCGCATCCTCGCTAATAAGTGGCCCAAGGAACGTGTGCTCGTCGAGCGGGTCCCCAGCTTTGAGCTTGCGGGCCCGCTCAGCCAGTCGGGACTTCAAGTCCTCATAGACCTGCTCGTGGATGAAGATTCGCTGCACGCTAATGCAGCTTTGCCCGGATTGATAGAAAGCGCCAATAGTGATGCGATCGGCGGCGTAGTCTAGATCAGCGTCGCGATCGACGATGCAGGCCGCATTGCCCCCGAGCTCGAGCACGACCTTTTTCTTGCCGGCCTGCGCCTTCAGCTTCCAGCCGACGGTGTCCGAGCCGGTAAAGCTAAGCAGCTTCAGCCGGTCGTCGGAGACGAGCGCCGCGGCGTCGGTAGCATGACAAGGCAGAATCGAGAAGGCGCCCTCCGGCAGGTCGGTCTCCGCGAGCATTTCGCCGAGGATGATCGCGCTGATTGGGGTATCGCTTGCGGGCTTGAGTACGAATGGGCACCCGACCGCCAAGGCGGCTGCCACCTTATGAGCGTTCAGGTTCAACGGGAAATTGAAGGGCGAGATGAAGCTGCACGGGCCGATGGGGAACCGACGCCAGATCGACTCGTACCCCTTCGCCCGAGGCGTGATGTCCAGCGGGAGGTATTCGCCCAGGATGCGGACCGACTCCTCGGCGGCCAGGCGAAACGTGTCAATCGCTCGGGTGACCTCCCCGCGCGCGTCCTTGATGGGCTTGCCGGCCTCGATCGCCAGTACTTGCGCGAGCTCCTCGTGGCGCTCGCCTAGTCGCACAACGACGTGGTTCAGCGCCGCCTGACGCTCACAACTGGCCATCCGTCGGGTCTCGTCGAAGGCCTTTGCCGCTGCGTCGATCGCGCGGTCGATCGCTTGCTTGTCGGCCAAGGCCACTCGGGTGGCGACTTGGCCGGTGTACTTGTTCGTGACCGGAAGCGTCGTAGCAGCCTGCACCGGCTTACTGGCCAGATAGTAGGGATACGTCTCCTTTGGCATGGTGCGGAACCCTTGAGCTTCGTTCCTCGCACAATCTTAGAACCGCACGCCGAACGGTCAACCTGCCGCGAGAGGGGGAGGCAGGCGTCGGCGTATCGCGGTGCGCCGACTGCCGGTCCGCGCGCTCAATGCAATCACATCGGGCAGACGAATTGGCCGAGCCTTTCCGTCAGCGCGAGATTCTCTTGATAGTCCACCGGGCAATCAATGACTGCCGGCCGGTTGCAGGCAATCGCCTGCCGTAAGGCTCGCTCGAGTTCGTCGGCAGCTTCGACGCGGTAGCCCTCGCAGCCAAAGCTCTTGCCGAGGGCGGCAAAGTCCGGGTTGCCGAAATCCACGTAGCTCGTGCGGCCGAAGTTGAGCGTCTGCTTCCACCGGATCAGGCCGTAGGTGTCATCTCGGAGGACCAGATTGACAACGTTGGCCTTCTCCCGAACAGCCGTCTCGAGCTCCTGGCAATTCATCAAGAACCCGCCGTCGCCGCTAATAGCCAGCACTTTACGATCCGGGTAGAGCAGCTTGGCGCCTATCGCACCGGGCAACGCGATCCCCATACTGGCAAAGCCATTGCTGATCAGGCAAGTGTTCGGCTCGAGGCAGGGGTACATCCTGGCAATCCAAAGCTTGTGGGCCCCCACGTCGCTGATAAGGATGTCGTGCGCGCCGAGAACTTTGCGCACGTCGGAGAGGATTCGCTGCGGCTTCATCGGAACGCTCTTGTCATCCGCCAGGTCCTCCAGCTCACTGAGGATGCCTTCCCGCAGCGCCGTCGTATAATGTCGATTGCCGCGGGAGCCTACCTCCGCTCCCAGCTCGTCCAGCGCCAATCCAATGTTGCTCTCAATTCCTACGCTGACGATGTAGTGCGCATCAACTTCCGCGGGGGAGCGGTCTATATGTATGACCTTCTTATCGCGGCCGGGGTTCCAGCCCTGGGGATGGTATTCGACGAGGTCGTAGCCAACGCAGATGACCACGTCAGCCCGGTCGAAGCCGCCGTTTACCCAGTCGTACGCCTGTAGTCCGACGGACAGCAACGC
>CAYGAN010000266.1:0-1667 GCA_964347585.1 uncultured Planctomycetales bacterium | reverse complement strand
TGCTGCGGAGTGAGGGGCTCACCCGAGGCGGACCGGCGAGCCACGTCCTCCGGTAGATCGATGTGCGTTGCGCCATACTTTTCCGTCTGGGCAATCTTGAAAGCCTTGCGCACGACTTCCGGAACGATCTCGCAAGTGACGACCTGGGCGTTGTACTTGGTCATCGGGCGGAACAGGGCGACGAGGTCCATCACCTGGTGCGATTCCTTATGCAGCCGATCGCTGGCTGCCTGGCCGGTGATCGCCACCATCGGGACGCGATCCAGCGTCGCGTCGGCTACCCCCGTGACAAGATTCGTCGCCCCCGGTCCAAGTGTGGCCAGACATACCGAGGCCCGTTGAGTCAGCCTGCCCTGCACGTTGGCCATGAAGGCCGCGCCTTGCTCGTGCCGCGTGAGCACAAAACGTAGCTTTGAGCCCAGCAAGGCGTCGGTCAGCTCGTTCGTCTCTTCACCGGGCAGCCCGAAGAGGAATTGTACAGCCTCGTTCTCCAGACATTTGACGAGAAGCTCTGCTGCTTTCACGGCGTGGCTCCCACGGTCCGTCTTGAAGACCAGCCGATCATCATGACGATCCAGACGTGCGCGATAATACCCGGGCCAGCCGGTCATGCCCCGTGAGCTTATATACCAGAACCCCGGCAAGAGCGACAGATTCCTCCGTCCGGGCGGCGACTCCGAGGCGACAGCAGCAATCGGCCCTGGGACGCTTGATCAGCCCAGACCGGGCCCTTAGCGTGCCGCGCCGCGGTTAATCGCGTCGGGCCTGCCAGGCACGGTGACGACTCGCCCGGGGTCAGAATGTCCGTGCCCGTCGTCGATCGCGTCCGGTGCCGGCCGGACAGCGCCCGAGATCGTTCCATTGACACGGGGCGTTCGCCATGTTCTCTTTCGGACCTCGTGCTTATTGCTTGCTGATTACCATGTTTGCCGGTTCCTTTTCCGCCACTGGTTGTAGATCCACGGGGAAGCTGACGAACGCCGACGAGCCGCCTGTCATCCCGGTTGGTCTGGACGCCTACCGCATGTGGGACCGATGGCCGTACCTGCGCATCGGCCAACGTACGTACATGACCAGCACGTACGATCGGCGAGGCGGTAACGAAGCCGCCGACGCCAGTCACTTTCTCTACCAGTTGGCAGATGATCGAAACGTGACGCTGGATGTGATGGGGCCGGGCGTGTTGGCGTTTGCTCGCTACAACCATTGGCACGGCAGCCCATGGCATTACATTGTCGATGGCCGCGATTACGTGGTCCGGGAGACCAGCACGGCCAACCCCAACAAGCCCGTGGCGAACTCCATCTTTCTCCCACAAGAGCAATTCCCCAGCCCTCTGACGTGGACCTGGTCGGACACCAAAGGCGCCGACCTGACGTGGGTACCGTTGTCTTTCGAGCGATCGTTCACGATGGCGTACGAGCGCACGCACTACGGTACGGGTTACTACATTTACCACAAGCTCATGCCGGGCCTGAAGAACCTGAGCCAGCCAATTAGAACTTGGTCCTTCGAGCAGGTCCCGCCGCGCGACGTGCTCGAGCTGATCGCCAAGAGCGGGACAGACATCGCACCTTCGGGTGACCGAGTAACGGCCCTATCGGGGCGCCTTCGCTTACGGGCCGAAGAGACCAAGACGTGTTTTGCGATCAGCGAAGCTCCCTCAA
>CAYGAN010000265.1:3128-5633 GCA_964347585.1 uncultured Planctomycetales bacterium | reverse complement strand
CGTGGCCCGGCCGAGACGCCTGCCGTCGTACGCATCTTCCGCGCCGGCAGGAGCCTGCAGAGCGCAACCGCCCAGGACGCGACAGGCAAGCCGGTCAACGTGGATTGCCGGCAGGACGGTGCGACGCTGCGGCTGCGGTTTGGCAATGTCCCCGACGGCGCGACGGTCCAACTGCGGTGGCGACGGTAGCTGAAAGCTCAGACCAGACGAATCGAGGGCCCAGCAGGCCGCTGCTGCGCCGTCCTGGCCTCGTCGATCGCGGTCGGCGAGCCGGCTGCGGGTTTCCCGCCAAACGAATCAGCCCTCCCGCGCATCAAAGGTATATGGAACGAGGGGCACGGGTGGCGAACTGCGAGCCGAAACCGGGTGCGAAGCCTCCGGAGGCGCTGTTTGAACGTCACGCCGAACTCCCCAGCGATGGTGCCGCCGTTGAGATGCGGGCGCGACTCGTGCGTTTGGCTTATCGGCTCTTGTGGAATTGGCACGACGCCGAAGATGCGGTCCAGGAAGCGCTGACTGTCGCTTCTCGCAGCCGAGGCCAACTCAGGGATCCGAGCAAGTGGCAGCCATGGCTCACCCGAATCGTCGTGCACCAGTGTCTCTTGGAGCGGCGCAGGATCGCGCGGCGTCAGCGTCTCAAGGCGGCTTCGCCCAAGCCAGCGGGCACCCGTGCTTCAGAGGCTGGGGTCGTGCTGGAGACGCGCGAGCTGAGCGAAGTCCTCAAGCGGCTCATCGCCGCTCTGCCCAGACAGCAGCGGGTCGCCCTTGTCCTGCGACACCTGGAGGGCATGGACTATTCGAGCATCGCCGGGATTATGGAGGCCTCTGAGAGCACCGTCCGCGGGCACGTCCGGTCAGCCCGCGAGGCGCTTCGCGAGACGATCCTCCGACGGTTCCCCGAGTGGGCAGCGAAGACGTGAGCCAGAAAAGCACGGACAAGTTGACCTGCCAAGAAGTCAGACAGACCTGGCACGACCAGATCGACGGCCTCGCGGATGCGGGCTCGGCCGCGGCGATGGCGTTGCACCTGGTTGGCTGCGACGAATGTCGGCGGTACTGCAGCCAGATGCACGCTGTGGTCGGGGCGCTGGATGATTTGCGTCTTGCCAGCGAAGAGGTGGCTCCGGCTGCGACCGGTAAGCGGCTGCCGCGAGCGCCCTACCTGCGTTTGGCCAAGGCAGCGGCAGCCGTCTTGATTGTTGTTGGCGCGGGGCTCTTGTTCCTCGCCATGCTGCGGTCGTCCGAGCGACCGCCCGCCTATGTAGGTCTTCCCGAACCGGCCGCCAGCACCGGGCAGGTAGCTGAAGCCGGACCGCACGCCAAGCCGGCAGCCGAAGTGCGGGTCGAACTGATCGGCGAATCCGCCGAGACGATGCTCTGCGTTCAACGCGATACGGGCCATCCGCGCGTGCACCTGTTCATGTTGTATCCGCTGGTGCAGCCCGTGCCGCCCGATGAGGACTCCGAGTCGCATCGCAAACCGATCTGACTATTAGAGGAGCTGAACCCATGTGCGCAAGAACCGTCTGCCAGCTAGGTGTGGCTGTCCTGCTCGCCTCGTCCGCGTCTGTGCTCGGTGCCGAGCCGCCGAGAGTCGCAGCATCGCCGGCTCCGGTGCCGGCGACTGCGCCAAGTGTCCCCCGGCGAGTGCAAATCCTCACCCTCAAACATGCAAGCCCATCGAGTGTGTGTAAGATCATCCAACCGACGCTTGGAGGTCGGGTCGTGGCCGTGCCCGACGAACGGACCAGGAGCCTTGTCGTCGCCGCAGAGGCAGATGACTTGTCCCGGGTTGCGGAACTCGTCGCTCACCTTGATCGACCGTCCGTGTCCGAACCATCCGCCGCGGTCACGAGGTTCTTCCGCCTGCAGCATCGCGAGGCGAAGGACGTGTATGAGGTGTTCCGTACCGCCGGGAGCGGACGCAGCCGCTTCGGCGTTGATAGGGCCGGTGAATTCCTGGTCGTTCAAGGCCCCGAAGCAGATGTTGCCACGGTTGGGCAACTTGTTGAGGCGCTCGATATACCGAAGGAGCCCAAACATACCCTCAGCCTGGAATTCTTCTTCGTCCACAGCAACGCGGGCGAGAAGCAAGAAGCTGGCAAACCCCTGCCGAAGGTTCTAGCCCCAGTAGCGGAGGCCCTCGCGAAGGCCGGATTGGAGAACCTAACACTGATGACAACGCTGCTTATCAGAAGCGAAGAGAATTCCGAGTTCCAAGCGCAGGGCAAGCTCGGGGGCGCACCAGAGCCCCCAAGTGAGCTGGAGGTCACGGCGCGCGGAACGGCCAAGCTGCAGGACGAGCGACCGGCAGCATCTTTGAAGATCAGCGCGCAGGTCGAGAGAGAACAAACCCGCGCTTCAGACATCAGACGGGTGAAGGTGTTCAGTGTGGAGACCTGCGTTGTTGTGCCGCTAGGCGACTACGTCGTGCTTGCCGCTACCCCGACTGAGGAGCCGGTCGCCGGCGGAACGAGTGCTATCGTGATGCGGATCGACGTGGCT
>CAYGAN010000265.1:0-3118 GCA_964347585.1 uncultured Planctomycetales bacterium | reverse complement strand
CCCGGAGAAAAACCGTCGTCTTGACCACGTTCTGCAGGGACGTGCCCCCCGCCTGAAGGAGATCCCGCAGGTTCGAGAGGGCCTGCGGCGTTAGGCACGCCGTCGGTAGTCGGGTCGCACACTGACGTTGACAGCAACATGCCAGGGGTGCTCATTGGGTGATCCGCCCCAATACAAGCCGAGGGCCGGGATACCCACTTATGGATTCCGCCATGCCAGTTGCAGGGCAACGTAGGAAAACGGCGGGATTGTGATCTGCACCTCGTAGCCGCCGGGGACCCGTCTGGACTTGTGGCCCCGTGGGGCGTAAGGCAGGCGCACGGTTAGGGTTTGCGGCCCGGCGGTGTTGTTATAGGCGATGTTGGCGCTGATTGAGGCCGGTTCCATGTGATCGCCGAGGTGCGGGGTCACACCGCGCGGCTTGGGATTGGGGACGCGATAGGCCACGCCCGCGTGATCGAGGATGTTCTTGATCAGCGCACGGCCAAGCGCGTTCTGCGGATTGGCCGAGCTATAGTGCCCCCAGGGGTCGTGTTCATTGGCCGAGGAGTCTTTGGACCCGGAAAGCTGCAGCGGCTTGCGAGCTGGATCATAGGATGCACCCGCGAAGAGGTGCCCGTGAATGAAGATCAGCCGGTCGTCGTACCGCGTCGAGACCAGAGGAGCCTCGCCGCACCGCAGCAGCACTTTGACGCCTCGGCTGTCCTTGCCATAGCCGAAGGATTCGTCCGCAGGAAGCGTCACCGGCTGCCGCGTGAGTCCGTTGCGTAGGCCCTTAGTCAAACCATCCTCCGCCTCGACGATCACCTCGCCGGCAGGTCGCTGGAGGTAGTGCAGCATCACACCGTCCAGTTGGCGCTTCTGACCGAACGGCGTCAGGCAGGCATCGAAAGATTGGGCGAAGCAGCCGGTCAGCAACACAGTGGCCGTGGTCGCCTTCAGCTTCTCATAGGTCTCAGGGACGAGGTACGCAGCGCACGGGACGATGATCAGGCGAAACCTGTTCATCTCGGCCACGGAGAGCTTATCCAACCGCGGCGAGCCGTAGCGAACCATCTGACAGCCGTACATGCGCAGCAGCACGTCGATGAGCTTGGCGTCGGCTGTGTGGCACGCATGGTCGGACAGGGCGGCCGCGGCATAGCTCGGGAAAACGAGCAACACGTCGCGCGTACACGATTCCAGCGGCGTATCGAGCAGCCTCTTGAGGTGCGGACTGAACGCGTCCTCCCATCGTTCGAATCCGACCTGCTCGGCCTTCTGTTCGGACCATCCGTAGTTCTTGGCGTAGTTGTTGGATAGCTGACAACCCATGAAGCGCTGCCCTTCGCCGCGCTTCCGGGCCAGCAGCGGCAAGTAATAGTCGCGGTAGTCGGCGGCTGAGCTGCACCGATAGCGAAAGCCCATGGTCTCGGCCAGCGTCCTTTCCGGGTGGTGTGATGTCTGGTACGGGAAGCACGATTCGTAAAGCGCGAAGTCGGCGGCAGGCACCTCGACCATGTTCCACAGGTACCCAGCCACCGGGTAGAGCTCCTGCCACATGCCGACAGGGATCGGCCCGGCGAGGCGTTTCAGTCGGCGGATCATGGCGTCGAAGTGCCGCTCGACGTAAAGGTACCGAAAGCGGATGAACCGGTTGAATTCGGTATTCGGGCCGGTCGCGCGCGTGGGCAGCTTCTCCGAGGGGGCCAAGCCCTGCTTTTTGCGCCATTCGTTGAATCGCGCGAGCGCGTGCCGGCTGCGGCCGGCGGTCCACGAGGCAAAGCCGGCCTCGCCGTAGATCCCCCAAGTCGGCGCGAAGCCGACCACGTGCCGGTCCTTCTTGTAGTGATCGATGACTCGGGCGAAATACCACTCCAGCCGCTCCATGGCCTCGGGCCAAAACGGGTCGAGCCGATTTGGGATCTTCGCGCCGCTTTCGTCGGTATCCCAAAACTGTCCGTCACCGAGGCCGACCCAGCCAAGGATCGCCAGGATCAGCTTGAAGCCCTTGCTGCTAGCCTGCTTGATCGTCTTATCGAACGCGGTCGGGTTGATGCCCCTCTCGTCGGGCGTGAGTGCTGGATGGATCTTGAGCATCATGGCGGTGTAGCCGGCGGCGCGGGCGTCGTCCATCTGCGCTTCCGTGACGCCGGTCATCGGCAGCCAGACGTGATAATCGCGCAGGGGGGACAAATCCTGCCCCGATGCACCGGGGACGAGGATAGTAACCGTCAACCAAGCTCCCGCGACACGGATCATTGCCGACCCAATGGGGCCTGTCTGTCGGGCCCCCCGCTGGCCAAGCTCGGCTGCTGCGGATTGCTGGAAGCTGACGCGGGCGCGGAGATGGAGCGAAGGGCCTCGAAATCCTGCTTGGCTACGAGCTCGTCGATCGTGTATTGCTGGCCGCATTCGGGGCATCGCGCCTGGCTCAGGCCGACCATGCGGTACTCACACTGCGGGCACCGCAGGTCGATCTGCCCGTCCTGCCCGTAGAGCACCCGGCCACCGGCATACCGGCGCCAGATCTGCAGCCAGATCAGCAGCGTGACCGCACCGGCTACAGAGCAAACCGCAGTGTAAAGCGCCTCCTCGTCACCGCGAAAAAGCTCGTCGATTCCCACGCACGCCGCCAGGACCGCGACCCAGGTACCGACGGTCATCGCAGCCGCCAGCCAGATCGGCCGACTGTTACGGTGCCGACTCCAGATCCAGTAAAGCGCGCCGACATAGACCACCCCCGCAAGTATCAGCGCGACCCCGATCGCCTCGTCGGTGGCACGGAAGGTCCACAGCCGCCCCGAGCCTATACCGTAGCGTGGTGAAGGGTTCAGCAGCAGGCTCAGCGGCCACGACACAATCATCGCGATGGCCAGCAGCGATAGCCCGACGGCCAGACTGACGGCGAGGCGCACGACCACGCCGGCCGTGCCGTCAGCCAGCTCTCGCCACAGCGACTTGTCGGGTTTCCTCCCGCGCTTGGTGACTCCGACCATGGTCCTCTCGACTATCTGCGAGTGTTCTGCCCCTCCTGAACACTACGCTACGATCCTCGTTATGTTCGGCAGGGGTGTGTTCGTGCACCCAGAACACCTTTTCTGCTGGGGGCGAGCCGCCAGCCTCGCCCTACCGCCTG
>CAYGAN010000264.1:3411-5648 GCA_964347585.1 uncultured Planctomycetales bacterium | reverse complement strand
AATCCCTTCCCGCCCACGGGAGGATACAACACAATTACGCCCTCGAACATCTATGCCGATCAGAGCATTCCTTCCCCTCCCCAGCAACGAGTGCACCCGCTTCCCGACACTGCCCTGGTTCCGTCCAAGCATAGTATTGCGTTCATCTCAGCTATGGGACGTCCCAGCAGAAACCTGAACCTCGCGCTTCGCATCGATGTCGCACGTTCCACACTGCCGCCTCTCGAATACTACTGTGAATACAACGGCGAACGAGATTACCTGAACTACTTGTTTTCTCCCGCACTGGGAGTCAACAGAACGGTAAAGACTGCGCCAAAAGGGACAACATGGGTCATGTACGGTGACATGGTTCCCTGGAAGGGCAACGATCCGAACGTGCTGTACACAGTGCCCATGCTATGTGAATGAGCGCTTGGCAGGAACGATAATCGCGGCTCTCCAGTGTTGGCGTGGGCGAGTACTGTGCGCCCTGAGGGCAAGAGCCCTGAGACTACGGAAAGGGACCTCCGATGCCCGAACGAGAAGGTATCGTGACCATGAAGGGAGCGCCGCTGACACTTGTCGGAGACGAGGTGCGCGTTGCCGACAAGGCGCCGGATTTCATTGCGGTTGCCAACGACATGTCAGCGGTCAGTTTCTCAGACTTGCGGGACAAGATTCGCGTCATTCTGTCCGTCCCGTCGCTTGACACTCCCGTGTGTGATCTGGAGGCGCGGAGATTCAACGCCGAGGCTGCCCGGTTGAGTGGCGACGTGGTCATTCTGGTCGTCAGCATGGACCTGCCGTTCGCCCAGAAACGCTGGTGTGGTGCAGCCGGCGTGACGCGGGTGCAGACTCTGTCCGACCATCGCGACGCTGCCTTCGGAACCGCGTATGGCGTGGTGATCAAAGAGCTGCGGCTTCTCGCACGGGCTGTGTTCGTGGTGGACCGCGAGGGCGCAGTACGGTACGTGCAACAGGTCAAAGAGATCACCGACGAGCCGGACTACGAAGCGGCTCTCAAGGCAATCAAAGAGCTCCTGTAAGCCCGGCCAGACCCCTCACTACACCCGACTGAGCCCGAGCGTTTTCGACAGCGACCGGAGCGCCTGACTCACCGTCATTCTTGGATGATCCGAGGCGTTATGGTACAGGACGATGAGCGTTTGGTCGTCCTGGGGGGGCGCTTGGCCGCGCCACTCATCGATCTCGGCCAGAAGTGCTTGACCGATATCGTGCGACTCGGACGGCCCAAGCCGTTGCGCCAGGTTGAGCAGACCCTCCTCGCCGAGCTGCTGGCCCTCAGAGTTCCTCGCCTCGATCAAGGCATCGGTGTAGAGCAACACGAGATCGGCCTTGCGGAGCTTGACAGCGAATTGGTAATAGTCGGTCGGTTCGACTATGCCGAGCGGCAGATTGGCAACGGGCACGAGGCGGTAGGTTCCCCTCTCCTGACGGATGGACGGGCCGGTGTCCGGGGTGTCCTGATCGAGCAATTGCCAGCGGCCGGTGTCCTGGCTGAACCAGATGGGCCGCGGATGGCCGGCGTTGCAGATAATCAGGTGATCCGTGGGGGCGAAATAAGTGGCGAGCAAGACGGTCGCGAAGTGGTCGGCGTCGGCTTGATGCGTGAACTCGCGATTGAGCGCTCGGGCGAATCGCGTCTGGTCCAAGAGGTTGATGTACTTGCGCATGAGCTTGCGCAACGACCGCGCGACGTGGTCCATGTCCGGGCCGTGGCCGGAGACGTCCGCGATGGCTACCCGAGTGACCCGACCTGAGCCGCACACCGAGAGGTAATGAAGATCGCCCCCGACGCTCCCCCCGAAAGGGCGCGTGTCCAGCCAGATGTCCAAACCCGGCGACGAGATCCAGTTATGCATCGCCCGGTTGCCACCGATGATCTCCATGCACTGGAGCCTATGCACCGGCCCTTGCGAGCTACTGCTCCGGGCGGCATCAGAAGCAGAGGGCGCGCTTTCCGGGGCTGCGCCGCGCGGCGACGACCGGCATAAGGGGTCTTTGTTCGCCAAGGAACTCACTCGGGCTCAGGACTCACTCTGACACGCAGCCTCAAGCTATCAACCGCTCCAATCATTCGCCGTCGTCGCTGCGTTTCCACCCTGTCGAGGCCGTCAGCCAAGGCGGGGGCGAACTGAAACGGCTACTCCTTCGGAAGCAACTCCAATGAGATCGCCTGTGCGGCATCGCAGCAGAATCTCCGGCGCTGACGGCCCGTCAACCATCTATATGGA
>CAYGAN010000264.1:0-3401 GCA_964347585.1 uncultured Planctomycetales bacterium | reverse complement strand
CCCGGGGGGGCAGTCAAGGGCTTCGGGATTCCTGGAGCGTGCGTTTCCCTAATCGTGCGGGTTCAATCAGATCGGCTCGCCCTGGAGTATCACGGTCACGTTGGCACGGGGCCTGACATCGGTCGGGCCGTCGCACGTGAAGGTCACCTGGTTGGCGCCTTTCTGAAGGACGGGGACCTCGCCCTTCGGCTTCACGTTGCCGATCCGTTCCCCCTTCGGGCTGTAGAAGTCGCAATCCGAGAGCGAGTGAAACTCCAGATAGCTGCCGGTCTCCATTTCCACGGGGAACATGATCTGCCTGCCGTTTACGGTGATCGCAGGATCCCTGAGCCTCGCTGGTACCAGTGGCATGGCTTTGATGGGGCTCAAATAGCAGGCCGACCGTCGGTTTGCGGGAAGATCGTTGTACCAGAGGCCCAGGGACGCCACGTGCCTGTAGGCCACGTTTTCTCGATAGATCGAATAGGGTGAACCGTACGGCCACTTGTAACGGCTGTAGCGTTCTCCCTCCGGCTCGATCAGCTCAAAATAGCGCCAACCGGTGAAGTCCACGATGATGTAGTGCTCGCCGATTCCTCTAGTGATGTGTTGTGGACTTCTCAACTGAATGTTCAGGGTTTCTCCCTGGCCGTCGCCGTGCACCCAGACGCCCAGCGCCTGGTGTTGACTGAGGTCGAGCGGCGGGGCGAACGTCTTGCCCGCTTTCGCCCACGCACCCTTCCGATCGGTCTTGCCCGCGTTCGAGGCGCTAAATACGCCGCTGAACTTGCCGGCCTTTACCAAGTCCGATGCACGCTGAAGCTCGAATGTCACGCCCTGCGCGGCCGCGCGATCCGCGAACTCCCGAGCATCGGCGAAATCGGTTAGCGTTATGTTTGCAGGTGCGTCGTAAGGCCCTGCCGACATTAGCGCTTCGATCCTGAGCCTGAGCGGCTGCTGCGCGAAAGGATTACTTGCCGACCACACATTGCTCCAGCCGTTCATCCCTTCGACCCTGTGTTCGGCATGCTGGACACGCCGGAACCGCCACCGGCCGTCGGCGGCCCGGAAGAGCGTAAACGCCTTGCCGGGCTCCTTCAGCTTCCACTTGACGGATTCATCGAAGTAGTCCGCGTGCCGAAGAGCTTCGTACTGCTTCATGATGCCCCCGAGACGTTGGTAAACCGGGATTGCTCCAATATTGTTCGGGTTAATGCCCATGACGGAGAAACCGACATCGTTGCCTATGCACTTGGCGCAGAGGTACTCGATATCATCGGAAAAGGTCGGCTCGCCCTGTATCCCGGACCAGCTCTTGACCGCCCACCACCCCAGGTGCCCGGGCAGGAACATGCGGCCTATCTGCTCGTTGGCCTCGCAGTGGATATCGATGAACTTCTTGTGGCTCCTGTTCGGATGGTCCCAGGCACCCATGCGGGACCGAACAAACCAGAGGTGGTGGTGAAACGTACTCATCTCCATAACCGCGGGTCTTTTTAGACGCTTGCAGACGTCGAAGGCGAATTTCGACCCGTAGTGCCACGCATTCTGTGCACCGGCCAAGACGTCTGAGCCATCTAAAGCGTCCAAATAGATCATGTCGAACCCGCATTCGTTATAGACTTCCGCAGTCTTTCTAGCCACCTCGGTGAACAGGGTGGAATCGCCATCCGGTACGAACAGTCCGAAGCATTCTTTGAGATGGTGAACCTTTGCTCCCTTGGCGTGTGCAGTTATCTTTGTGCCGAATGCACCTCTCGCGCAGTTGGCGAAGGCATAGGGCGCTTCTTTCAAGATCCGTTGATAGGTGATCAATTCCTTGTCAATCTGGAGGGTGACGCTATTGCGGACATGAAACCCGGTAATCTCGGACATGTGCTTCGTGGATTCGACAACGGGCACCGTAGTCGCCTCGGCGTCCAAGGCCTCTGCAAGAGTGAAGGTGGCGTCCTTTGCAAGCCGTGGGTCGGGCGCGGGCGTCACCCAAGGGCAATCCTTAGCTATGAAGAAGGCGTACGTGTGCAAGCCAGCCGCGAGCCCGGCGGCATGGAGGCGATCGACAACAGCTTTCAAGCTGGCCAAGCCGCGCGGGTAGGTCTTTGGATTGGGCCGACAATCCCCGAATCGGAACGATCTGCCCCCGTGGAAATCGATCTGGTTCATCCCCACATCACGGGCGAGCTTGACCCACTCGTCCACGGTCTTCTCGGAAAGATCGCCAAAATCAAACAGGTAGGAGCCCTTGTTGATCTCCGCATCCAACGCCCAGGGACCGCCCAGGGTTGAGTGTGGCAGGTCCGGGGCCGCGCTCACTGCCTCTTTCATGACCTCGCGGAGGCGGTCCCGCGGGCATCCGATCAGGGCTACGCGAGCTTTCGCGAACCCGAACCTGGGGTAGCACATCGCTCGGAGCCTGCTGCCCGGCCCGGGTATCTCCAGAACATTGGTCTTGAGATTCAATGCCAGTGCGCAGGCGGCGAAGGATTCTTCGGGCGTAATCTTGAGCGTGAGAGGAACGTCGATGAAGGTGAATAACTCGACGTCCGGGCCCCGCAGCGAGACTACCTCGAGCACAAGATAGCGCTTGTGCGCGGTCGCCTTGAGCACGGCCCTCACGCCGGTCTGGCCGAATCCCACGTTGATGCGATCGCCCTGGCAGGACACCGTCGAGGCATCGTGCTCTTGCGTGCCGACTTTCACGCGGGCGAACGACGAATCGCCTTTCCGGTCGCAGTAGTCCACGTTCGTCCGCTTGTCGATGAAGTGCAGGTTACGCCCGTCGGCACCTATGACGTATCTGACATTGTCATTCTCAAGCGATACGGCGACCTGTTCGGCCATGGAACGATCCTCCGCCTGGGTCACAGGCGTGTCGGGCGAATCCGCCCCAGCGATCATGACTGCGATCACGAGAGGCGCCATCGCGCCGCCCGAACCGTGCACACGCGCGTTGAGCATGGCAAGCACTCCGATGACCCGACTACTGCAGCAACCATCCCTGCAGCCCGCCTTGGCCTCGCGTTACGATACCGACATGTGCCCGCCCTGCAAACGAAGCGACAGAGCGATTGGAAGATCCGCGTTGGTCCCGGAAGCGAAAGTCGCGCCGGCATGGCGGATGACGAGATCGACTAGGCCGTGACGGGGAAAGGCGGAATAGGACGGCTGCCGGCGCCCATGCAAAGGTGCCCCGCAGGAGCAGGAATGGCGTCCTCACGTCAGACTCGGCTCCTCGAGCGGGACGGGGCAGATGTCATGACGACCACAGGACTGGCAGAAACGGCCTTCCCACAGGGCATTGAAGTGCTCGAGGACGGCCTCGATCATCGCAGGAGCGCGGGTCCAGATGCCCATCTCGAAATTGCGTTTGCCCCGGGCCTTTGCACCAAGACCCGCGCCCGTGAGATTGGCGCTGCCCAAGT
>CAYGAN010000263.1:5431-5650 GCA_964347585.1 uncultured Planctomycetales bacterium | reverse complement strand
GCCCTTCTGCGACGCCGGCGACGGTTGGCCCTGACCTGCTTGGCCTTCTTGGCTTTTCTCTTCTTGAACAGATAGAGGAGCACGAGGACTCCGGCACCCGCGAAGATGAGTGGAAGAACAGTGCCGATCCCCGGAGCCTCCGTGATCGGGAGGCCAGGCCCTTCGCGCGTGAGCAGCGGCTCCGAGCGCAAGGCCGCGTCGCATGCAGCGATGCACTTC
>CAYGAN010000263.1:4047-5382 GCA_964347585.1 uncultured Planctomycetales bacterium | reverse complement strand
TGCGCCCCTTGGGAGCCGATGCCAATGCATCGCGCTCGGCGGCCACTACCGCGGAACTGGTCGGCGCAGTTCGGCGCGCAGAGGTTGATGGCGCCAACGGGAGGCGTGACCTGACCGAGGCCGTGCAGCCCGTGCATCACGCCACGCATCGTGTAGACGCCGTGGAGCCCCTCGGCACCCGTTCGGCGCGCGTACTGGCCAGGCAACGCGCCGAAGCTCTTCTCCCAGACGAACCGCGCGTCGGTCGGCGTCGTGGGTCCGTAGCCGGGGTAGTAGGTGCCGTCGGGCCTTTGGTACGGGTCGATGAGGAACTTGTGTCCCATCGGAGTACCGTAGATCGAGAGCTGGTGGCTGAGCGGGAGGGGCATGACTACGCCGCCCTCTGGAACCGACGAGCGCGACCGCGACGGCGACGGTTCATGCGGGGGCGACGGTACGGCAACCGTCGGCGCGGGTTGGCCCGCGGCGCCGCCCGCTTGGGCTTGTCCAGCGCCTTGAGCAGGAAGTAACCGCCGACGAGGAGGCCGCCGATGACGAGCACGGTGCCCCAGGGGAACGTCGGCGCCGGCGCGTAGCCGGGCGGGTACGCCCCGGGCGGATACGTCGGCACGCCGCGAATGGCGCTGATGATCTGCGTCAGCATGCCGGTGACGCCGGCCGCAGCCTCGGGCGTCGTCCATGCCCGCCAGGCGTTCGCGTCGGCTGCACCAGGGACTTGTGCAGCGTCTCGGCCCTCCTCAGCGCCGAGCGGCCACGGCGTATACGAGCCGACGGGAGTGACGTAGGGAGGAAGGTATTGCATCTCTCAAGCCTTTCGCTTTTTGCCGAAGTAGTATGCCGCACCGAGCACGACGACTCCCGCGCCGACCCACCAGAGCCACGACCATCGATCATCCGGCAACGGCGCCCCGGGGGCCGCTGGGAGCAACTGCACGCCGGGAGGAGCGCCTGGAGCCACGCCCGGAGCACGAGCCGGCCAGCCGGTCACCGGCATCTGCTCGCGTAGCTCGCGCTCGATGTCGGCGATGGCCTCCTCGGCGCTGGCGACCAGCTCCGCGTAGGTCGGCGCCTCGATGCCGAGACCGTAGTGACCGTATGGGGCGAGCTGCATCTGCTACCCCCAGACCAGATAGGCGATCAGTGCCGCGGCGCCGAGGCCGACGACCCACGGCCAAACGGGTTTCGGAGCAACGGCGGGGGCCGCGTCGGCAGCGACGAGCGGCGCTGCTCGACAGCCTGTCACCTCTCCCTCGGGAGTCACGATAGGCACCTGGCCAGCGGGGCAGCGGAATCCGCCGGCGGGAGTTCCAAGCCGGGTATTCCTCCCCGTGTTCC
>CAYGAN010000263.1:3751-4034 GCA_964347585.1 uncultured Planctomycetales bacterium | reverse complement strand
GACCATCCCGGTGGGCTGCTGCACCTGGCCGAGCCCTGCGAGCATGTGGATCACTTCGGCCTCCTAGCTCACGACCTTCACGATGAGCCACAGCGCGAGCGCCAGGCCCAGATACGGGACGAACGGACGGAGCGTCAGCCACCAGCTCGCGAACGTGCCGGACTTCACGAACCGTCCCGACTCGGTATCGAAGACGTACGCGCCTGTGGTGATAAGCTGCATCGCCTGCTCGCGCGTCACGACCACACCCTCGCCGACGAGCTGCGTCTTGAGCCGCGCACCG
>CAYGAN010000263.1:2919-3741 GCA_964347585.1 uncultured Planctomycetales bacterium | reverse complement strand
CTGCGCAGCCGACGGCTCACACCAAAGGCGTGGAGCTACCTGCGCATCGCGCACCCGAAGAGCTCGTAGTTCCGGCCGAGCTGCGTCTTGAGCCGCGCACCGAGCTGCCACAGGTCGCAACCGGCGATGCTCTTCAGCTCCGTCGCCGTCTCCGCCGTCGCCGCCGCGCCCGCCGGACCGGTCCAGATGCCGGCGATGAACGAGCCGATGGCGGTGTCCGCCGGCGAGCACGTCCAGTCGGCCCAGGTATTCATGACGCGCCCGAATGCACCTGCACCGGACGAGGCGCGGCCAAACCACTCGGCGAACGTCGTGCCGCCGGCCCTGACCGGTGGCGCGGCTGCACCGAGACCGCTTTGCATTCGGCGACCGGTCATCTTCTCGACGAGCTTGAGCGAAACCTCCTCGGCGATGGCCTTCTTCGTCGCTTGGCGCGGTGTCGTGGCGATGCCCGTCGTGAGCATCCTGGACGCCGTTCGCCGGACCTGCACCGGCATCATCGGGCCGCCGACCTCGCGGAGCTTCTCGTCGACGTAGCACTCGGTACCCTGGACAGTGGAGCTTTCGCGCTGCACCTGGTCGAGCCACTCGGCGACGTCGCGCTCGATGGAGGTCACCGGTTCCGTCTCGGCTGCGGCGACTTCCATCTGCGCACGAATCTTCGCTCGGATCGCGGACTGATAGCGCTCTTTGAGGCTGAGCGGCTGGTTGATTTTCCGGGAGCGCTTCTGGGCGACGGGCTGGTACGGCGGGCGCCCTGACCCGCGGTTGAAGAAGCCTTTCTCGTTCAAGACCCACTGGCCCATGCAGACCTCCCGCTGG
>CAYGAN010000263.1:2495-2909 GCA_964347585.1 uncultured Planctomycetales bacterium | reverse complement strand
TCCGGTTACCTGTCAATGAACGGTTACATGAGCATGTAACCGCTGTCGAGCCGGCTCGGGGTGGAGATGACCTGAACAAGGCCAAACGGCCCTATTCGGCCAGCAGCTCGATCATGGCTTCGGCAGCTCGCTCGAAGCCTGCGTCCTCCTGCTTCGCGGCCCATCGGCGGATCTGCCTCGGGGTCCTGAGCTTCACCACGACGGCCTCGGGCGCGTCCTTCAGCCGCGACATCGCGACCTTCAGACTGTTGCGTTGGGCGTCGAAGCTGTCGCCCGGCCAAGGCTCCCCGAGGCGCTCCTCGATCAACTCCAGCAGCTTGGGGATGGACACGCGACGCCCCTCGTCCTTGGCTCGCTGGCGGGCGAAGAGCGCGAATGCGAGCGCCGGCCGGGGCAGCTCTTGGGGGGCGGACT
>CAYGAN010000263.1:292-2485 GCA_964347585.1 uncultured Planctomycetales bacterium | reverse complement strand
GCCGCTGCTCGCGCGCGGGCTGCAGGGCCTCTTCATCCGCCCCGGCAATGGCCTCCAGGGTTCCGAAATGGGACGCCAGGGACTTGGCCGTGGCCTCCCCGGCGCTTCAGGCTGCGGAGCTTCAACGTCACCTGACCGTTCTCGTCGATGTCCAGAAGCACGCGGTAGCCGCGCAGCAGCCGCTTCCGGCGCGCCAACTTCACCAGATCCTGCGCCGCAGCTTGGCGCCTCCTCGACTGCTCCCGGCGCAGCGACGTCGCGCGCTTCCTCGCCCGCCGGCTGACCTCGTCGAGGTCCCTCGGGGTCATCTTGCGGAAGGACTTGCTCAACCGCGCCGCGATGACCCGCGCTTTCTTGGTTGCCTTCTTGGTGGCCATTGGTACCTACCTTTCCGGCCCAGAGATTACGCTGCATAGTACAGCACTAAGTCGGTCGGCGGGTCAAGAGGGGACGACGAGGCGCGAGACCGGCGCGGCCTCGATGGCTGACAGGATGACGTTCAAGGTGTTCGAGCTTTTCACGCGAAAGTGGACGACGCGCTCGGTCGCCTTGACGATGGTGCCGGAGAGCTGCTCTGGCGCCTGCTTGACCGACGGGAGCGACACTTCTTTCCCTTGTTTGTTCTTGCCCAGACTCACCGGCACCTGGAATTGCTGCGTCGAATCGCGCAGGAACAGCACGACGCGATCGTTGTAGGACTCGTCGAGGTACTCCGTGAGGTCCTCGCGCAGGACGTGATCGATCATCTTGGTCTCCTCCATTGATGTCTCCCTTCTATACGCTGGACCATTACGGCACCAGCTCCCGTTTTGCCCGGATCGCGTTCACCGTCTGTCGGTGCATGACCGGATCGTCCAGATAGATCAAGAGCGTTTCCATCCTCTCGTGGCCGCTCACCTTCTTGAGTCGCGCCAGGATCGCCGTGGCCGTTGCGCCAGCCTCCGCCATGTCTCGCGCGAGATCGGTGAGACCGGTGTGACGTAGTGTGTGAGGATGGCGCAACCCAGGATGGATCCCGGCAGCGACGCCGGCCGCCTCCATCCAGCGCCGTACGGTACGCGCTGAGACATGACCCGCAGGGCATCCGGCCTTCGGCGTACGGCCGCACTGCGCATCGCCGCGGAAGATCAAACCGCTCTTGCGCCCTCGCACGACGGGATCCAGCGCACCCAACAGCGCTTCGGTGATACGCACGTCGCAGCGTTTCGGCTTCTTGCCTTTGATGCGCAACACGCGCACCCAGAGCTGACCGGAGCGGATGTGCTCGATGCGACCGTGCAGTGTCTCGGTGACGCGGTTGCAGCACTCCCAAGTGTACCGGAGCGCCGCGTACTGGACCGGACCCAGCTCGCGTGCAGCGGCGAGAAGCGCATCCCGCTCCTCGGGGATGAGTGCTTTGATCTCGGGGTCTGCCAGGGTGCGCGCCACGGGAAACGCCAGCATAACACCGACGGTGTCCGCTTTCTAGCACTTACGGACACCCATTTTAGGCTTAAGCCTATTGAAGATAGGCACCAAATACGCTACCGTCGTTCCCCATGAGTCAGTCATACGCCATGTGTCCATGCTGCGGTCGGTCGATCATCGTCGGAGAAGAGGTTGGCAACCAACGGTCCCTCTTCAACGAGAAGCTCACGGAGTACGCCGAACAGCGCGGCGGTGAGGTGTGGTACATGCGCACGCGCGGACTCGGGCGCGGTAGAGGTTTCGAGAGTACCCCCGAAGATGCCGACACCAGTTTAACAGAGCGGGTTCTGGCGACGTTCGCCGAGCGTTGCCGCCGTTTCCTGAAATGGTACGAGGGAGAATGATGAAAGGCTGGACGCTGGAGAAGGAAGAGAAGCTCTTCGCGGGCGCGCCGTTCGAGACTACGATCCGCACATACTACCGGAAGGGCTTGCGCATGATCGTCAGTCCGGTGGGGAGCGACCGGAGCCGCACGCAGGTGTCGCTCAGCCGCTCCGACGGTGCGCATCCCACCACCAAGGAGATGCGCCGAGTGAAGGAGTGCTTCCCGCCGGGGGCGTGGAAGGACATCGCTTGCTCCGATCGCGTGCACCACTGGGAGTACACGCCAGACGGCGGCTAGCGCTTCTTCTTCGGCGCGGTCTTCAAGACGGCGACGTCGATCTTGATCAGCTCGACATCTCCCTTCATGGCCCGCATGTCGGACTTGATGTCCTTGATGTCGCT
>CAYGAN010000263.1:0-273 GCA_964347585.1 uncultured Planctomycetales bacterium | reverse complement strand
CATGCGAGTCATGGCGCGGTCGACGATGCGCTCCACGTCCATCTGCGTCACGAACGTCGCGTAGGCGATCCCGATCGACACCCCCAAGCTGGCAACGAAAGCAAGCAACGAGAGGACGACGGGAAGGCCAACGGTTGCTCTACTCAAGTTGCGGTCACTCATGTGGCGCGCTCTCCGATGAGGGCTTGCTTTCTGGGGCTGGCGGAATGTCGCCGCAGAGTGCCTGGACCTCTGCGATCCACGCCTCGCGGTCTTTCAGGAACACGAGCAGCT
>CAYGAN010000262.1:0-5674 GCA_964347585.1 uncultured Planctomycetales bacterium | reverse complement strand
GACGGTTCATCGCGCGCGGTTCAGCACGGAGTGTTCACCGTAAGCGGTTCACCATGAGCCGTTCACTGTGAACGAATAGGAGTTAACCAGATGGCTGCCAGGCGGGTCGCGTTCATTTACCTAGTCCCTGAAGGTGTGAACACGTGGGTCGCGGGGGTTGGATCGGTGATCAACGGGAATCTGAAAGCTTTGCCGAACGTGGTGCGGCGCATGAAGGAGATGGGCGTTGAGCTTACGGTCTTCTTCGCCACGCCCGCGGCCACGCCCGAGGTCCGCGGCTGGAATCCGCAGCAGTACGAGAAGGCGAAGTCCGTCGCTGAAGCCACCGGCGGAGGGGTCTTCCTTCTGCCGAATCAGACCGACGGCAGCGACAACTTCGGCCGACTCGACAACTGGAAGGTCGCCTCCGCCGCCGGGGCTGCGTTCGCGCTCGATATCGCCACGCGGCTCGACAAGACGATCGTCCTGGCCCATTCAAGCCATCCATTTGCACTGGCCCCCGTCTATATCGACATGCAGGCGGAAGCCATCGGTGTCGATATCACCACGATCTACACGATCCACAGCACGGCTATCCAGGACCGCACGTTCCAATTCAAAGGCAAGAAGCATCCCGATCAACAACGGATCATGGTCGAGGCTTTGGCCATCCAGTGGGCCAAGTTCACCAAGACCGTCAAGCTCGGGTGCATCAGCCACTACATGGGCAAGCACCTCGTCACCGAACACGGCGCACACGAGGATTGCCTCGTGCCGACTCTGAACGGCATCGACACGACCGATCCTCAGTTCGAAATCATGGCGGACGATCGCAAGCTGGCTGTCCTCAAGGAGCACAAGATTCCACTCGACAGGCCTCTGTTCTTTACGTGGGGCCGGTTCGTGCCCGAAAAGGGCATCGACATCTTCCTGGAAGCGGCGGCCAAGACCGACGGCGCGGTACATCCGGTGGTGGTCGGCATGGTCGATCACTCGCCCGAATACCCCGGACAGATCATCGAGTGGGCAAAGTCACTGCCGGGTGAGCGCACGATCCTCGTCAAGCGCGACTGGCCGCTCGTCACCGCCATCCTGCAATGGAAGAACACGAAACTGGTGGGCATTCTAAGCCGCTACGACGAGCCGCACGGCCTGGTCGTCAACGAGGCGCGCCTCCACGCGCGCCAGGGCGGACCGGTGGTGATGGTCTCGAACCGCGGCGGCTTGCCCGAGCAGGTCACTCACGGGGTCGATGGCCTGATCGCCGAGATCGACGATGTCGACGCCACCGCCAGAATCATCATCGACTTCCTGGAAATGGGCGAAGAGAAGCACGCGGCCATGCGCGCCGCCGCCCTGGAGACCATCAAGACGCGCTACAGCTTCGAGAACAACATTATCGAAACGCTGCGCAAGACGATTCCTCTCCAGTGAGGCCCACACCTCATCGGCAGCACGGGGCGCGTGGACGGGCTCCATCTTGTGCCGCGCAAACACAGAGTACGACTTACGCCACGGCGGGGGTGCGGCGGGGCTGCTCCTCGAAACGGACGCTGACGCGCTGGGAGACGCCCGCCTCCTGCATGGTCACGCCGTACAGCGCGTCGGCCACCCCGATGGTCCGCTTGGAATGGGTGATGATGATGAACTGAGTTTGTGCCAGGAACTCGTCAAGCAAGCGGTTGAACCGCTCGTTGTTGGCTTCGTCCAGCGCGGCATCTACCTCATCGAGCAGGGCGAAGGGAGACGGACGGCTCCTGAAGATTCCCAGCAGCAAGGCGATTGCGGCGAGCGTTTTTTCGCCGCCGGACAACAGCGAGATGCTCTGCAACTCCTTGCCCGGCGGACGAGCAACGATTTCGATGCCGGCTTCGAGCACATCCGGGGCAGGCCCTTCCGCGGGCTGGTCGAGGATAATATCCGCCTTTCCGCCGCCGAAGAGCTTGCGAAACAGCTCCTGGAAGTGGCCTCGGATCTGCTCGAACGTGGTCGCAAAGCGCTCACGTGACTCTGCATTGAGCCTGTCGATAAGGTTCTCCAGGCGCTTTCGCGAGTCCAGCAGATCATCGCGCTGGCCCGTGAGGAAGCTATGTCGTTGCTCAAGCTCTTCCTGTTCTGTGATGGCATCGGGGTTCACGTTGCCGAGTCGGTCGATCTTCTGGCGTAGCTCGGCAATCTCGGCTTCGACGGCGGCCCAGTCCTGGTCCGTGTGTTGGTATTGCTTGTACTGCTCGGGCAGGTCGATGCTCAACTCATCGCGGACCCGCGTGATCAGCTCGTCCCGCCGGACGCGATGTTCTCGAAGCTGCAACTGAAGCTCGTGCAGTCTCGCTTCGACCTCATCGAGCGCCTGCTGGCTGCCTCTGGCGACTGCGGCGAGTCGGTCGGCCTCGGTCCGAGCGGATTCGCGCTGGCGGCGCTGCTCCCGTTCGTCCGCTGCGAGCCGCTCTTTGGCCAGATACAGCTCAGCCAGGCGACTTTCGGCGGCAAGAATGGACCGCTCAGTCTGCTCGGTCCGCAGCCGGGCTTCCTGCATTTCGCGTTCCCCCTCAGCCGCGGCTGCGTCAGCCTCCCCCTTTGCCTGGGACAACGAGCGGGTCGTCTCGATGGCGGCAGTGCGTTTCTCGGCGAGTTGGCCGGCCGCGATCTGCGCCTCGGTCCGCTGCTCGGCGAGGCGGCTGCGCTCGGCGACGGCCAGGTCGATACGTTCCTGCATATCCTCGACGCGTTGGTGGTGTTCGGCGTCGAGCCGCCGCAGCTCAGCGAGGGACTCTTCGCTCTGACGCGCCCGCTCCATGGCCTCGGCAATCTGACGCTCGATCATCTGGACCTCGCCGGCGATGACGGGCTGTTCTTCGGTCAGCCGTCTGACGGCCTCAGCGTTGTTGGCCAGGGCGGCGTTATTCTCCACGCGGCTGGTGTGGGCCTCATAGATGGCGGTTCGCAGCTCCTGTTGGACGCGGTCGAGACGCTCGGCCTCCGCGTCGGCACGGCTCACGCGCTCGCCGAGAACGGTGATCCGGTCAGCGAGCTTTTGGAGCTGGGTTTCGACATCTCGCAGCTGGCTCTTTCTGGAGATCAGACCGGCGCGGCTACCAGGCGGGCCCACGCTGACACGACCGTCCGGTTCGAGCACTTGACCTTCGCGTGTGATGAAGCGGTAACCCGGTGGTGTACTCTCGCTGAGTCCCAGCGCATCGTCCAGCGTCTCGACCAGGAGCGTCTTTCCAAGTAAGTGTCTGGCCAGATGCTCGCACTCTTTGGGGAATCGCACAAGCGAAGCGACGTTGCAGACGACGCCGGGCTGATTGGAGAAGTCGCGCCCATCGACGAAGGGGGGTAGCCGATCCACACAGATCGCGTGCGCCCTGCCCGGCAGGTCCTGCATGCGCTTCCGGTCGGCGAGGAATCGCCGGCTGTCAGAGACGACCAGGTACTGGTCGAACTCGCCCAGAGCGGCTTCGACCACCGGCGCGTGGGCAACGTCGGTCTCGAACAGGTCAGCCACCATGCCTTGGACGCAGCTGAGATCCCCTGCGGCTGGGTCCCCCTCACGTCGCCTTAAGATCTCGCGGACGCCCGCCGCCACGCCTTCCAGCCTTTGTTCCAGATCAAGCAGCACCTGCTGTCGCGAGTGCAGGGCGCTTCGCTGTTCTTTGGCCTCGAGCAACTCAGCGGCAAGCCCGGCCCGGCGGTCGTGCAGCTCAGCAGCCTGTCGCTTCTTGACGTCCAATCGATCGGTTTCGGCCCGAATCAGCTCATCAATCTCGTCGCGTCTGGCCTCAAGCTGGGCCTTCTGCATGAGCAGTTGTTCGAGCTGCCGGGCGATTTCCGCGTCGCGGGCGTTGAGGCGGTCCTTCCGCCCGGTCAGGCTCTCGCGTTGCACATCGAGGCCGGCCAACTCGTTATGCAGATGCGAGGTCCTGCGAAGCAGGTCGATGATTCCGGCCTTCTCGTCCTCCAGGTCCGCCTGGGATACGCTCAGCTCACGGGCGAGTTGCTGGTCGCGGGCGATAAGCTGGCCGATAAGCTCGCGCTGATCGGCGGCCCGGCGTTCGGTTTCGGCCAGGCCGGCCTGCTCGGCTTCGATCTGACGGGCCAGCTCCTTCAAGCGCAGTCGCTCCGCCATGAGCCGACGTTGGCAACGGACCAGGCCCGCCTGCTGATCCTCGGCACGCTCGCGCCACTGTGCGACGCGCTCCTCGTTGGCGGTGATCTGGGCTTGGGTGGTCAGTCGCTGGTTACCGGCCTGGCCGATGAGCGCGTCGAGCTGGTCGGTTTTTGCTCTCAACTCGGCGGCTTCGGCGTGGGCGGCGTCCCTGATGTTTCGCAGTCGCGTGGATTCGTCCGAGGCACCCGTTTCCTGTTCGCTCAGGCCGTCGAGCTGCCGCGTCAGCCGGTGGAACTCCGCCAAAGAGAAGCCGGCTCGCAGCTCGCGGAGTCTGGTCGAATACGCCTGGTAGCTGCGCGCCTTGCCCGCCTGATACTTGATCGAGCGAAGGTGCTTCTCGACCTCGTCAATGATGTCCTGCACGCGGAGCAGGTTCTGCTCGACGCGCTCGAGCTTTCGAAGGGCCTCCTTCTTGCGGGCCTTGTATTTGCTGATGCCCGCTGCCTCGTCAAAAATCACGCGTCGTTCGAGGGGGCTGGCCTCGAGGACTTGATCGACCTTGCCCTGCTCGATGACGCAGTAGCCGTCCGAGCCAATCCCCGTGTCCATGAAAAGCTCGCGGATGTCGCGGAGCCGGCAGGGCTGCTTGTTCAACAGGTATTCGCTCTCTCCGGAACGGTACAGGCGGCGGGAAACGGTAATCTCAGTTTGATCGGTAGCCAGTCGGCCGTCGGCGTTGTCGAACAGCAGGTCCACCTGGGCCAGCCCGCTGCTCCGCCGGGTGCCCGACCCGTTGAAGATCATGTCGGTCATGGCCCGGCCGCGCAGGCTCTTGGCGGACTGCTCGCCCAGGACCCACTTGGCGGCATCGACGATGTTGCTCTTGCCACACCCGTTCGGGCCGACAATGGCGGTGATGCCCGCGTCAAACTCAAACTCGGTCTTGTCGGCGAAGCTCTTGAAACCTGTCAGGGTGATGCGTTTGAGGATCATGTTCGTCGGCGACCTCCGTGTGCCTTCCGTGTGACGGCAGCCTCCATTGCCCGGATCGTGCGGCAGAGATCCTTTCCCTCGGCACGAGTGCCCGCTCCATGTATCGGCAAAAGTCTATCAAGAGCGGCATCCAGTGCCAATAAAAATCCGTCCAGGCAAGCCCCAACGGCATTAACGCAGGGGCACCGACGAGAATCCGCCGCTGCAATGCCTTCCGCCGGCACGGCTTCGCGCCGGCCAGCTTGGCTCGCCGGGGTGTCAGCCGGGGCCGGGAGCGGTACACTTGTTGGCGGAACGATGCGCTGCGATGCGCCGATGACACGAGGCACTGCCTCGTAGCGTGCGTGGGCGGCTGTCTATGAAGGGGCGACAGACCAAATGATCATTGATGCACACACGCACGTCTGGAAGTACCCGGACCACCTGTCTGCTCACTTCGTCGAGCAGATCACACGCGCGCGCGGCAAGGCCATCGACACGACGATAAGCCTGGAGGCGTACCTGGCAGCGATGGAACCGGTGGACCGAGCGATCGTCGTGGCCTTGCACGCCCGCAGGTCCGGGATCGTGGTTCCCAACGATTTCGTAGCC
>CAYGAN010000261.1:0-5687 GCA_964347585.1 uncultured Planctomycetales bacterium | reverse complement strand
TGCACCATCGGGACGCCCGTCCGTGAGTCCACGAAACCCGAGGACGGTCATCTTTGTTTGGATATCTCCTGCTGCTGAAGTTCCCCCCGGACCTGGACAAGTACCTCCTCAGGCACCTCGATCTTCCACGTGTTCAGCTGGCCGGGTGCCCCACGTTTTGAAACGTGGGGGAGGGATCTGGCCGCGGAATCGTGTCCCCCACCTCGCGAACGAGGTGGGCCACCCGGCTTCAGCGATCAACAAGCAAGGCGTTCATCCGGCTCGTCAGGCCTCCGTCGAGGCAGTGCACCATCGGGACGCCCGTCCGTGAGTCCACGAAACCCGAGGACGGTCATCTTTCGTCGGACATCTCCTGCTGCTGAAGTTCCTCCCGGACCTGGGCCAGCAGCTCGTCAGGTAGCTCGATGTGCCACGTGTTCAGCTGACCTGGACATGCCTCGAATAGTGGCCCTTGGCGATCTACGTACTCATGCTTGGCGCATTCAGTGAAGACTCGGCGCGAAGAACTGCGCCGCGTTTTGCTGACAGCGAATACTTGAATTGACGAGAGTCGATATTGGCGAGCGGGCCAACGGACTTGGGGCTCCACGGCGGGGTCGTCGTCGCGGAAAATGAGTTCGGGCGCTCTCCTGGGTCGCGTAAATCCGGATGGCTTGTATTCACAGTTTGCAACCACGTGGGCTGTGCCGGTCAGCACCACCTCGGGCCCATCAATGACCCAAACCCCATCCTCGATCTTCATCCAAAACGGCTGGGAGAGAAAAGAGCAGCGCAGGAGGAGGGCCCCATCTTTGAACTGCCCTACCTGCTCAAGCGCAAAGGCGACATCCGCCTCTGGCGGTGTAATAGACGCACCAGCGGGACATAGTACCAGCTCCTCGCGGTCACGTCCTCCAAACAGAAGGAGGTCGCGATCACCGCTCCATCCCGCGGCGGTCTCAACGTCCAGTCTATACCTACCAGGCCTGACGGGACCGAACGTCACGACGCCGTCGGAGTTGGTACTCGCCCTAAGGGTCTCCCTTCCCGACTCTTTGAAGGGGTACCCATCGACGGAAACGCGCGCATCCAACACCGGCTTGCCGTCTTCGCTCCCCTCGGCCAGGCGGATCGTTGCCGTCGCCAAGTCCGAGGGTATCCGGGCCTCGGCGGGCCGCGAAGCCATGGCCTTCAATTCCGCCAACATCTGTTGGTTGAACTGTTGGGAGCACTGCAAGGACAACCACGCGAAGACGCAGGCAGCGATGCACGCGGCTGCCAGCAGCACGATCGCGGCGAGCATGATCCGTTGGCTCATGATGGCCTCCTTCATGGCGTCGAACCATAGTCGACGCGCCAGTCGTTTCGGGTCGCCGAATCGATCGAGCACGGCCCGCTCGGCGGCGCCCTCGTCGTCCGTGCGGCGAAGCTCGCGCCTCATCGCGCACGCCAAGTGATCGGCCAGCTCGTCTGCGATGTCGCGACGCAGCTCGGCCGGCTCTGCCTGGTGAGGCGGGGGAAAGCCTTCGGTGATCACATCAGGCCAGTCCAAGCGCTCCTCGCAGCACACCCTCAACGCCGGCGGCGAACCGCGACCACTCTTGACGCTTGGCCTCCAAACGGCGGCGGCCGGCAGGGGTGAGGCGATAGAACTTCCGCCGCCGCCCCTCTTCGGTATCAACCCAGTAGGACGAAAGCAGCTTCTGGCGCTGCATGCGGTGCAGGGCCGGATACAGGCTGCCCTCCTTCAGTTCGAAGTATCCCTTCGATTGACCCGAGACCGCTTGCGCAATCTGATAGCCGTAGTTTGGGCCTCGCGCGATCACTTCGAGGATGAGCATCTCCAGCGTCCCCCACAGCAACCTGGAATCCATGCACGGCCTCCTTACATCGATCCTCTATGTATATACATAGCACATCTATGTATCTTGTCAAGGCCCCGCTCAATTTTTCTGGACGGGTGCCCCGCGCTCGTCGAGAGCGGGGGAACAGCTCGTCGGGCGGCATTGGCAAACCTGTTTGCCCGTGCCCAATCCCGGCAGTGCGGCGACGTACCGCCACAGGCAAGCGGACGCTCGCGCGTGGCACTCGCCCGTCCTTCGCACAGGATGGGGCATCCTCTCGGACCCCGCACCCAACGGCTGCCGGGACGGCGGGGCAGGTCTAGCAGCCCCTTGCGGCTTGGCTACGGCGGGATTGTAATTGCAGCGTCGGACCAGGCAGCACTTGGGGGCTCGGCCTGCAAGCTATGGAGAAAGAGGAGCTGCGGCTATGGATGCTTTGGAAGCGATACGTCAGCGGCGGAGTGTGCGGAAGTTCACAGACCGTCCGGTCCCGCACGAGCTTCTCGAAAAGCTCATCGACGCGGGTCGGGTGGCCCCGACGGCTCGCAATGAGCAGCCCTGGGAGTTCGTGGTCGTCACCGAGGCGGCGAAGCGAAAGGCCATCGCACAGACAACGGACTACGGCCCGTTCATCGCCAACGCGCCAGCGTGCATCGCCGTCTTGTGCAAGGACACGAAGTATTACCTCGAAGACGGCTGCGCGGCCACGGAGAACATCCTCCTGGCGGTGACAGCGTTGGGATTGGGAGCCTGCTGGGTCGCCGGCGACAAGAAGCCCTACGCGGGAAAGATCCTCAAGATGCTGGGCGCGCCGCCGGAGATGAAGCTCATCTCGCTGATCGCAGTAGGCTTTGCCGCCGACGCCGACGGGCCCAAGGCCAAACGACCGCTGAATGAAGTGGCCCATTGGGAGCAGTTCTGACAGGCGGGTCCAGCGGAGCCGGTCGCCCCCACAGGCTCAGCTCGGGCATACTTTGAATCGCGGTGAACCGGCCGACGTGCAGGTGCGTGCGCGGCGTCGAAGGCAGGCCTTCGGAACGAAGAGGGACGTTCTCTCGGTGCTCGTCGGGGGGATGGAGTCTGGCGATGCGTACGAATCGTGCGGGCGGAATGGCCGTAGTGTTGACAGCGTCACTGAGCGCCGGGGCTATGAGCGCTTGCGCCCCGCTCGGGTGGGATCAGACCGCGATCTGGCGCGACGGGACAAGGGTCGAGCCGCTCACGTCGCCCGAAGGGACATGCGGGTTTCGTGTTCGCCACGATGGCAGAACGGTAGCAGACGTTACGCTCGGACCGGGCACCCGCTGGACGGCCGGGGCAGTGCGCACCGGCGGCGACCAGAGCAAGGCGTGGCTCGAACTGAAAGGGATCGACACGCCCGGAACGGGGCAGACGCCGCACTTTGCCGACGATTCCTTCGTCCGCATCACCTTGGAGCGCGACAACCGCTTCCCACGGGTGGACTTCTCGCTGACGATCGAATCGTTCGACGAGAAGCTGTGGCAAGAGTCACTCCACCCCAACGCCCCGGTTTACTACCTTCGCTGCGCGCCGCCGAGCGCGACGATGTTCTACCAGGGAGGCATGTTGATCCCGTCAACCCAAGTCGATTCGTACCCTCTCACACGGCAGGGCAAGATGGCGGGCGAGTGGAGCGAGGGCTGGTCGTACGCGCCGGCAATGGCAGCGTGGGCCGTGCCGGCGGTCGGACTGTGGGACCATCAGAATGGTAGGTTGGTGGCGTACGACTTCGGCCACGCCAGGCACACGGACCGCTCCAGCAAATACATCGCCAGCGCCTACTGCGAGGGGATTGGCGACCACACGGGCCCATTCCTCGCGCTGGTCTGTCCGTACCAGAAGCAGTGGACGAGCCTGACTTACCCGCAAGGCCGCCACCAGGCCAGTTCACATTTCGAGATCGTCTATGCCTTCGACCTCGGCCCGACGAAGGACCCGAACATGTTCGTGCTCGAGCGGTTCTTTGCCGAACACGCGGACATCCTGCCAAAGGTCGAGCGGATGAACGATCTGGGCTGGATTCGCGAAGCCGACAGCTTCACGGCGAACGTCGGCCTGCCACGGACGGTCCTGCCCTGCACTCTAATGCACAAGAGCGGCTCCGGCGGGTTGGAGGGCATCTTCGTCGAGCTCGGCGCGGAAATGCTGGGCAATGCGTTCATCTCAGACGCCGTCCGATGGGCCTACTTCCAGGGCGGCACGAAGCAGATCGAGCGGCTCAAGAAAGAATGCGACTACTTGATGAAGAATACCACGTGGATGACTGTGGCAGGCGAGAAATGCTGCGCGTGGGCCCATCCGATGACCGGTAAGTTCAAGGACCGGTGGGGAGGCGAGGCCGTTCGCGGCGTTCACCACACCAGCACGTGGCAGATCGCAACGGCGATGCTGCTGCTCTACGAGAAGGAGCGGGACGAGACGTATCTGCCTTACATCGACGGCGTGTACAACTGGACCAAGCACTTCCTGTTCACCCGCAACGGTGTGTGCGACCTGCCTTGGGCGATGTTCTCGCGGGTGGGTACCGCGGCAGGCGAGAACTTCCTGCTGAACTATCGGCGGGTGTTCAAGGACGACCCGCAGAGAGGACGCAACTACCACGAGGCGATCGAGCTGGCGCGGATGTGCCTGTACAAGGTGGTCTGGTTCTACACAGCCGACCCGGACGAGACGGACGCTCTGGACCCGACGTTCCTCAACCAGGCCGTCAACGACAAGAACTGGGCCGGGCGGGTCACGTGGAACGAGGCGGGATGGGTCGTGCGGTCGATGGTGCCGATCTACTGCGAGACAGGCGACCCGATTCTCAAGTACCTGCTGCGCGGCGCGCTGGAGCGGTATTGGATCGGATTCCGCGACGACGGCGGGATCGCGGAGAACGTGCAAATCTTCGGCGAGATCGAGCCCAAGGGCCTGCGAACAGGAGGCTTTCCCGACGTCTGCCACGGAGGCAACGTGCGGCGATATGCCCTGCCGATTGCAGACGCACCTATTCGCGTGGCCGTGGGTGAAAGGGCGGCCATTGCCTTCTGCAAAGACACACGCGACTACGACGTGACGGACTACCAGTACCAGCCAGAGGGCGATTTCCAGTTCAAGCTCGTTGCCCTGCGGCCTGAGGCCAGCGGCGAGCCAATCGACCTGATTGCCTCAGCCCCGTTCCGAGACCTGCGCGGAAAGCCCGTGTTCATCAACGGCAAGCCGCTGGGCGAAGATCGATACGAATACAACCACGCCACTGACGGCGAGGACGTGTACATCTGGGGCGTCAGGCCGGGCGACGTCGTCGCCGTTGGGGACAGGCGAGTGCGAGGGCCATGCGAGATCATTGAGGGTGACCCGGGGCCTCGAACGCGCCCGACGGGACAATTGGTGGCGATCGACGGTTTCCAGTGCGTCAACCTGGCCGACTCGTGCCAGCAGGCTGTCGATAGACGATGGTGGCGGGACGATTCATGGGCGGGTCTGGTCCCCGGTGTGCACCGGGCCTACGGCGTGCCTCTTGTCATTACCGACCCTGAGCTGAACGAGGGCAAGTGCGTCGTCCAGGCATCGCAGGGACAGACGCTCTCGGTCCCCGTCGGACTCGAGGCTAGGTCGATCTTCCTGTTCTTCGCCGTGCCGCGGAAGGAGTTCCAGGCCGGCAAGTCGGTCGGGCAGGCGACGCTGCACCTGGCCGGAGGGCGGTCGGTGGGCGTGGACGGTCGCCAGGTCGTGCTCGCGGACATCACAAACCTGATGCCTCTGCGAACATGGGACCTCTACATGACCCCGTTCAGGCTGGACAAGCCGGCCGAGTACGATGATCCGGACGCCACGTCCAACGCCAACCTGGCGGCTCGG
>CAYGAN010000260.1:2232-5710 GCA_964347585.1 uncultured Planctomycetales bacterium | reverse complement strand
CCATTGGCTTGACAGCCCACGCGCAAGATTAGGATGAATGACGGTCCCGCTCACGGCCTGTGCCCTGGCGCCCGGCATGATAGAATGCTTTCATGAAAGGGGGATCACACAGATCTGCTCGACCTGCGGGCCAGTCGAAGGAAGCTCCGCAACGCCGAGACGCCAGAGCGGTCGCGCCGCTTGCCCTAGCCGTGCTTCTCATCGTGGCGGCCGTTTACTGGCCGGTCCTCAATACTCGGGCGACTTTTTTCGATGCCGACCAATACGTTGGCCGCAACGCGCTGGTTCAGCGCCCCGGGTGGGAATCCACCAAACAGTTTCTGACCGAGGTGCTCGAGCCGTCAACGGTTGGCGGGTACTACCAACCGCTGACGATGATCTCGCTGATGTTGGACTACCAGCTTGGTGCGCGAATCGATAGCCCTCTGATCTTTCGGCTCACCAATCTGCTCTTGCACCTGCTGAACAGCGCCTTGGTGATGTTGCTGCTCTATCGGCTGTTCGGGCACCCGTGGCTTGCGGCAGGGGTGGCGCTGTTGTTCGGCCTCCATCCCATCACAGTCGAGCCGGTTGCGTGGATCGCTGAGCGGAAGACCGTGCTGGGTGCGTTCTTCGGTCTGCTAAGCTTGCAGAGCTATCTGAGCTTCGCGCAAACGCGCCGATGGTTCTGGTACGCGCTGTGCGTGCTCGCCTACCTTGCAGGACTGATGTCCAAGCCCACGGTGGTTCCCCTGCCGGCCCTCATGCTGCTGCTGGACTACTGGCCCGTGCGGCGGCTCACCTGGAAGGCGGTGATCGAGAAGGTTCCCCTGCTCGTGATCGCTGCTGTGTCCTCGCTCGTGACTTACATCTCGCAGGCGGAAACGGCGGGGGCCAGGTTGCCGACGGCTCGCAATCTGTCATTCGTCGTCCTGTCCGTCTGTCACAATGTGGTGTTCTACCCCTGGAAGCTGATCTGGCCGGCAGAGCTATGGCCTTTCTATCCGTATCCCCCTCCGATGGATCTGTCTGTCCCCGTACTCCGGGCCGGCGCGGTTGGCACGTTCCTACTCTCGGTCGGCTTGTTAATCTCCTGGCGATGGACACGAGCGGCCTTGGTCGGCTGGATGTTCTTCTTCGTGGCGGTTTTTCCCACACTGGGAGTCATCGGTTTCAACATCATCATCGCCTCCGACAAGTACATGTCTCGCAATGATCGGGTTCCTCTTGTCGCTCACGGCGCTGTTGACTGCTCTCTGGGTGCGCTCCGCCGGGGGTTCGAGAGTCCTGCGCGTCCGAACGGCTGTGCCTGCCCTGCTAGCCGCAGCCGCGATTGCCTGCGCGGTTCGTACCCGTTACCAGCTCAGGCATTGGCAGGACCGGATGACGCTGGTCCGGCACGTCGTGTCCAAGGCGCCGAATTCGGCACGCGTCCACAATTACTTGGCTGCGGCCTTGGCGGACGAAGGCCACCTTGATGAGGCCATCCAGGAGTTCCAGCACGCCTTGAGGCTCTGGCCCGATTACCCGGACGCGCATAATAACCTGGGAGCGGTGTACTACAGGAGGAACCAGATACAGCGGGCGATGGAACTCTATCGCCGCGCCATAGAGATCGAGCCAAGGCACGCGGAGCCGTACCACAACCTCGGAATGGCTCTTGCCAGGCAAGGCCACGTTGAGGAGGCGATCGAGCACTACCGCGAGGCCTTGCGACGTAAGCAAGCCTATCCGGACGCCCGCTATCGGCTGGGCAAGGCCCTGGCAGAGCTGGGACGGTGGGATGAGGCCGCTGAGCAGTTCCAGGAGGCCGTTCGGCTCCGGCCGCTATACCCAGACGCTCACAACAATCTTGGGATCGTCCTGCTGAAGCGCGGCGATCTAGACCGGGCTGTCAGCAGTTTCCAGCGAGCGCTCGCACTCGACCCGCACAACGCAGCCGCACACAGCAACATCGGAATGGCGCTGGTGGCCACGGGGCGCACTGATGAAGCGATCCGTCACTACCAGCAGGCGGTCAAGCTCGATCCCGACAATGCAGAAGCCCGGCGTAACCTCGCGAGGGCGCTTGCAGGACGATCGCGTCAGCCGACCACGGGACCCGTGCTGCAAGACGATCAGCACGCCGTGCAGCCAACGCAGCCGTCTTTCAAAAGTCTGGTGGCCACCGGCGACGCTCTGGCGCGTCAGGGCAAGTTCGACCAGGCCATTCGCTGCTATGAGCAAGTTCTGCAGGCGGACCCGAACGATGCCAGAGCCCATAACAATCTGGCGAATGTCCTGGCTGCGCGCGGACTCGTCGATCAGGCAATCCGGCATTACCGGCAAGCCATTCGGATTCAGCCGGGATACGGCAAGGCTCGTTACAACTTGGCAGTGCTACTGGCGAGCCGGGGACAACTCGACGAGGCCATCGAGCAGTACAAGCGAGTTGTTCAGCTTGTGCCGCACTTCGCCCCTGCCTTGGCCGACTTGGCCGACGCACTGGCCCGCCGGGGCAAGCGCCAGGAGGCGATTGAGTCCTACCAGAAAGCCCTACGAGTCAGGCGGGACTACGCGCGGGCGCATCACGGTCTCGGCGACCTGCTGATGCACCAAGGCCAGTTCGCTGACGGTCTAGTTCACTTGCGTGCGGCGGCGAAGCAAGATCCGAACGACATGGGTGTCCTCAACAGCCTGGCTTGGGCGTTGGCGACATGTTCGGACGTGCGCCTGTGCAATGGCCCTCAGGCTGTTCGCCTGGCTGAGCGAGTTTGCAAGGCCACGGAAGGCAAGCAGCCGGAAGCGCTGGACACCCTAGCTGCCGCCTATGCGCGGGCAGCTCGCTTCAATGACGCCGTTCGGACGGCAACGGCCGCCGTGCAAGCAGCATCTGCAACCGGGAGACCGAAGCTGGCCAGGGAGATTGAACGGCGCCTGAAGCTGTACAAGGCCAGCCTTATGTACACACAGACGCCTTGACTTGCCTTGTTGAGAAGGCCCGCGGTAAGCGTTCTTCACGTTGGGAGCCATTCGACGATCATCTGTCAGAAGTGGCCCGATTCATTCTGCGCTTTGTCCTTGACCTTGCCCCCTGAAACGGGTCCAGGTCGAATGCTAGGATCTGAGTCCACTGGACCAAGAAGACAGGCTTGGCATGAAGGACAGACGGAACAAGCCCGAGCAGATCATTCCGAAGCTCTGGGAGGCAGAAGTAGAAGTGGCCAAGGGCCTGACGGTGGCTGAGGTGGCCAGGAAGCTGGCGATCACGGAGCAGACGCACTAGCGCTGGCGGAAGGAATACGGTAGCCTGACGATGGAGCAGGCCAGGCGGCTGAAGGAGCTGGAGCGTGAGAACGCTCGGCTGAAGAAGCTGGTGGCGGGCCAGGCTGGGCGACACGCGGATAAGAACAAGCCAATCTATCTGTGGACGCCGACGGCAACTTTCAGCACCATCAAGGAGCAGAACGCAGCCGCCCTGCAATGGTACGGGCGGAATGGGTACCAGAAAGTGACGATG
>CAYGAN010000260.1:0-2222 GCA_964347585.1 uncultured Planctomycetales bacterium | reverse complement strand
GTCGGCCGCGGTTGCTGGCGTAGGTACGCTTGTATTCGTAGTCTCATACCAGGCGGCTCGGAGCTACGGGGGGCAAGTTTATCTTGAATTGGTGCCCTGGGTGGCCCGGGTGAGTGGGGCGATGTAACTGGCACCGGCGGAACGGATATCAGAACGTGACGATGCGTGTGGTTGATGAGGACAATCACCGCAAGACCATAGATTCCCTTGTGGAGAAACGTCTAGCTCAAGGGCCGTGAGGGGGCTGGCCTGCGGGCGCCAGCGATCAGCTATTGCTTAGGGTGGATGAGCTTATGGTTACCCGGCGCAGCGCCTTCGACCGAATCGCAGGCCGGGCAGCACCACATCTACCTCGCATGCTAGGTAGGCAACACGGTGCCTCTCAGGCGGAGGCATGGTGATGTTCCATTTCCAACGGGCCGGCTTCGCCATCCTCGGCACGTTGGCAGTCCTGGTGGGTGCGCCTGCAGCCTGCCGACGCGACGATCGAAATGGGGGCCGGAACCATCAGGAGACAGTCGCAGTGTCTATCGAAGAGTTGATCCACCGGCTGTCCAGTCCCGACCCGCGTGAGCGATTTCAAGCTGCGTACGAACTTGCGGATCGCGGGAGTGAGGCCGAGCCGGCGCTTACCGTTCTTGCGGAATCGCTCAGCGATCCTGTCAGGGAGGTGCGTATTGCTGCGGCAGGAGCCTTGGGCGCGATGGGACCGATCGCCCAGCCGGCCGTCGCTGCTCTGGACGAAGCTCTCAACGACCCTGTCGGCGATGTGCGTGTTTCGGCGGCAGTCGCTTTGGGCCGAATCGGGCCGGGCGCAGAGCCAGCGGTGGATTCACTCATTCGGCGTTTAGGCGATATGGAGGAAGCGGAGCGCTATGCAGTGATCGACGCATTAGGCGCAATAGGACCGAAGGCATCAGACGCTATTAGCAACTTGACATCTGCACTTTCACATGACGATGAAGAGGTGCGACGAAGGGCAGCGATGGCAATCGGACGCATCGATGGGGTGCCGGCTGCCGCAGCTGTTCCTCGACTGATTGACCTTCTCGACAGTCGTGGAGGAGGTACGCGGTGCGCCGCAGCGTTCGCGCTGGAGAGAATCGGAAGGAGAGCCCGGCCGGCTGTTCCGCGTCTTGCTGCGGGACTTGAGGACCCAGAGAGAAGCGTCAGAGCTGCGGTGGCCGCAGCTATTGCTGAGATAACCGAAATGCAATTCGCGGGGGGCGATTACGCTCTGGTAAGCAAGACTGTCCCGTTGGAATTGCAGGCTACCGTCGAGGCCCGCGTGTGGTGGCGCAAACACGGTAGATTCATGAATTGGAAGGTAGGCAGAACCCAGCCAGCAGAATCAGAATGAATTCGCTGTGTCAGCGGCTCGCCAACCGGCCGAGCGGAGATAGCTTAGCTTCGGCTTTCGGCGTGGGAGCGTAGGCAAGATGAACGGCAAACAATGTGGCTTGTCGGTGCCTGTGTTGCCGGCCTTGAGCGCCCAGGCATCCGCCGATGACTTCGTGACGAGGGCCTGCGTGGCCGGCCGCGGGGTTCCGGGCTCGTTCGAGGTGGGCGCTACCGTCTCGGTCGATCACTTCGTTGCGGGCAGCGAGCGGCCTGTCTGTGCCGTTGACGTGGAAATCGCCTGCAGCGGGAGCGATCTGCGCATCCAGCCGGTTTCGTTCGCGCCGGCTGTGCTCGCGGTAATAGAGGCACCAGACCTTCCCGCGTCGATAGACGGTGACGGGTCCTACGCGAAGCTTGCGCGCCGCTCTGGGGCGTTTGAGATGAGTTGAATTGGTCGATGTTGGAGAGCGCTCGTTCCACAAGATTTCCACAAAAGGTTCCACGAACGAGGATTCCCGGGTGGGCACAGGAATGCGAGGCCCTGAAGCAGCAATAGGTTGCAGGGCTCCAGGACCAGCGGGATCGGAGAGGGCGGGATTCGAACCCGCGGTACCCCTTTTGGGAGTACACGCGCTTTCCAAGCGCGCTCCTTAGGCCACTCGGACACCTCTCCCAGAATCCGACGCGAGCGCGCCTGATCGGCGCTCCGCGCGTGCTGATTATACACGAGCCGTGCGTGTGTCAAACGGTCGGCGCTGAAGGCGGAAAGAGGTAGGGCGAGTCGGCTGGACCGGCCATTCCGCTGTTCAGCTTGCCTGAGCAGGCAAGGCGGTCGGCTAGGCTTTCGCGATACGGAGCTTCATCTCGTGTCCACCGATGCG
>CAYGAN010000259.1:1076-5715 GCA_964347585.1 uncultured Planctomycetales bacterium | reverse complement strand
GGGTTACGAGCGGCGCCGGCTTTTCCAGATCGACCGCCATATGCTCAAACAGCAACTCCGAATGGCACGGATCGAGGCCCTGATGTCTCCGATGATGGAAATGCTGGGCTTCGTCGCGGCCGCCGTCGGGATCGTCTGGCTGGGCTCTCGGGTCCTCGAGGGCGACCTGAAGCCGGCCGATTTCGCGACCATGCTCATCATGCTCGGCGCGATGTTCGATCCGGTCCGCAAGCTCAGCACCGTCTATACGCGATTCCAGCGAGCGAACGCAGCAGCCGAGCGGATCTTTCAACTGATTGACACGCCGGGTGAGAGCCGCCGCGACGGCAAAGCGGTCGTGCTCAAGCCGATTCAGGAGTCAATCGAGTTTCAGAATGTCACGTTTATGTACCCGCAGACGTCTCAACCGGCGATCCGAGACGTCAACCTGAGCGTAGCCCGCCGTGGGATCGTCGCTCTGGTCGGGCCGAACGGATCGGGAAAGACGACCCTGGTCAGCCTGCTTCCGCGATTCTTCGACCCGCAGCAAGGCCGGGTGCTCATTGACGGTCAGGACATCAGGCAGGTCAGTTTGCGATCGCTGCGCAGCCAGATCAGCCTGGTCACGCAGGATACGGTGATCTTCCCGGACACGGTGCACGCCAACATCGCGTACGGCAAGCCGCATGCCGCCAATGGCCAGGTGATCGCGGCCGCCGAGAAGGCGTTCGCCGACGAATTCATCCGTCAACTTCCCGACGGCTACAACACGCTGGTCGGCGAGCACGGCGCGACGCTCTCCGGCGGCGAGAAGCAGCGAATCGCTATCGCACGGGCAATCCTGCGCGACGCGCCGATCCTGATCTTCGACGAAGCCACCAGCCAGATCGACTCGGAGTCGGAGATGAAGATTCAGCGAGCTTTGCATGCCTTCCTGAACGAGCGCACCGCCTTCGTCATCGCCCACCGATTCAGCACGATCAGCCAGGCCGATAGAATCGCGGTCATGGACGAAGGGAGGATAGTGGCGATCGGAACACACGAGGTGTTGATTCAGTCCTGCCCGCTCTATACTCGACTTTACGACACGCAGTTTCGAGATGCCTAACCGTTCCTGGCGGATGCCGAGGGCCCGATTGGCGTGATGTGGGGATTCCTGGCTCGCAACATCGACGTAGCCTTCGCGCGTGTCATCGGCCGACTGGGCCGGGGGTACTTTCGCGCCTCGACCGCTGCCGACCTGGCCCGGCCGCTCGAGGAGCGTCTTGCCGGCATCGCAGCCCGCCGCGTTAGTTTCCAGCCGGATCGTCCGCCTGCGACCGGCGCGAGCCATTGCCGGGTGCAGGTTGACCGGGCTGACGCGTCGCTCGCTACCGTTTGTGACTTCCATCGCACGGGGCCTGATCATCGTCTGCTCGTGGTTTACCATCACGGCCTGGGTGAGTTCCCCTACGATTGGAGCTTCCGGTGGATCTTCTTGAGGCCGTCGGCGCGCGACCTGCCCGCCGACTACGTCTGCGTGTGCGCGACCGGTTCGTCATCGCGGCACGTCATGACCCATGTGCCGATGGCGAGCATCGGTGCGTACATGGAGATGCTGTGCGACAGCGTGGCGATCGCGGCGGCCGTCGCGGAGCGTTACCGATCCGAGTACTCGCATGTGGCTCTGGCGGGCACGAGCCTCGGCGGCATCGTAGCCTTGCTCGAGGCAGCCACCACGCGCCGGTTCGATCTAAACGTCTCCTTCCTCGGCGGCACGGACCTGCTCGACGTAATCCTGCACACGTCATTCGCGTCGCTGATCAGCCGGCGCTTCCTGAACCTGTGCCGGGCGAGTCGTCCGAGCGATGACGATCGCCTTGCCCTGCTCGTTCGGAACGCCCAGGACCGCATAGCGATGATCAACGGTACGTACGACGACTATTTCCGCATCGATCGCATCCGCTCGCTGTGGGCGAGCTGTCCGCGGATGCTGACGCGCGAGATCCCGTTCGGGCACATCTCGGGATCAATGGCCGGCAATGTGTTGCGGCGGGAATTCATCGCGGCTCTCCGTGCCAGGGGGCTCGTGCCGGGACCGCCGAGCCCGCCTGCCCTGAGCGCAGCCGCCGACACTGGCATCGGTTGACGTAGCCGGGCTTCAAGCGACGGCTCAAGTCAGGGGGTCACCGGCGACAAGCGGCGAGCACGCGGGAGGCACGCAGAGAGCCGGGGCCGCGCAACGAGCCGCCGCGGGGCTGAAACAGGCGCCGAATGGCACTACAATCCCGGGCAACGTCGGCAAGTTGCATCCGAATGCACAAGGTCGGGGACCAGCGAATCTCGAGAGGTACCAATCAATGCGTTCAGACATGATCAAGAAAGGCGCCGAGCGGGCGCCGCATCGGTCCTTGCTCAAGGCGACCGGCGTGACCGATGCCGACATGGACAAGCCGTTCATCGCCGTCTGCAACTCCCATGTGGACATCATCCCCGGGCACGTCCATCTCCAGCAGGTGGGCAACTTCATCCGGGACCGCGTCCGGGAAGCCGGCGGCGTGCCGTTCGTGTTCAACACCATCGGCGTCGATGACGGCATCGCCATGGGCCACACCGGCATGAAGTATTCCCTGCCCTCGCGCGAGCTGATCGCCGACTGCGTCGAGACGATGCTCCAGGCCCATTGCTTCGACGGCATGATCTGCATCACCAACTGCGACAAGATCGTGCCGGGGATGATGATGGCCGCAGCGCGGTGCAACGTCCCCACAATCGTCGTCTCCGGCGGGCCGATGGAGACCGGTCGGACCCCTTCCGGAAAGACCGTCGATCTGATCAACGTCTTCTACGCCGTGGCCGAGCACAACCGCGGCCAGATCACGGACGATCAGCTTGAGGAGATCGAGAACTACGGCTGCCCGACCTGTGGATCGTGCAGCGGGATGTTCACAGCCAACAGCATGAACTGCCTGGCCGAGGCGTTGGGCATCGCTCTGCCGGGCAACGGTACGATCCTGGCAACCAGTGAGGACCGTCGCGAGCTGTACGCCGCTGCTGCTCGGCGGATCGTCGAGCTGGTCAAAGCCGATCTCAAGCCCCGAGACATCATGACCCTTCAGGCCTTCGATAACGCCATGATCCTCGACATGGCGATGGGCGGATCGTCCAACACGCTCCTGCACGTGCTTGCCATTGCCCGCGAAGCGGACGTCCAGTACGACATGGCCCGGATCAACGACTTGTCGATGCGGGTGCCCAACATCTGCAGGGTCGCGCCGTCGCCCGGCGACAACGGACGCGTCTACCACGTCGAGGACGTTCACGCAGCCGGCGGGATCATGACGATCCTCGGGGAGTTGGTCCGAGCCAAGCCCGGCCTGCTCAAGACCGACTGCATGACCGTGACCGGCAGGGCGCTGGGCGAGAGCATCGCCGAGCATGACAACCGCGCGCGCGGCGAGCGCCTGCGGCTGTACGGGCAATCGACGGGGAATCGCTCGAGCCTGAGCAGCTACACGGACCGGGCGGGCGCCGGCGGCGTCGCGACGCTCGCAGCGATCGAGCAGAACACGTTCGATCCATACGACTGCATCCGCACCGTCGAGACCGCTTACTCGCCCGAGGGGGGTCTGGCGATCCTTTACGGCAATCTCGCGCCGGACGGCAGCGTGGTCAAGACCGCCGGCGTCAGCCGCCAGCATCGCGAAAAGCCCTTCGAGGGCCCCGCCAACATCTTCGAGTCGCAGGAGGAAGCCTGCGAAGGCATCCTCGGTCGCAAGGTCAAGCCCGGGGACGTCGTCGTGATCCGCAACGAGGGCCCGCGGGGCGGGCCGGGCATGCAGGAGATGCTTGCCCCCACCTCGTACATCAAAGGCATGGGCCTGGGCGAGAGCTGCTGGCTGATCACCGACGGGCGATTCAGCGGCGGAACGGCCGGCAACTCCATCGCCCACGTCAGCCCGGAAGCCGTCGTCGGCGGACCGATCGGCCTGCTTGGCCAGGGCGACGTGATCCGTATTGATCTGCCCAACCGTCGGCTCGAAGTTAACCTCTCGGACGTAGAGCTGCGCCGCCGCCGTGAGCAGTTCAAGCCCTTGAAGCGCGAGTTGACCGGCTATCTGAGCAAGTATGCCTCGATGGCCAGCAGCGCCGCCACCGGCGCGGTCTTGAGATGGGACCGGTGAGCTCCATTCGGCTTGCCTGGCCGATCGAGGGTCGTCCGTAGGCCTGCGGCCGCCGGCTCGTCGCGCGGGCCAGCCCAGCCGTTCCATCCCTGTTAGCTTCCCCCGCTCTTCGGGGCTTCGCTGGGCGCCTCGTCTTCGCTCGTCGGGGCCTTCTCTTTCGACTCGATTACCAAGAGTTCGTCGCCTGCGGCGACTTTCTTGCCCGACGGGAATCCGCTGCCAAACTGCACAACGACGCCATCGGTCGGGCTGACGATCTGCGTCCGCTTGAGCCGAAGCCGCCAACGTTCAAGATCGATCCCGGCCAGGGCCACTGCCAATTCGGCCTTCTCGAACTCGCGAGCGCTGGCCATCTCCTTGTCCACCATCGCCCGAAGCCGCTCGTATTCGGACTTGGCCGACCCGAAGCGGATTTCGGCTGCCTTCAGCTCGATCTTGATCTCCTCGTCGTCGAGCCGAACCAGCAGATCGCCCTTCTTGCCCCGCTGCCGGCGGTT
>CAYGAN010000259.1:729-947 GCA_964347585.1 uncultured Planctomycetales bacterium | reverse complement strand
TGAAGTGGGGCTTCGAATGGCCCGCCTTGCGAGTGGATGAGCGACAGCGCCGGCCCCTCGGCAGTGTGCTCTGGCGGAGTCGAGGCACCTCTTGGCGTACGGTCGTACGCACGTGGTCCCGCCAGACGACGAGGAGGCTGAAATGCCTCTGTCGAACGAACTGTTCGGCTAACGCTGTACATGTCAAACCGATCCGGCCGCCCATCGGTGAACACAAC
>CAYGAN010000259.1:0-648 GCA_964347585.1 uncultured Planctomycetales bacterium | reverse complement strand
TCGCTCGCAAGAATAGATAGTCGTTCGATCGCCCAACCGACCGCCTCATCCGGGACGAGCCGACACGAGGTCCGCATGCTCAACGACCTGCCCTCGTACTGCGGCGAACTGAAGTCTCGGCACATGATAAGCGTAGCTGTCTTGTCCTCCGGAATGCTGACATCTCCGACGACCCATGGGTGGTATTTGTCTTCATCTTGGTCAATTCCAAGTGCCTTTAGATCGGCAAGCAATTGCTTGACGTCCCCTTCCGTGGCCGTTCGGCCTGAAGCGGCGCTGCAACTCCGCTACGTCCCGCTCGTACAGCGCGTCGCGGAAGGCGTAGAACGCCTTGATGACATCCAGCGCCGGGGTAAGGATCGCACGTTGCTCGGCCAATCTCTTCCTGGCTGAATGCAGCTCCGCCTCGAGATCGCTGAAGTCGGTCTCGATGATCGTGGTCCTGGGGGTGGCGTTTTCCGGCTCTGATGTGATCCGACTTGAGACGCCCTGAGGGTCCGGCGATGGCTCTTTGGCCGACGCTGGTTGTGCGCCCGCAGGTTCACCAGTTGCTTCCGGCGCCGCGGAATCGGCCGCGTGAACGTGCGCCACGAGCACCAGCGAGCCGGCCAGCAGCAGGCTCAATGGGCCGGCGATCCAGAAATGGCC
>CAYGAN010000258.1:708-5729 GCA_964347585.1 uncultured Planctomycetales bacterium | reverse complement strand
AAGGCGCCGACCGCGAAGCCGCCGTCCAGGGCCGCTGCGAACATGTCGCGCGTCGATACCAAAGGCATGGCTTTGTCTCCTGCTGAGTACAATCCAGGTTGGACCGACAGCTCCGATCGGGCTTCAGCTTGACACCATCTGAGGCCCTCCCTAGAGTTGCCGCGGATGATTATCCAACGAGGTTGCAGCGTGGTCAACACTGTTGAGCTGCGGTCCTGCTTTGCCGAGCGATTCGATGGCCGCTCGCCCCGATTCCTGGCGCGCGCGCCAGGACGGGTCAACCTGATCGGGGAACACACCGACTACAACGACGGATTCGTCCTGCCGATCGCCATGGAGCAGGCCACCCATGTGGCTGCCGCTCCGCGCGACGACCGGGTGGTCCGGGCTCATTCGGCCACGAAGGACCAGACGGCTTCGTGGTCGCTGGACGAAGCCATTCCGCCGGCTCAGCCCAAGTGGGCCAGCTACGTCTGGGGCGTCGCCGCTCTGCTCAAAGAGAAGGGACTTGACTTGCCGGGGGCCGACTTGCTGATTCTTACCGAACTGCCGATCGGCGGGGGAGTGAGCAGCTCGGCGGCACTCGAAGTAGGAGTGGCCAAGGCATTGTTGGCGATCTGCGGTGAGCTTCTGCAGACGGTCGAGTTGGCGCTGCTCTGTCAGCGCGCTGAGCACGAGTACGTCGGCTCGCCTTGCGGGATCATGGACCAGTTCATCTGCCTGCTCGGGCGTGAGTCCACCGCCCTGCTGCTGGACTGCCGGTCGCAGGAGTTCGACCACGTCCCGTTCGCGCCCGAAGACGCGAGCGTGGTGATCATGGACACCCAGGTCAAACACAACATTGGCGCGAGTGAGTACCCGTTGCGGCAGCAGCAGTGCCGAGAGGGAGTAAACTACTTCCAGCAGGTCGATCCGATGGTGCAGGCGCTCCGCGACGTGAACATGGATATGCTCTCACAACATAGCTCGAAGATGGATCCTTCCATAGCGGCCCGGTGCCGCCACGTCGTCTCCGAGAACCATCGCGTGCTGCAAGCCGTTGAGGCACTCAAGCAAGGGGCCGTTCACGAGTTCGGCCAACTGATGTATGAATCACACGCGTCACTACGGGACGACTACCAGGTCTCCTGCGCCGAGCTGGACGCCTTGGTGGAGATCGCGTCCGAAGTGGACGGGGTGTACGGGGCGAGAATGACGGGCGCCGGATTCGGCGGGTGCGCGATCGCGCTGGTTGAGAATGCGGCCATCGGGCCGTTGCGATCCGCCGTCGGCGAGCGCTACGACGCAACACACGCCAAGCCGGCCCTCGTTTACACTACGCGGGCCTCGGCAGGAGCGGACTGTCAGGAGCTATGAAAGAGCTGCTTTCCAAGGTGACGGCCGGGCAGGATCTGACGCGCAGTGAAGCGCGGGCAGGGTTCGAGCAGATCATGAGCGGGGCGGTGAGTGAGGCCGAGATCGCGGCCTTGCTCGCGGCACTGGCCACCAAGGGAGAGACCGTCGAGGAGATTGCCGGTGCCGCCCAGGCCATGCGCGACAAGGTCACGCCGATCCACTGCGAGACTGATTGCATTGACACGTGCGGGACGGGCGGGGACGGGATCAGCACGTTTAACGTATCGACGACCGCGGCGATCATCGCGGCGGCGGCCGGCGCGACCGTGGCCAAGCACGGCAACCGCACGAACACCAGGGCCAGCGGTAGCGCCGAAGTCCTGGCTGCACTGGGAGTCAACATCGAAGCGGACGTCGCCGTTGTCGAGCAGTGTCTTCGCGAGACGCGCATCGCGTTCCTGTTCGCGGTGAAGCTGCACCCGGCGATGAAGCATGCCGCCCCGGTCCGCAAGGCGCTCGGCATCCGCACGATCTTCAACCTGCTCGGCCCCCTGACGAATCCGGCCGGGGCTGCGCGCCAGGTGGTCGGCGTGCCACAGGCGGAACTGACCGAAACGCTGGCTGAGGTATTCCGCCAGCTCGGCGCGATCCGCGCGATGGTGGTTCACGGAATGGACGGCCTGTGCGACCTGACGATCTCCGGGCCGACGAAGGTCAGCGAACTGAGCGAAGGCAGCGTCTCGACGTATCTGATTACGCCTGAGGACGCAGGGCTGCCCCGAGGCCGACTCGAAGACCTTACCGTCGATTCGCCGGAGGCCAGCGCGGAGGCGGTGCGCGCGATCCTTGACGGCCGAGAAGGACCCCAGCGTGACCATGCCCTGCTCAACGCGGCGGCGGCGATCCTGGTAGCCGGTCTGGCGGGAGACCTGAAATCGGCTGCGGCAAAGGCGGCCGAGGCCATTGACTCCGGCGCCGCGCGAGACGTATTGCAGCGGTGGTGCCAGGTGTCACATTCCTGAGTCGAAAGGTGTCGATGCTCGAGATCGGCCCGCCGAATAAGGCCATTCGATTGGTTCGACCGACCTGATTGTAGGCCCGCCAAGGCGCCTTACGTGATTCGATACAAGTGTGACATCTGTGGTCGATCGCTCGAGGCCAACGACCCAGCCCGGTACATCGTACGCGTGGAGGCGTTTGCAGCCGCCGGGCCACTGGAGATCACAGAGGCGGACCTCAAGCGCGACCACAAGGCGGAGATCAAGCGGCTGATCGATCAGCTGAAGCAGACCTCGCCGGACGAGGTAGAGGATCAGGTCTATAGGGCGTTTCGTTTTGACCTGTGCGGGGGTTGTCACCGCAACTATATCGGCAACCCGCTGGGCAGATGACCGCAGCGGTCCTTGTCGCGAGTCAGACGGGCGAATCACGCGCATTTACGAAGCCTTCGTCAGCACGAATTGTCCCACCGAGGCCCGGTACGCCTTGGGAGGAGCCGCGGAGGCAACCACGCTGTCGATCCTGGCATCCTCGACTGCCCCGGCTTTCGGCGCACCGGGTGTGCGCGTCTGTCCCGTGCTGCCAGCCGATCGGTGACTCCGGAGCACGGCCAGTTGGGCTGCAAATATTGTCATAGCAGCTGTAGTCCTCGCGCTGTATTATTCGGGCTTCGGACAACCTCGGCGCCAAGCTCGTCGGTCCGCGGGAGCCTTGGCCACGTCGCGTGCCATGCTCTCGCGAAGCGTGAGCATGCCTGATGGAGTAGGTGTGTTGCGGGTTGTGCTCTAACACTGCTCAAGAGCAGTGGCACAGTCCGCGTATCTCGGCTGGGAAGGTGAGAGCAACCCGCTGCAGTCAACCGAGTTTGCTACGAGCTTTTTTGCTGACTGCAACCAAGGAAAGTCGCTGGCTAGCGCAGCCGCAGCCGCGTGGAAAACAACCTATAAGTCCATGTACAACTTTTGCGGGACCGACGGTTCATTGAAGATCGACGCAACACCCTAAACCTCCCGTCGGAAGGATGGTGCCGGTTATGAACGCGCCACTCATAGCGTTAGGGCTTATGGTCAACGTGCCGGGCTCAAGCACTACCTCCGCTCCTAGCGCCCGTCGGATGGCCGAGGCATACATGCCCGCGGTCTTCGAGCGAATGGCGCGGGCAGGCATCACGCTCTCGTCGCCGCCCCCGAGGAAGCTCAGGAAGGCGAAGGCCGTATCGCGGTTCGATCGCTGGAGAGGCCGTCAAGAGGTAAACGTCTTCTGCGACGATTGGGACGTCGTCCTAGACGAAGAGAGTGGTCGGGTCGTTCACTTCTACAATGCTCGCTTGGAACGTGTGTACCCACCGTACGACTACCGCCCTCGCAGTGAGGGGCCAGACCCCCTTGCGATCGAATACGAGCGACCGAAGATGACCGCCGAGGAGGCGAAACGGATCATTGATGAGCGGGATTTCCTCACGGCATTTCAGGTGGACCGCGAACGGCTCGAGTTGGGAGAGCCTCGGGTGACGTTCCACAAAGGGCATGACCTCCGCGGCTGGCACATCGTGTACTTCCGATCACATAGGGGCTACCCCTTCTTCGGCGAGGCAGTCTCCTTCATCATCCATGACCAGGCGCGTGAGCTATCCCGGTATTCCTATGAGATATCAGAGGCGGTCCCCCCAGACCCGGCTGTCAAAGTGGCTGGGGACCAACTCCGCGGGATCACAGAAGACTACTTGCAGGGACCTTCTCCTCACGCTGAAAGGTTTCGGGAGCGCGGTTTCTCCTACCGTCCGGAGACCCTGGAGGTCGAGCCGCCACAGTATGTTCGTGCCGACTTCGCTTTTCGAGACGGTCGTCGCCCGTCGCGCTCTCCCAGCCACCCCCTCCGCCTAGCGTACATCTGCCGGTTCAAACTGAATCACCCCTCCGGAAGCTACTACAACATGGAGATGTGGATCGACGCCGAGACAGGCAAGATCGTGGGGGGAGATTTCGGCTACCGGCCTGTCGTGCCCAAGCCGTGAAGGTGTAGCACTAACTCGCCGGACGTAGGAGGGTCGCGTGCCATGCTCTCGCGGAGCGTAAGGATGGCTGATCGAGTAGGTGTGTTCCGGGTTGTGCGCTAGCACTGCTCAAGAGCAGTGGCACACTCCGCGCCCGGACGGGACGAGACATGCCCGTGCTATCGCGAGGGCACGGCACCCGGCCCGCAGTAAGGGTACCGGCCAGCTAGGAGGTTCACAATGCTGTTGGTGACGTGGCTTGTAGTTGGGCCTGCGATAACTGCGCAGGCGCTTAGCAATGGCGGGCCGACGCGGCTGGAGATCGAGTGTCCATCCAGGGTGCATGAGTTGCAGCTGGTCTCCGTGAAGCTTCGATATCTCCCGGGCCTGTGGCCCCAATCGTTTCGAGGCAGTCTGGCCGGGAATCCGGACTGGCCGAAGGTAAGCGTATGCGTGGAATCGCCGCCTGGCGAGGTGCTCATTGCAGACACGGAAGCTCTTGCCGATCCTGATGGCCGCTTCGTCGATTGTGGGGTGCGCAGGTACAACCCGGCGCTCCCTTGTGAGTCATTCCCGCTCCAACTCGTAACCGGCCCGCTCTCGCCAGGCAACTACCGGATAACAGTGAGTGTATACTTGTATCAGCTTCGGATTGTTCGCGAGCCCGACGGGCGAGGCGGGAGCGGACGGCGCC
>CAYGAN010000258.1:0-698 GCA_964347585.1 uncultured Planctomycetales bacterium | reverse complement strand
GACGGGCGACAGCCTCGCGAGCGGACCTTGGCCGCATCAGCCGAATTCGAGGTCGTACGATGCAGCGACGATATGCGGGCGCAGATCATCGCAAACTTCCGTGCTGCTCTGGCCGAGGCCAGAGACGGCAAGGCCCGGGCACCCGGCTTCGCAGAAGCGGCGCCAGTTTTGCTGGAAGGCTCGGAGGAGTCGCTACTTGCGGTGGTGAAAGCTCGTGATCTGCGCGGGCGCCAGGCGCTGGCACACTTATTCCACGTTCTCTTGATGCGAGAGCAAGATCGCGACAAGGTGGTGCGCTTCGGACTCGCGTGTTTGAAAAACGGCAGCAACATCAACCCATCCTTCGAGGGTGCAGCACTCGAGACCCTCTACTATCGGGCCGGGCAGAGCGACCTCCCGGAGATTCTGGCTCTGATCGACAGGGGCACGCCTTATGGTAGGAAAGCGGGCATTGCCCTGGCTGCGTATGTATGCAAGTTTCCCGAGTACTATTGGTCTCAGCCCGCTCCGCACTACGTTGCCTCACGAGTAAAAGATCTATCTGCGTTCAGAGCCAGAGTGACAAGGGCCATAGAAGATCTGGGACAGGGCGCGGGCAACGAATAGCAGGACCCGCGAATTACCATGGACAGGAAAGCATTGCGCCGCACGATTGATCTGACATGTGTGGCCGGGATTGTACTTTGCCTAATGTCGGG
>CAYGAN010000257.1:0-5782 GCA_964347585.1 uncultured Planctomycetales bacterium | reverse complement strand
CTGGTAGATCGCGCGGGCACGCGGTCGGTCGTTCTGCTCGGCCGAGCCGAACCACCCCGCCAGCGTCAGCAGCCGCCGGGCCGCCGTCAGCAAACCGGCATCCAGCTGCAGGGCCTTCTCGTACGCGCGGGCCTCGTCGGCCTGACGCGCTTCGATCCGGTGGTAGCAGTTGCCCAGCAGCAGCCACCAGTCCGCCCGCTGCGGCTCGGAAGCCAGGGCGATCTCCAGCCAGTCCGCCGCCTGCGGAAACCGGTTCGCCGCCAGTGCCTCCCGCGCCGCCTTGTAGGCCTCAGCAGCTGTCAGCTCGTCCGGGCCGGCCTCCTGAGCCCACGCCACCGCGGGCACCGCCACCAGAATCGAGCCGGCCATCAGCGCATGGACCAAACGAAACACAACCGAACCTCCTTTCAGCCGACGAATCAGCCCCCAAACTGCAATCGTCTCTTGCTATCTGTTCAGACGCCCGAGCCGACCCAGCGGTTCCAAGCGAGTCCAGAGACAAAGCGTAGTCCGTGTAGCTGGCGGGCCTTGACTTTGATTGTCCCGCTACCTACCTTTCTCGCTCCGCGGGGCGACGGGATCGTCTCACTTGGAGCAAGGATGAAGTAATCCTGACGAGTGAAACCACGAAAGGAGCGGCACGTGGAACTGGGCTGTAGCACGATCTTGTATGGCGGGCACGATCTACAAGCCGCGTTGAGCAACATCGCACAGATAGGCTACAAGGCCATTGAGCTGTGCGCTATCGGCGGGATGGCCGAGCACCTCTCGCCCGATGCCGACGAGGCGACCTGCGAGGGGATTAAGCAAGCCATTGCCAAGCATGGGCTGGTCATCGAATCGATCGGCGCGTCCGGGGACATCACGAGCCCACAGGGTCGCCAGCGTTTTACGAAGCTCATGCGGCTGGCGTCGCGGCTGGGCGCACCGGCGCTGACCACCGGCTCGGGCGGGCAATCCGATGATGAAGAAAGCTTCAAACAGGTGGTGGCCAATATCAACGACCTGGCCAAGGCTGCCGCGGACAACAATGTGAAGATCTCCATCAAGCCGCACGTTCGGTCCGCCGTTTACGACACCATCACGGCCAAGCGGTTCATGCAGCAGGTCGATCGGCGCTGGGTTGGGCTGAACATCGACGCGAGCCATCTCTGGCGGACGCCCACAAAGGAGGACCCCGAGGAGACGATTCCCACGGTTGCCGAGTACGTCGTCACCGCACGGATCCGCGACACGCTGAGTCGCGAGATTCCCATCGGCCCGCCCGAGACGCAGGTGCCCGGCGGCGGGGCGATGAACATTGCAGCGATCTGTTCGGCGCTGAAGCGCATCGGCCAGGCCAAGTACGCCGTGCTCGAAATCGTAGGGACCAAGGACTTTGACCTGGCCAAGGTCAACGAGATCGTGAAGACCTCCTTTGACAGGCTCAGCCCTCTGTTTGCCTGAGAACTCACGAGCACCGCAAGTCGCTCGCTTGCGCGCAGGGCCCGGCCGGCCCGCCGGGAATTCGGCCCCGGCGAATGATTCGGAGGATGATCATGCTTCGTGCAGCAGTGATCGGAATGGGAGGCATCGGCAACCGGCACGCAGACTGCATCGCCGCGCATCCGAAGGCGTCGGTGGTAGCTGTGTGCGACGTTGCGAAGGACAAGGTGGGCGCGGCTGCGAAGCGGCTCGACGTGAAGGCCTACCATGATGTTGAATCGATGCTCCAAGCCGAGGAGCTTGACTTCGTCAACGTCTGCACGGGTGGGTTCGAGAACGGCGGCGATCATTACGAACCGACCATGCAGTGTCTGCGCGCCAGCTTGGACGTGCTCTGCGAAAAGCCCATCTCCAACAAGATCCAAGAAGGTCGCGAGATGGTCGCCCTGGCAGGACAGAAGCAGCTCCGGCTGGGCATTAACCTCAACCACCGCTTCGTCGAGCCGGCCTACCGTGCGAAGCGCTGGATCGACGAGGGCAGGCTCGGACAATTGCTCATGATCAACATGACCATGTGGATCGACAATCCGAACGAGAGCTCCCCATGGTTTCACCTGCGGGCGCTGCATCCGCACAGCATAGACGTGATGCGTTATTTGTGCGGTCCGATCAAGCGCGTGCAGGCGTTCTGTTCGCGCGGGCCGAAGGCCGACGGGCCGCGAGTCTGTTACTCGAACGCCCAGGTCAATATGGAGTTCGCCAACGGCGTAGTGGGCCACCTGACCGGCAGCTACGACAGCAACCCGAGGCACAACCTGGAACGGTGCGAGGTGCTGGGCAGCGAAGGACGGCTGGTCATCGAGAACTGCTTCGAAGAACTGGTCTTCTACCCGAGGCGCAGTGATGAGTTGACGGTGTGGCACAACGGGATCATGGGTCAGGTGGGCAGCTTCGGCGATACGTTCAGCAATCGAATCAACAAATGGATCGATCAGCTGACCGCCGGCGATCCGCCAGACAAGATCGTCGCGTCGGGCGAGGACGGCTTGGCGGCACAAGAGGTCATCGAGGGGGCCATTCGAAGCTTCGAGAAGGGCACCATCGTCGAGGTCCAGGGTTAGGCCGGCTCGCGGCGCTTTGCGATCCGGCCAGCTGCAGCGAAGCGCTGGCAATCCTGTCCAACTGTCTGCGTTCGTGGGGTGTTCAGTCTGTTCGAGTTCGGACGATCCCAACAAAGGGGCCGGCGGTCAACGAGCGGCAAACGATGACGCGGCTGCCGAACATCCTGCTGATCATGATCGACACGCTTCGGGCGGATCATCTCTCCTGCTATGGCTACGTTCACCAAACCAGCCCTGCCATTGCCTCGCTGGCGGCGGAGGGCGTCGTTTGTGATCAGTTCTTAGCCAACGGTATTCCGACGCAGCCGGCCGAGGCCACGCTGCTGACGGGGCGAACGCCGCTCGCCCACGGTGTAGTCGCGCACGGCGGCGGGACATTCATCCCTGCCGATGCGGCGGTGCTGACTGAGGTACTTGCTGCTGAGGGCTATCAGACCATTGGAATCGACGAGATGGCCCGAAAGCGCCCGGACTTTTCGCGCGGATTCCAGCGCTGGTGGCCTCCAAGCGGCCCCGAGCCGCACGCAGTGACCATCCCCGCGGACCGCGTTGGCGAGGCCCTGATGGATCTGCTGGACGCCAGCCGGGAACCTTTCTTTTGCATGGCGCGCTACTGGGATCCGCACACGCCCTACCTACCCCCGACGAGTTATCGTCGCTTGTTCTATGACGGCGATCCGGCAGCACCAAGCCGCCCGTCTTTGGACGAACTTGCAGATCGCCCGATGATGGACATTTGGCAAGACACCTGGTTCCGACAGCTGGGGACGGACGTAAGGGACGTTGACTACATACGCGGCCTGTACGATGGGGCCATTCGGTTCTGCGACGACTCACTTGGGCGGGTGTTCACCAGGCTGCGGGCGGCAGGTATCGACGAGCGTACGTGCGTGCTAATCATCGGCGACCACGGGGAATCGCTGACCGAGCACGGCATATACTTCGAGCATCATGGTCTGTTCGACGCCGTCGTGCGGACGCCGATGATCGTTCGGTATCCGGAAGGTGGCCTGTCGGGCGGCCGGCGCGTGGCAGGAATCATCGAGCATCAAGACCTGCTGCCGAGCCTGCTAGAGCTTATCGGGGCCCCGGCTCCTGCAGGCGTTACCGGCTCGTCGAAGGCGGCGCTGTTACGGGGCGACGACGAGTTCGGTGACGATCGAGCGGTCTTCTGCTCGGAGTGCACCTGGCTGGCGGCGCGGTCGATCCGGCGCGGCCGGTACAAGCTGATTCACTACCTTTGGGACGAGCTGTACGGCCAGCCCGACATGGCGTTGTATGATCTGGCTGCTGATCCTCAAGAGACCGAGAACTTGGCCGAGGGGCGCCCCGACATCCGTGACGAGATGCTCGATGAGCTTCAGCAGTGGGTCAGTCAGAACCTGGAACGGCACGGCTATGCGGCGGATCCGCTGATAGATCCCGGTGTCACGTTGTCGAAGAGATGGCTAGCACAACGGAGCTGCGGCAGATGAATGTTGTCCTTATCTGCATTGACACTCTTCGGGCTGACCGTCTCGGCTGCTATGGGTTCAGCCGTCGGACAAGTCCACACATTGACCGTGTTGCCGAACAAGGCGTGGTGTTCGAGAAGTGCATCAGCCCTTCGATCCCGACCCACCCAGGGCACACGAACATGCTTACGGGGCGAGACGTGTTCAGCCACCAGATCGTCTGCCAGGGTTCGGCTAGGGTGGAGCTTGACGAGGAGATCCCGACGTTGGCACAGCTGCTGCAACAGGCAGGCTACTTCACGGCTGCGGCGGACAACCTCGGTCGGTGGTTCAATCGCGGCTACGAACTCTATCAGGGCTACAGTTGGGAGCGGGACACCTCCGGGCCCTGGCGCAAGGCTGAGGCCGTCAACAAAGCAGCCTTCGAGGTGCTCGAAGAAGCTATCGGCCGCCGGCAACCGTTCTTCTTGTTCCTGCACTACTGGGACCCCCACACGCCGTACCTGGCTCCCCCGCCGTTCAACCGGATGTTCTACAGCCGTTCGCGCAACGAGAAAGACCCGAGCATCCACGCGCTGGACCAGATGTGGGCCGGCTACGACGCCTTCCGATTCTATTTCGCGAACTGGCTTGGCGGCATGGGAGACGTGACCGATCCCGAGGACGTCAACGCGTTGTACGACGCCGAGATCGCCTACTGCGACTCGTGCCTGGCCGAGCTGCTGACACGCCTGGACGAAGCCGGCAAGGCCGAAGATACGCTGCTGATTCTCACCTCGGACCACGGCGAGGAGCTGGACGAGCACCAAATGTGGTGGGATCACCACGGCATGTACGAAACGAACCTTCATGTGCCTCTGATCATGCGGTGTCCTTCGCGGCTCCCGACAGGCCGACGTGTTAAGGGCACGGTGACCCTGACGGACATCGTTCCGACCGTGCTCGAGCTGCTCGGGCATCACGAACTTCTGGCCGGCCACGAGTTGGAGGGCCGGAGCATGCTCCCGGCCATCGCGAAACGGCGCCGAAGGGAGCTGCATCCGCAACTGTACATCACCGAGTGCACGTGGATGAAGAAACGCGGGCTCCGGACGCGGCGGCACAAACTCATCCAGCGATTGACCGAATCCGACATGCACGGGCGGCCCGAATTCGAGTTGTACGACTTGCAGGCGGACCCGCAAGAACAGCACAACCTAGCCGAGCAGCAACCCGGCCTTCGAGACAGAATGTTGCGTCAGCTCGAAACCATCCGCGACCGCCGGCTCAAGCAAACCGGAAAACCGGACCCTCACTCCTATCAAGACATTACGCTGAGGCAAGTGGGCGACATGGCGGTAGCGATACCTGAGGACCAGCGGCTGGAGTAGTCGCGTGAGCTGTGCGGGAAGTGCGGCGGGCCCTGCGACTGCGACACCGGCCAGCCATTTCGACCGCGGCACACGACGATCGATCGGAGCAGGGCTTGCAGCCAACCGGTTCGAGAGGGCTCGCGCCGTTAGGTGTGGGTATTCCAGTAGTGGGTCGCGAACCGATTTGCCACAGTACCATCCCCTGTGTGTAGGTAGAATAGAGGCTGGCGGGGCCCGTGTCGGCTCACGGCGAGCTGAGGCGAACGGTGCCGATCGGGCCCCGCTGTGGTTTCGCCCTTCCCGGGTACCTCGGCAACTGCTTCGTCGGCAGGCGCGCCGAGCCCGTATCTACCAGTTGTGGAAGTCCCCTCTGCGACGACGTAGCCTACCCCGCGCGCCGAATGATATGCAGCTGACCGGTCGGATTCCA
>CAYGAN010000256.1:0-5933 GCA_964347585.1 uncultured Planctomycetales bacterium | reverse complement strand
CGGTGGTTTCGCGTGTCCCTGACTGCCTCGCACAGCTTATCGACGACCAGTTGCGGTGGTGGATCGTTCGGGTTGCCCATGCCCAGGTCGATGATGTCGATGCCCGCCTGGCGCTTGCTGTGTCTGAGCGCGTTGATCCGCCCGAACAGGTAAGGCGGCAGCCGCTGAATCCGCTGCGATGGTTCGATCACGAAGTCAGGCATGTCACCATTATATCGGCAGCAGCCCCCCGGGGGGCCAGGCCTGCTGAGTCGAGGTACCTCCGGCCGTGGTCGCGGCATTGCACCAGCACCGGCTGTGTCTAACCCGGCCGTGCTGCGGTTCGCCGCGCGGAGTGCCTCTGCTCGAACTGGCGACGCAATTGCGGATCGTGGATCCGCACGTCGGCATCTCGGAACAGCTCTTCGACCAACTTGTCCATTCGCTGGCGGATCAGGCGATCGCGAATTCGCTGACCAAGCTGTTCGGCCATGTGCGCGATTGGAACTTCGCTGGGCGGGAAGCGTTTCTCGAGCTTGATGATTTGAAACCAGTTATCCTCGAAGATGGGCGCGGAGACCTGGCCTTCTTTCAGGGCGAATGCGGTTTCTCGCATCGGCTTCGGCACGTCGTCGTCGCGGGTGAACGCCGGCAGCAATCCGCCCTTTGGTGCCGTCAATCTGTTGCGGCTGTGTTCGCGAGCCACGGTCGCGAAATCCGAGCCGGCCTTGAGCAACGCCTGGACGCGCAAGACCTCGCTGCGGCTGGCCAGTTGAATGTGTCGTATCTGCACCTTTTCGCCGTAGGCCCTCTCGTATTCCGCCGGCAGCATGTCATCGGTGACCTTGACTTGGCTGGCGGCGATCTGGCGCAGACAGGCGTTCCGCTCGACCAGTAGCATGTACTCACGGTGGGACATGTTTCGCTTGGTGAGAATCTGTTGCAGTATCTGTTCACCGAGACCACGATTCGGCGGCGACGGATTCGTGCTGCCCAGTGGCGAGCTCAGCTCGATCAACTGACGCTCATACTCCGCGTCGATGTCGGCCTGGGTGACGTGGATCCCCAGCGACTCTGCTCGTTGACGCGCCGCTTGGAGAATGACCATTGCCTCGAGCAGGGGCAGGGCATGGCCTTCCAAGAGCAGCTGTACGAACTCTTCGCGGCTGATCTCGGCGCCGTTGACAGCGGCGATGGGCCGATCCGGCAGGGATGGGCTCCGCGGGGCTGGGCCGGGCGACGCCGGCCGGAGGATCAGGACCTGCTCCGCAGGCGGAGGTGACTCCCACGCGTCGGCCACCTGACCAACAGGACCCGGAACCGGCTTGACACAGCCCGGCACGGCCGCTGCCGTCACCCCTACCGTCAACAACAGGACACGGAAGCTGCTGGGCGTCTGGTTCATCGGGCTTGCGAGCAGTTGAGCGTGAAGCCGGCGGAGGGATTCGAACCCTCAACCCCAGCTTTACGAAAGCTGTGCTCTACCGTTGAGCTACGCCGGCGTGCCAGCTACTTTAGGGCCGCGGGGGTCACGGATCAAGTTCAGCGGGCTTGTCCGGCAGGTCCGATCGGGCCCATGCCCCCTGCTCGGGTCGGGCGGCCTGGCTTGGGGGGCAAAAAAATCCCGTGCCTCTCGGGGAAAGAGACACGGGACCGTTGAAAGGGGACACGACAGCTTCCATATCACTTATAGAAACTTGGTCGTGGAAAATCAACTCGTTCCCGCAAAATTCTGCCGGCGCCGTGACTTACGTGCGGCTCATAGCGGTCGTGCGGCCTGGGTCTGCCGGCCGGCCCGCCATTGCGCCCCAGCCCCTTACGACATCCTCCCGCTACGCAGAATCGCCACCACCAGCCAGAGCCCCATGATCCCCGCGAAAAGGTACCCGATGATTCCCAGGGCCGATAATGGGATCAGCCCGATCTCTCTGTCGGAGGTGATCGTCCACGAGCTGCCGATGATGATCGCCGCGATCACGATGGAAAAGGCCAAGCGGTTGCTGGAGCGGTCCAGCTCGCTGGCCAGATAATCCAGGTTCCGGTGCCGGACGTTGACCTGCCATTGCCCGCGTGCCAGTCGTCGCATCACGTCGCGCACTTGCCCGGGTGCGTTCTTCAGGATGTTCAGAGTGTGCCAGATCGACAGCCCGATGGTCTTGGCCACGCGATCCGCTGAGAATTGCTTCGTGAGCATCTCACCGATGCGGGGGCGGATGGCTTCGACGAGATTCAGGTCCGGATCAAGCTGCAGGGCCACCCCCCCCACCGTCACCAGGCTCTTGCCGAGAAGGACAAAGTCGCGCGGCACGGTTACGTTGTGTCGGCGCATCAGGTCGGTCACCTCGATGAAGATGGTCTGCATGTCCAGGCGTTTGAGCGGCAGGCCGTAATACTTGTCCAGCAGCTCCCGCAGGCCCCGCCTGAGCTCGGCGCGATCGGAATCCGCCCCCAAAGCTCCTACGTCGGCCAGCACGTCGATGACAACGTCCACTTGCTTGTTCACCGCGGCGATCAGCCCGATGACCATTTGGCCTGCCAGCTCGTCGTCCACCTGGCCGACCATGCCGAAGTCGATCAGGCCGATGCGAGCCGGCGCCGAGATCAACAGATTCCCCGGGTGCGGGTCCGCGTGGAACATGCCCAACTCGAAGAATTGCTTGAGGAACGCCTTGACCAGGTTCCGCGCGACCAGGTCGCGGTCGATTCGCACGTCTGTGGTACCCTCCAACATGCGGTAGATCGATACCCCCGGGAGGTCCTCCAACGTCAGGACGCGCGGGCCGCTCAGGTCCCACCGGACCTGCGGGACGCGCATCGTCGGGTCGGCGTGGAAGGCTTCGGCGAACCGTGAGGTAGCGGAGGCCTCGTTGAGGAAGTCCATCTCCCGCCCGATCGTCCGTTCGAACTCATCTACGATCATGCGAGGCCGGTATGCGGCAATCTCCGGCATGGCGCGCTCGACGGTCTCGGCGATCCAGCGAAGGATGTGCATGTCCAGGCGGATCACCCGTTCGATCTCGGGGCGCTTGACCTTGACCACGACCCGTTGCCCGTCGCCGGTGCGTGCATGGTAAGTTTGTGCTATCGAGCCGCTGGCGAACGGCTCATCATCCATGTCGGGAAAGCACTGCTCGACGGGGGCGCCCAGATCATCCGCGATGATGCGCTTGGCCTGCGCCGAGTCGAACGGTGCCACGTGGTCCTGAAGTCTGCGCAACTGCTCGATGACAGGCCCCGGCAGCAGGTCGGGCCGGGTCGAGACCATTTGGCCCAGCTTGATGTACGTCGGGCCGAGCTCCTCGCACACCATCACCAGCCGCCGGCCGATGCTCGAGGGAGTCTCTGAGACATCCACGGGTTTGACCGCGCGACGGAGCCGACCGAACGGGACATAACGCACCAGATTGAGTCGTTCGACGAGGTGACCGAACCCGTGTCGGGTCAGGACGCGGGCGATGGCCTGAAGCCGGCCGACGCTGCGGACGCTACGGGGTAAGCGAAACGGCACGACAATTGCGCCCCCAATGGGACCTGACGACTAAGCACCCGCTGCCGCAAGGGCATTCAGCCTACGTCCCGCAGCGCAGCACTGTCAAGCCGGTAGCCAAGCCTAGCCACTGGGCGCCTGCATACGAGGCTCACGGCCGTGTTGCAGATACGTCCGGATCAATCTAGACTAACTGCACTTCTGCACCTCGGTGGCGTTCGTGCAGATTGGGCAGGACAGCTAGCGGGGCGAAGTCCGTTCGTGGATGTTGGAGCGGGTGTGTTCGTATGATGCTTCAAGCTAAGAGAATCGCTGCGGCCATAGCGTCCCTGGCACTGCTTGCCGGGTGCAACGATCCGACCGAGCAGTTCGGCAAGACGTACTACCTGGACGGCGCGGGCAACTGGGGTTTCGGGGTGGCGGAGGTGGCTGCGGGCCTGAGAGCAGCCGGCTACGCCGGCCACGTCGAAGTCTATTTGTGGACGATGTCGTTTAATCCAGCCATCGATCAGGTCAATCGCCCGGCGGCCCGTCTGCGGGCCGCGTTCTTGGCCGACAAAATCCAAGACTATCTGCGACGATACCCCGGCAATAACGTGAACATCATCGCGCTATCCGCCGGGACGGGCGTGACTGTCTGGGCCGTCGAAACGCTCAAGCCCCCCGCCAAGGTCAACAACATCGTCCTGCTCGGATCCAGCCTGTCTTACGACTACGACATGCGCAGGGCCTTGCGCAACATCAAAGGCAAAGTTGTCGTTTACTATTCCCCGCACGACAGCGTGCTTGAAGGGCCTGTGCGCGTATTGGGTACGATCGACGGCAAGGTCGGGACGGATTCGGCAGGGATGACCGGTCTGCATCCGCCCGGCGGGCACCGGGGAAAAATCGTCAACATTGCCTGGTCGCCGAAGTACCAGAGATATGGTTGGACCGGTGCCCACACGGATTGCACCAGCGAGCCCTTCGTGCGTGCGGAGATCTCCCGATCCATCGTCGAGCGACGAGTCCGTGGCCGCTCCAGTCCCGTCTTCCGACCGACCGTTCCCTTGAACGCCAAGTGGGCTCTGGCTAGCTGTAACCAGCGGTAGCTGACGATCCAAACATCGTCATTCCTATCTGCGTTTCTGGATCGTCTTCCACTGGTCGCCAGGAGGGCCATCTCTGGCCCACAGGGCAAAGGAGAGAGACATAAAAAGGCGATTCGTCATCCATAGCCATGAGGGAAGGCGGAAGGGCGTTGTATGGGCCCTATCAGGTGTGCTCGCGAGCACTTCTGTAGGCTGGGCAGCGGGAGCCGCCGAGTCCCAGCCTGCAAAACAGTCGCGATTCCTCAAAGAGCTGGATAGGAAGAAGTACTCCCGGGCACAGGCTCCGGAGGCGCCACCCATGCTGCAGTGGGACTTTTCGGACAACCGGGTTTATCGGTATGACTACGAGCAGAAGGTCGTAGCTCGATTCGCCGGAGACTTGCCCCATGACTCGTCCAAGGGCGAGTCCGTTGGCACCAGCAGCAAAGGAACGCTATTCGTCAAGGGTCAGGCCGACCGGACGGCGCGCCTCGTCTTACAGGACGTCGAGACGACGATGGAAATCGAGTCGGAAAAGGAAGGGCAGCCCACGACGATGGCGTACACAGCGCCTCTCTTTGTCCTTCAGGGGATGAAGGAAGACGGAACGTTGAAGACACGCGACGCAAGGCAGGAGATGTTTGTGAAACTGCTGTTCCCTTTGCCGCCGAAGGCGCTCAAGGTCGGGGAATCCCTGAATGTCGCTTCAGAGCTGCCATTCGACGCCATGGGATCGCGACTGATGGCGACCGGTCGCTTGCGTATCAGCCTGACGGACTACGTCAGGATCGGGAGACGTACTTGCGCGCAGTTGGAGACCGACATCGACATCTCCCGGGTGGACGTTCCTCCCGAGTTGCAGGGCAAATACGCTTGTTTCGCGAGAGGTGCCTCCGTGACCTATTTTGACATCGAGGACCGCTGCTTTGTTTCAGGCAGGCTTGCCCTGTTGATTGGCTTCGACATAGAGGCGCCCGCTCCTGGGATGCAAGTCGCGGGAGAAGAGGTCGCAGAGCAGCCGGGAAGGATGCGGATGTCCGCGGAGAGTGACAATCTGATCGTCGTAACGACGGCTGGGGATTCGGGCAAGCCCGCTGGCACACAGCCATAGAGGGGGCGCCGCGCGACGGCAGGTCTTGTCTGGCCGGGAACAGCGCGCCCGCTCGATGAGCCATTCCACGTGTTTTGCGCAGGATCGTGCAGGTCAGGCCAGATGCTTCAGTATTCCGTCCGTGCTGGTCACCCAGGCGTAGTCGCGTGCCAGGAACTCCATCGCCCAGTGCTGGCGCTCGGCGGAGCCGGTGATGGTGGCGTCCTCGGCCACCGTGCACAGATAGCCGCAATCGTACGCGCCGCGAACCGTTGAGCTCAGACACAACTCGCTGATCCCGCCCGTG